>JADJLT010000003.1 GCA_016709965.1 Betaproteobacteria bacterium
AAATGTTGACCGTGAAGTCCGATGACGTGAATGGCCGTACCAAGGTTTACGAGAATATCGTCAAGGGCGAGCACAGGATCGACGCCGGCATGCCGGAATCTTTCAATGTGCTGGTCAAGGAAATCCGTTCGCTGGCGATCGATATCGATCTGGAACGTTACTGATTTAGGGCTGGGAGTTAAACGATGAAAGCATTGCTCGATCTATTCAAGCAGGTAACGGCGGAAGAGGAATTTGACGCGATTACCATTGGTCTCGCCTCGCCCGAAAAGATCCGTTCCTGGTCCTACGGTGAAGTCAAGAAGCCGGAAACTATCAACTACCGTACTTTCAAGCCGGAGCGTGATGGCCTGTTCTGCGCCAAGATCTTCGGCCCGATCAAGGATTATGAGTGCCTGTGCGGCAAGTACAAGCGCCTCAAGCATCGCGGCGTGATCTGCGAGAAGTGCGGCGTCGAGGTGACGCTGGCCAAGGTTCGTCGTGACCGTATGGGTCACATTGAACTCGCCTCGCCGACCGCTCACATCTGGTTCCTGAAGTCACTGCCGTCCCGTCTCGGCATGGTGCTCGACATGACGCTGCGCGATATCGAGCGCGTGTTGTACTTCGAAGCATATGTCGTGACCGATCCAGGTATGGTCAGCAACCTCCAGCGTGCCCAGTTGCTCACCGAAGAGCAGTATCTGGAAATGATGGAAGAGCATGGCGACGAGTTTGTTGCTTTCATGGGTGCTGAAGGCATCCGTGAGTTGCTGCGCAATCTCGACCTCAATAGCGAAGTCGAATCGCTGCATGCGGAGCTCGAAGTCACCGGCTCCGAAGCAAAGAACAAGAAGCTCGCCAAGCGTCTGAAGATTCTCGAAGGTTTCCAGAAATCCGGCATTAAGCCGGACTGGATGATCCTCGAAGTTCTGCCAGTGCTGCCGCCGGACTTGCGCCCGCTGGTTCCGCTCGATGGCGGTCGTTTTGCCACATCCGACCTGAATGATCTTTATCGTCGCGTGATTAACCGGAATAATCGTCTGAAGCGTCTGCTTGAACTGAAGGCACCGGAAATCATCGTCCGCAACGAAAAGCGCATGCTGCAGGAGTCCGTCGACTCCCTGCTCGACAACGGTCGTCGCGGCAAGGCCATGACCGGTGCCAACAAGCGCCCGCTGAAGTCGCTGGCCGACATGATCAAGGGCAAGGGCGGTCGTTTCCGTCAGAACTTGCTGGGCAAGCGCGTTGACTACTCTGGCCGTTCAGTCATCGTGGTTGGTCCGCAGCTCAAGCTGCATCAATGCGGCCTGCCCAAGCTGATGGCGCTGGAACTGTTCAAGCCATTCATCTTCCACAAGCTGGAAGTGCTTGGCTACGCGACCACCATCAAGCAAGCCAAGAAGATGGTCGAAAGCCAGGAGCCGGTGGTTTGGGACATCCTCGAAGATGTCATCCGCGAACACCCGGTCATGCTGAACCGCGCGCCGACACTGCACCGCTTGGGTATCCAAGCCTTTGAGCCGACCCTGATTGAAGGCAAGGCCATTCAGTTGCATCCGCTGGTTTGCGCCGCGTTCAACGCCGACTTCGACGGTGACCAAATGGCTGTCCACGTCCCGCTGTCGCTCGAAGCACAGATGGAGGCACGCACGCTGATGCTGGCTTCTAACAATGTGCTGTCGCCTGCGAACGGTCAGCCGATCATCGTGCCCTCACAGGACATCGTGCTCGGCCTGTATTACGCTACGCGTGAAAAGATCAACGGTAAGGGCGAAGGCATGTACTTCGCTGACATCAATGAAATCGAGCGTGCCATGGCAGCCGGCCAGCTGGATGTGCACTCGCGCATTTCGGTTCGCCTCAAGCAATATGAGCCTTCTGCGGTCGACGGCGAATTTGTCGAAAAACTGGTTCGCGTCGAAACGACCGCCGGTCGTGCGCTGCTTTCGAAGATTCTTCCGAAGGGTATGCCTTTCAAGACGATTGATCGTGCCTTGAAGAAGAAGGAAATTTCCAAGCTGATCGACGAATCCTTCCGTCGCTGTGGCCTAAAGGAAACGGTTGTCTTCGCCGACAAGTTGATGCAGAACGGTTATGCCTTGGCTACCCGCGCTGGTATTTCCTTTTGCTCTGACGACATGCGCGTCCCGGCCAAGAAATACGAAATCATTGCTTCTGCCGAGGCTGAAGTTAAGGAAATCGAAATCCAGTACACCAACGGTCTGGTGACCAACGGCGAACGCTACAACAAGGTCGTCGATATCTGGGGCCGTACTGGCGATCAGGTTGCCAAGGTGATGATGGACGAACTCGGTCACGAGGAAACCGTCGACCGTCACGGCAAGAAGGTCAAGCAGGACTCGTTCAATTCTATCTACATGATGGCCGATTCCGGCGCCCGCGGCTCCGCGGCTCAGATTCGCCAGTTGGCCGGTATGCGTGGTTTGATGGCGAAGCCGGATGGCTCGATTATCGAGACACCGATTACGACTAACTTCCGCGAAGGTCTGAACGTTCTCCAGTACTTCATCTCGACCCACGGTGCCCGTAAGGGGCTGGCCGATACGGCGTTGAAGACGGCGAACTCCGGTTACCTGACACGTCGTCTGGTCGATGTCACGCAGGATCTGGTTATCACCGAAGATGACTGCGGAACCCGCAACGGTTTTGTCGTCAAGGCCTTGGTTGAGGGCGGTGAAGTTATCGAAGCCCTGCGCGAGCGTATTCTCGGCCGCGTCGTGGTTGATGACCTGATCGATCCGGAAACTCAGGAATCGGTGATTTTCGCCGGCACCATGCTGGACGAAGACTTGGTCGACCTGATCGACAAGCTGGGCATCGACGAAGTCAAGGTACGTACTCCGCTCACCTGCGATACGCGTTATGGCCTGTGTGCCCAGTGTTACGGTCGCGACCTTGGTCGCGGCACGATGGTCAATGCCGGTGAGGCTGTCGGCGTTATCGCTGCCCAGTCGATCGGGGAGCCGGGAACCCAGCTCACTATGCGTACCTTCCACGTCGGTGGAGCGGCTTCCCGTGCTGCCGTCGCTGACAAGGTCGAGGGCAAGTCTGCCGGTACCGTGCGCTATAGCACGAACATGCGCTATGTGACCAGTGCCAAGGATGAAAAGGTTGTTATTTCGCGTTCTGGCGAAGTCTTGATTGTCGATGATCATGGCCGCGAGCGCGAGCGTCACAAGGTGCCTTACGGAGCCATCCTTTCGGTTGATCAGGACAGGGCTGTCAAGGCCGGCGCCAAGCTGGCAACCTGGGATCCGCACACCCGTCCGATCATTACCGAATACGCTGGTACCGCCCGCTTCGAGAACGTTGAAGAAGGCGTCACTGTGGCCAAGCAGGTCGATGATGTAACCGGCCTTTCCACGCTCGTCGTTATCGACAACAAGCGTGGTGGTAAAGCGGCCGTCAAGGGTTTGCGTCCAGTCGTCAAGCTGCTTGATGAAAGTGGCCAGGAAGTTCGCGTTGCTGGTAGCGATCACACTGTTTCCATCGCCTTCCAGGTCGGATCCATCATTTCCGTGCTGGATGGTCAGCAGGTTGGTGTCGGTGACGTACTGGCCCGTATGCCGCAAGAGTCCGCCAAGACTCGCGACATTACCGGCGGTCTGCCGCGTGTGGCCGAACTGTTCGAAGCGCGTACGCCGAAGGATGCTTCCGTGCTTGCGGAATATACCGGCACAATTGGTTTTGGTAAGGATACTAAAGGAAAGCAGCGCCTGATCATTACTGATCTCGAGGGTGTTGCTCATGAGTATCTCATTCCCAAGGACAAGCACGTACTGGTGCATGACGGCCAGGTCGTCAACAAAGGCGAGAAGATTGTGGAAGGTGCTCCGGACCCACACGATATCCTGCGATTGCAGGGCGTCGAGGAGTTGGCCCGCTACATCACAGACGAAGTTCAAGATGTTTATCGTTTGCAAGGCGTAAAGATTAACGACAAGCATATTGAAGTCATTGTTCGCCAGATGCTTCGCCGTGTGGCGATAACTGAGCCAGGGGATACCAAATTTATCAAGTCTGAGCAGGTGGAACGCGCAGAATTGTTGGCAGAAAACGATCGAGCGATTGCGGAGGGTAAGTTGCCTGCTAATTTTGATCATATGCTGCTCGGTATTACGAAGGCTTCCCTGTCCACTGACTCGTTTATTTCTGCAGCGTCTTTCCAAGAAACTACGCGAGTGCTGACCGAGGCTGCCATTATGGGTAAGCGCGACGAACTTCGCGGGCTGAAGGAAAATGTAATCGTCGGACGTCTAATCCCGGCCGGTACCGGTTTGGCTTATCACCGCAGCCGCAAGGCTCAGGTGGCAGCCGAGGGTGCAGCAACCAGCCGTCCGATTGACGATGTCTTTGCCGAGAATGCAACGCAAGGAGTGGCAGAAGACTAGTTATTTGATTACCAAGCCCCAGTCTCGTTGACATGGGGCTTGATCGGCCATAAAATTTATGGTTCTTGTCGGCGGGGACTAATCATTGTCTCCGCTTTGGATAACAAAATAGCCGTCGTGTACTAGTTATTGGTGCCCGGCCGTTAAAGGAAGTTTGATATGCCGACCATCAACCAGCTCGTGCGCAAGCCGCGCGTAGCCGAAAAGGCCAAGAGCAAGGTGCCTGCTCTGGAAAAATGCCCGCAGAAGCGTGGCGTCTGTACCCGTGTGTATACAACTACTCCGAAGAAGCCAAACTCCGCTCTTCGTAAGGTGTGCAAAGTGCGCTTAACCAACGGCTTTGAAGTGATTTCCTATATTGGTGGCGAAGGTCACAACTTGCAAGAGCACTCCGTAGTTTTGATTCGCGGTGGTCGTGTCAAGGACTTGCCGGGTGTTCGCTACCACACCGTGCGTGGCTCCTTGGATACCCAGGGCGTCAAAGATCGTAAGCAGTCCCGTTCCAAATACGGGGCCAAGCGTCCGAAGGCTGCTTGATTTATATAGTGGCTTGAGTAAGTGGCTGCTCTTTTGGGTGGTCGGGAGAGGCCGGGAGGGTAAAACCCTAGCCCGGCTTTTCAACTGAATCGTATTTATTAGAGGTTAATATGCCCCGTCGTCGTGAAGTACCTAAGCGTGACATTCTGCCGGATCCGAAGTTTGGCAATGTCGATGTTTCGAAGTTTGTGAACGCCATTATGCAAAGTGGAAAAAAGTCTGTTGCTGAGCGCATTGTCTACGGCGCTTTCGATATCATTACTACCAAATCTGGCAAAGATCCGCTTGAGGTCTTCGGTTCTGCCATGGCCAATGTTCGCCCGATGGTTGAGGTGAAGTCGCGCCGAGTTGGCGGTGCCAACTATCAGGTTCCGGTTGAAGTTCGTCCGGCTCGTCGTGCCGCGCTAGCTATGCGCTGGTTGCGTGAGTCTGCTCGCAAGCGTTCCGAAAAGTCCATGGGTCAGCGTCTGGCTGCCGAAATGCTGGAAGCCGCCGAAAACCGCGGTGGTGCCGTCAAGAAGCGCGACGAAGTGCACCGTATGGCTGAGGCCAACAAGGCCTTCGCTCACTTCCGCTTCTAATTTTCAAAGGGCTTTAACGTGGCACGCAAAACCCCCATCGAGCGCTACCGTAATATCGGTATCAGCGCTCACATCGACGCCGGCAAAACGACGACGACCGAACGTATCCTTTTCTATACCGGTGTTAACCACAAGATCGGTGAAGTACACGATGGCGCTGCTACTATGGACTGGATGGAGCAGGAGCAAGAGCGCGGCATTACCATTACGTCGGCGGCAACGACTTGTTTCTGGAGTGGCATGGACAAGCAGTTCCAGCCGCACCACATCAATATCATTGATACTCCGGGGCACGTTGACTTCACAATCGAGGTTGAGCGCTCGATGCGAGTCCTCGATGCAGCCTGCATGGTTTACTGTGCGGTTGGTGGCGTTCAGCCACAGTCGGAAACGGTTTGGCGTCAGGCCAACAAATACGGCGTGCCGCGTCTGGCCTTTGTGAATAAAATGGACCGTTCGGGTGCCAATTTCTTCAAGGTTGTTGATCAGCTGAAGTTGCGCCTGAAGGCCAATCCGGTGCCTATCGTTATTCCTATTGGCGCCGAAGATAAGTTCGAAGGTGTCGTAGATCTGATCAGGATGAGGGCTATCTACTGGGATGAGGCTTCTCAGGGCATGAAGTACGATGCTCGCGAAATTCCTGCGGACTTGGCTGATGATGCCGCGACTTGGCGTGAGCAGATGGTCGAGGCGGCTGCCGAGGCTTCTGAGGAGCTGATGAATAAGTACCTCGAAGAGGGTGACTTGTCGGAGGCTGATATTATTGCGGGCCTGCGTATCCGTACCCTTGCTTGTGAAATCCAGCCGATGCTCTGTGGCACAGCCTTCAAGAACAAGGGCGTGCAGAAGATGCTGGACGCTGTTATCGAGTTGCTGCCTTCGCCGGTCGATATCCCTCCCGTTAAGGGCATTCTCGAAAACGAGTCCGAAGGCGAGCGTCGTGCTGCTGATGATGAGGCTTTCTCGGCGCTGGCATTCAAGATCATGACTGACCCGTTCGTTGGTCAGCTGATCTTCTTCCGCGTTTATTCCGGTGTTATCAATTCTGGCGATACCGTTTACAACCCGGTCAAGGGGCGTAAAGAGCGTCTCGGCCGCATCCTTCAGATGCACGCCAATCAGCGTGAAGAAATCAAGGAGGTGCGCGCTGGAGACATCGCCGCTGCCGTTGGTCTCAAGGAGGCTACAACCGGCGACACCTTGTGCGATCCGTCCAAGGTCATTACGCTTGAACGGATGATCTTTCCGGAGCCGGTGATTCACGTTGCTGTTGAGCCGAAGACAAAGGCAGACCAAGAGAAGATGGGTCTAGCGCTGGGCCGTTTGGCTCAGGAGGATCCGTCTTTCCGTGTGCGGACCGACGAAGAGTCCGGTCAAACCATTATTTCCGGCATGGGTGAGCTGCACCTTGAGATTCTGGTTGATCGTATGCGCCGCGAGTTCAATGTCGAAGCGACAGTTGGTGCTCCTCAGGTGGCATACCGCGAATGCATCAAGAAGTCGGTCGAGCAGGAAGGTAAATTCGTCAAACAGTCGGGTGGTCGTGGACAGTTCGGTCATGTCTGGCTCAAGATCGAGCCGAACGAGGCTGGTAAAGGCTACGAGTTCATCGATGCCATCAAGGGAGGTGTTGTGCCTCGTGAGTTTATCCCAGCGGTCGACAAGGGGTTGCGTGATGCCGTAACCAGCGGCGTGCTGGCAGGGTTCCCGGTTGTTGATGTTAAGTTCACGCTATTTGATGGCTCATACCACGATGTTGACTCTAACGAAAATGCTTTCCGTATGGCTGCTTCGATGGCGTTCAAGGAAGGTATGAAGAAGGCGAGTCCGACGTTGCTCGAGCCGATGATGTCGGTTGAGGTAGAGACTCCAGAGGAGTACATGGGTAACGTCATGGGCGACCTTTCGTCGCGTCGTGGCATCGTTCAGGGTATGGAAGATCAAGTTGGCGGTATCAAGCTCGTCAAGGCCGAAGTTCCTCTTTCCGAAATGTTCGGTTACTCGACTTCTGTCCGCTCCTTGTCACAGGGTCGGGCCACCTACTCGATGGAATTCAAGCACTACACCGAAGCGCCGAAAAACGTCGCTGAGGCCGTCATTAACAAGAAATAATTGCCGGAGAACTGATAATGGCTAAGGAAAAATTCGCGCGTACGAAACCGCACGTCAATGTTGGCACGATTGGTCACGTTGACCACGGCAAGACGACGCTGACGGCTGCAATCACCACGGTGCTGGCTGCCAAGTTTGGCGGTTCCGCCAAGGCGTATGACCAGATTGACGCGGCGCCGGAAGAAAAGGCGCGCGGTATTACGATTAATACCGCCCACGTCGAATACGAAACCGCCAACCGTCACTACGCCCACGTTGACTGCCCGGGCCACGCTGACTACGTCAAGAACATGATTACCGGTGCTGCCCAGATGGACGGCGCCATTCTCGTCTGTTCCGCTGCTGACGGCCCGATGCCGCAGACCCGCGAGCACATCCTGCTTGCCCGTCAGGTTGGCGTGCCGTACGTTCTCGTGTTCATGAACAAGTGCGACATGGTTGACGACGCCGAGCTGCTCGAGCTCGTCGAAATGGAACTGCGCGAGCTGCTCTCCAAGTACGACTTCCCGGGTGACGACACCCCGATCATTCACGGCTCTGCACTGAAAGCCCTCGAAGGCGACCAGTCCGAAATCGGCGAACCCTCCATCTTCCGCCTGGCCGATGCCCTTGACTCCTACATCCCGACCCCGGAGCGCGCTGTTGATCTGCCGTTCCTGATGCCGGTTGAAGACGTCTTCTCCATCTCCGGTCGCGGTACCGTCGTTACCGGTCGTATCGAGCGCGGTATCGTCAAGGTTGGCGAAGAAATCGAAATCGTCGGTATCCGTCCGACCGTCAAGACCACATGTACCGGTGTCGAAATGTTCCGCAAGCTGCTCGACCAAGGTCAGGCGGGCGACAATGTTGGTGCGCTGCTCCGTGGTACCAAGCGTGAAGACGTCGAACGCGGCCAAGTGCTGTGCAAGCCGGGCTCCATCACCCCGCACACCCACTTCACCGGCGAAGTGTACGTTCTGTCCAAGGACGAAGGTGGTCGTCACACCCCGTTCTTCAACAACTACCGTCCGCAGTTCTACTTCCGCACGACCGACGTGACGGGCGCGATCTCCCTGCCGGAAGGCACGGAAATGGTTATGCCGGGTGACAACATCCAGATGACTGTCAAGTTGATCGCGCCGATCGCCATGGAAGAAGGTCTGCGCTTCGCCATCCGTGAAGGCGGTCGTACCGTCGGCGCCGGCGTCGTCGCCAAAATCATCGAGTAATTGTTCTTTTCGAAAATCGGGGCGAGTTGACGCTCGCCCCATTGTTCTTTGGAAGCCAAAAATGCAAAGCCAAAAAATCCGTATCCGTCTGAAGGCCTTCGACTATCGCCTGATCGATCAATCCGCTCAGGAAATCGTCGAAACCGCCAAGCGTACCGGTGCTGTTGTTCGTGGCCCGGTTCCGCTGCCGACGCGTAAGCAGCGTTTCGACATCCTTCGTTCGCCGCACGTCAACAAGGCTTCCCGTGATCAACTTGAAATTCGTACCCATCTGCGTCTGATGGATATCGTTGATCCGACTGACAAAACCGTTGATGCGCTGATGAAGCTGGACCTCCCCGCAGGCGTCGACGTCGAAATCAAGTTGCAGTAATACGGTAGTTGCGGATATAATCCGCGCCTTTCGGGGGTGGCCGGCGACGGCTGCCCATTTGTTGTTTTACATCGACCGGCCAATCGCAGCCGGCGATGAGGAGAATAACCATGAGTCTAGGCCTTGTTGGTCGCAAGGTTGGCATGACTCGCATTTTTGCCGAGGATGGCGCGTCCATTCCGGTAACTGTGCTTGACGTGTCTAACAATCGAGTGACCCAAGTAAAAACGCCGGAGATCGATGGCTACTCAGCCATTCAGGTCGCATTCGGCAAGCGCCGTGCCTCTCGTGTTTCGAAGCCCCTTGCTGGCCATCTGGCCAAGGCGGGTGTTGAAGCCGGGCATGTGCTCAAGGAATTCCTGATCGGTGCTGATCAGCTCGCCACTTTCAAGGCGGGCGACCAGGTTGCTGTCACTATTTTTGCCGAAGGGCAAAAGGTTGACGTGACCGGTAGCTCCATCGGTAAGGGTTTCCAGGGTGGCATCAAACGCCACAACTTCAGTTCAAACCGTGCAACCCATGGTAACTCGCTGTCGCACAACGCGCCGGGTTCTATCGGTATGGCGCAGGATCCGGGTCGTGTTTTCCCGGGTAAGCGCATGGCCGGGCATATGGGTGATGTTCAATCCACGATGCAGGGACTGACGATTGTTCGCGTTGATGTCGAGCGCCAGTTGCTTCTGGTCAAGGGTGCTGTTCCTGGCGCCAAGGGTTCCGACGTCGTTGTGCGTCCGGCGGTCAAGGCTTAAGGGGGCGGCATGGAACTTAATGTAATTAACGAACAAGGTCAGGAAGCTGCCAAGTTGCAGGCTTCCGACGTGCTGTTCGGTCGCGATTTCAACGAAGCTCTGGTTCACCAGATCGTCGTCGCCTATCAGGCGAATGCACGTTCCGGAGATCGCCAGCAGAAGGATCGCTCCGAAGTCCGTCACACCACGACCAAGCCGTGGCGCCAGAAGGGTACGGGCCGTGCCCGTGCTGGTAGCAATGGCAGCCCGCTGTGGCGTGGGGGTGGTCGGATTTTCCCGAACTCTCCTGAAGAAAATTTCAGCCAGAAGGTCAACAAGAAGATGTTCCGCGCCGGTATGGCTGCAATCCTCTCCGAGTTGGCTCGTCAAGGTCGCATGGTCGTCATCGACGATCTGACCATTGAGGCTCCCAAGACCAAACTATTCACGCAAAAGCTGAAGAGCTTGGGTCTTGAGGGCAATCTTCTGGTTATTACGGATACGCTGAACGAGAATCTTTATCTGTCGTCGCGTAACCTGCCCAACGTTCTGGTCCTGGAGGCGCAAGAGGCCGATCCGGTTTCTCTGGTCCGCTTCGCCAAGGTTCTGGTAACCAAGAATGCGGTGGCCAAGTTCGAGGAGATGTGGGGATGAACCAACAGCGTCTGATGCAGGTGCTGCTAGCACCGCAAATCTCCGAGAAGGCAACCTACGTTGCTGACAAACACGATCAGGTTATTTTCCGTGTTTGCTCCGATGCAACCAAACCCGAGATCAAGGCCGCAGTCGAGCTCTTGTTCAAAGTTGAAGTTGAGGCCGTTCAGGTCGCCAACGTCAAGGGCAAGGTCAAGCGCTTCAAGGGTGCAACTGGTCGTCGCAAGGGCTGGAAAAAAGCCTACGTTAGCCTTAAGGCCGGTCAGGAAATTAATTTTGTTGAAGGGGGGAATGCCTAATGGCTCTCGTTAAAGTCAAGCCGACTTCCCCTGGTCGTCGCGCCGTCGTGCTGGTGGTCAATGCCAATCTGCACAAAGGTAAGCCATTCGCCGCCTTGGTTGAGGCCAAGTCGGGTAATGCCGGCCGCAACAACAATGGTCGCATCACTGTTCGCCATCAGGGCGGTGGTCATAAGCAGGCTTATCGTGTCATCGATTTCAAGCGCAACAAGGACGGGATCCCGGCCAAGGTTGAGCGTCTGGAATATGATCCGAACCGCACTGCCAATATCGCGCTGCTGTGTTATGCCGATGGCGAGCGCCGCTACATCATCGCCAACAAGGGCATGGTGGTTGGTCAGCCGATCATGAGTGGCTCTGAAGCTCCGATCAAGTCTGGCAATGCTCTGCCGATTCGCAATATTCCGGTTGGTACGACCATTTGCTGTGTTGAAATGCTGCCAGGCAAGGGTGCGCAAATCGCTCGCTCTGCCGGTACTTCCGTTCAGCTGCTGGCTCGTGAAGGTTCTTACGCCCAGATCCGTCTCCGCTCTGGCGAAGTGCGTCGCGTGCATGTCGAATGCCGCGCAACCATCGGTGAAGTTGGCAACGAAGAGCACAACCTGCGCAAGTTCGGCAAGGCCGGTGCTATGCGTTGGCGTGGTATTCGCCCGACCGTTCGTGGTACCGCCATGAACCCGGTCGATCACCCCCACGGTGGTGGTGAAGGTCGTACCGGCGAAGGTCGCGTGCCAGTCAATCCGTGGGGTCAGCCCACCAAGGGTTACCGCACCCGCAGCAACAAGCGCACGAACAGCATGATCGTTCAGCGCCGTCATAAGCGTTAAGGGGTAGGAAATGGGACGTTCTCTCAAAAAGGGCCCGTTTGTTGATGCACACCTGATCGACAAAGTCGAAGCAGTTCGTGCTACCAGCGACAAGCGCCCGATCAAGACATGGTCGCGTCGTTCAACGATCCTCCCCGAGTTTATCGGTCTGACTATTGCTGTCCATAACGGAAAGCAGCATATCCCGGTGTTCGTCACCGAGAATATGGTCGGTCACAAGCTCGGCGAGTTCTCGCTGACCCGGACGTTCAAGGGTCATACCGCCGGCAAAAAGGCCAAGAAGTAAGGAGCTGACATGGAAACTCGTGCAAGTCTACGGGGCGTACGCCTCTCCGAGCAAAAAGGCCGCCTAGTGGCGGACTTGGTGCGCGGCAAGCCGGTTGGTCAGGCTCTAAACATCCTGGCTTTCTGCCCGAAAAAGGGCGCTGGTATTGTCAAGAAGGTTCTTGAGTCGGCAATCGCCAACGCCGAGCACAACGATGGTGCTGATATCGACGAACTGATGGTCAAGACCATCTACGTCGAAAAAGGCATGGTGCTGAAGCGCTTTACGGCGCGCGCCAAGGGTCGTGGCAATCGGATCGTCAAGCCGACCTGCCATATCTATCTGACCGTTGGTAACTAAGGAAGAGCCATGGGACAGAAAATTCATCCGACTGGCTTTCGTCTGGCAGTCACCAAAAACTGGAGTTCACGCTGGTACGCTAACAGCAAGGACTTTCCGGGCATGCTTAATGAAGACATCAAGGTTCGTGAGTATCTGAAGCGTAAGCTCGCGCACGCGTCTGTCGGCCGTGTGCTGATCGAGCGTCCAGCGAAGAATGCTCGTGTCACGGTTTACTCGGCTCGACCGGGTGTCGTTATCGGCAAGAAGGGCGAAGATATCGAACAACTTCGTTCGGATCTTCAGCGCATCATGGGCGTTCCTGTCCATGTGTCGATCGAAGAAATCCGCAAGCCGGAAATCGATGCGCAGCTGATCGCAGATTCGATTGCCCAGCAACTCGAAAAGCGCATCATGTTCCGTCGTGCCATGAAGCGTGCAATGCAAAATGCAATGCGTCTTGGTGCCCAGGGTATCAAGGTCATGAGTGCTGGTCGTCTTAATGGTGCTGAAATTGCTCGCAGCGAGTGGTATCGCGAAGGCCGTGTGCCATTGCATACCCTGCGTGCTGACATTGACTACGCAACCTCGGAAGCGCTGACCACCTACGGCATCATTGGTATCAAGGTCTGGGTTTACAAGGGTGACATGCTTGATCGCAATGAGCAGCCGGCAGTTGAAGAGCCAGCAGCTGATGACCGTCGTCCGCGTCGCGCTCCGGGCAAGCCGGAAGGCGACAAGCCGCGTACCCGTACCGTCAAGAAGGCTGATGGTAATGGCGCTGGCGCTCCGGACAAGCGTGTAAGAAAGGCAGGTGCTTAACATGCTGCAACCAAATCGCCGCAAGTTCCGCAAGGAGCACAAGGGGCGCAACGAAGGTCTGGCTACCCGCGGCACCAAGGTGTCGTTCGGTGAGTGGGGCCTGAAGGCGACCGGTCGTGGTCGCTTGACGGCTCGTCAGATCGAAGCTGCCCGCCGTGCAATGACTCGTCACATTAAGCGTGGCGGCCGCATCTGGATTCGTATTTTCCCGGATAAGCCAGTTTCGAAGAAGCCTGCCGAAGTCCGTATGGGTAACGGTAAGGGGAATCCGGAATACTGGGTTGCTGAAATCCAGCCGGGTAAAGTTCTATATGAAATGGATGGCGTGAATGAAGCGCTGGCTCGCGAGGCTTTTGCCCTTGCTGCTGCCAAGTTGCCGATTGCCACCACCTTCGTGACTCGTCATCTGGGGTAATCATGAAAGCTAGTGAATTGAGAACCAAGAGCGTGGACGAGCTCAACAAGGAATTGCTGGACCTGTTGAGGGCCCAGTTCGGTATGCGTATGCAGCTCGCTACCCAGCAGCTGTCCAATACCAGCCAAATGTCCAAGGTGCGTCGCGACATCGCTCGCGTTCGCACGCTTATCCGTGAAAAGGCGGTGCAGCAATGAGCGAAACCACCAGTAGCAAACGTACTCTCGTCGGTCGTGTTGTCAGCGACAAGATGGAAAAGACGGTTACCGTCCTCGTCGAACGTAAGGTCAAGCACCCCATGTACGGCAAGGTGATGGTTCGTTCCAAAAAGTATCACGCCCACAATGAGGGTAATTCGGCCAGGGCTGGCGATCTCGTCGAGATCGTCGAAACCCGTCCGGTTTCTCGCACGAAGACTTGGGCAGTGACAAGTGTTCTTGAGAAGGCGATCGTCGTATAACGAAAGTTTCTTAAAATGCTTGCGCAGTCTTGAGAGAAGCCGGTATAATCCGGCTTCTTTTTTGCAGACGTCTTCCTGACAGACTGCAAATTTGTTCAACCCGTACGGGTTCCAAGACTGACCGCGCAGGCGGATTAAGTTGGAGTTAATTTAAATGATTCAGATGCAGACAACTCTGGATGTCGCCGATAACACCGGCGCACGTTCAGTAATGTGTATCAAAGTGCTGGGTGGGTCCAGGCGCCGTTATGCAGGCATTGGTGACATCATCAAGGTCAGCATCAAGGATGCTGCGCCGCGTGGCCGCGTCAAAAAAGGCGACGTATATAACGCCGTGGTGGTTCGTACCGCCAAGGGTGTTCGTCGTGCGGATGGCTCGCTGGTTCGCTTTGATGGCAATGCCGCAGTTCTTCTCAACAACAAGCTCGAGCCGATCGGCACGCGCATCTTTGGCCCGGTGACCCGCGAACTGCGTACCGAGCGCTTTATGAAGATCGTGTCCTTGGCTCCAGAAGTGCTGTAAGGGGCTGGCCATGGAAAAAATTCGTAAAGGCGACGAAATCGTCGTTGTTACCGGTAAAGACAAGGGCAAGCGCGGTACCGTGCTACGTCGTGTCGATGATGAGCATGTGCTTGTCGAGGGTGTCAATCGTGCCAAGAAGCACGTGAAGCCGAATCCTGTAAAGGGTGTGGCTGGTGGCATCGTAGATAAAGATATGCCTATTCATATCTCCAATGTTGCGCTGTTTAATCCTGCTACCAAGAAAGCCGATCGCGTTGGCTTCAAGGCGCTTGATGACGGCCGCAAGGTTCGCGTGTTCAAGTCGAACGGCGAACTGGTAAACGCATAAGGAGTGGTCATGGCGCGTTTGCAGCAGTTTTACAAGGACACCGTTGTTGCTGATCTGAGTAAACAATTCGGTTACAAGTCCGTTATGGAAGTCCCGCGTATCACCAAGATCACCCTGAACATGGGTGTCGGTGAGGCTGTCGCGGATAAGAAGGTTCTCGAAAATGCCGTTGGCGACATGCAGAAGATCGCAGGTCAAAAGCCGGTGACGACCAAGGCCCGCAAGTCTATTGCTGGCTTCAAGATTCGTGACGGCTACCCGATTGGTTGCATGGTCACGCTTCGTGGTCCGCGCATGTTCGAATTCCTTGATCGCTTGGTGACTATTGCTTTGCCTCGTGTTCGCGACTTCCGTGGTGTTTCTGGCAAGGGTTTTGATGGCCAGGGCAACTACAACATGGGTGTCAAAGAGCAGATCATTTTCCCGGAAATCGAGTACGACAAGATCGATGCTCTCCGGGGTATGAACATCAGCATCACCACGACCGCGAAATCCGACGCAGAAGCCAAGGCTCTGTTGGCGGCGTTCAAGTTCCCGTTCAAGAATTGAGGCAATCATGGCAAAACTTGCTCTGATCAACCGTGAAGAAAAGCGCCGCAAGCTGGTGGCTCAGTACGCCAAGAAGCGTGCTGCCCTCGAGGCGATTTTCAATAACGCGAGCCTGTCTGACGATGAGCGTTACGCTGCCCGTCTGAAGTTCCAGGCCTTGCCGCGTAACTCGAGCCCGTCTCGTCTGCGCAATCGTTGCCAGCTGACCGGTCGTCCGCGTGGTGTTTTCCGTAAGTTCGGTCTGTGCCGTCACAAGATCCGCGAACTGGCCTTCAATGGCGAAGTTCCGGGTGTTGTTAAAGCCAGCTGGTAAAAAGGAGATTCAGAAATGGCTATGAGCGATCCGATCGCGGACATGCTGACTCGCATCCGCAACGCCCAGCTCGCCGAAAAGGCGTCTGTCTCCATGCCCTCGTCCAAAGTCAAGGTGGCCATTGCTGCTGTGCTGAAAGATGAAGGCTACGTCGATGATTTCGCAGTTCGTCAGGCTGATGGCAAGCCGACCCTCGAGATTGCACTCAAGTATTACGCCGGTCGTCCGGTCATTGAGCGCATCGAGCGTGTTTCCAAGCCTGGTCTGCGTATTTACAAGGGCTGCGAGGATATTCCTCGCGTCATGAACGGTTTGGGTGTCGCCATTGTGTCGACTCCCAAGGGCGTCATGACTGATCGCAAGGCTCGCGCCAGCAAGGTCGGCGGCGAAGTTCTTTGCATCGTGGCGTAAGGGGAAATTTATGTCTCGTATTGGTAAGAATCCAATTATTCTCCCCGCCGGCGTTGAAGTTTCGGTTGGTGAGCAAATCACTGTCAAGGGCCCGCTGGGTTCCTTGAAGACGATTGCTCATCCGTCCGTAAAGGTTTCCGTCGAAGGTCAGAATGTTCAGGTGTCCAAGATTGATGGTGCGGTGAATGCCGATGCCATGTGGGGCACGATGCGTGCGAATCTGAACAATATGGTTAACGGTGTGTCCAAGGGCTTCGAGCGCAAGCTTCAGTTGGTTGGCGTGGGATATCGCGCCCAGGCTCAGGGCGATGTCCTGAATCTGTCGCTGGGCTTTTCACATCCTGTGGCGCATAAGATGCCCGCAGGTGTGAAGGTCGAGTGCCCGACCCAGACCGAAATCCTGATCAAGGGGGCTGACAAGCAACAGGTCGGCCAGGTTGCTGCCGAAGTTCGTGCATATCGTAAGCCGGAGCCCTACAAGGGCAAGGGCGTTCGGTACTCGGACGAAGTGGTGGTTATCAAGGAAACCAAGAAGAAGTAAGGGTGGCATATGTTTAATAAGAAACAAGCGCGTTTGCGCCGTTCCCGCCAAACCCGGGCCAAAATTGCCGAGCTTAAGGCTGTTCGGTTGTGTGTCAATCGCACCAACTGTCATATTTACGCACAGATCATTTCGCCTTGCGGCGGTAAGGTTCTGGCTTCGGCTTCCACGCTGGAAACGGGTGTCCGCAATGACATTCCGAACGGCGGTAACAAGGCTGCTGCCACTTCGGTGGGCAAGCTGATTGCCGAGCGCGCCAAGGCGGCCGGCATTGAGCAGGTGGCTTTTGATCGTTCCGGCCTTCAGTATCACGGTCGTGTTCAGGCGTTGGCGGAAGCTGCGCGTGAAGCCGGTCTGAAGTTCTGATTGCTGCGAAAGGATAAGGTTAGAAAATGGCTAAACCTGATAGAAACAAGAAGCCGCAACAGAATGAAGAGCGCGATGATGGCATGCGCGAAAAAATGGTTGCGGTCAATCGCGTCACCAAAGTGGTTAAGGGCGGCCGTATTCTCGGTTTCGCAGCCCTGACCGTTGTCGGTGACGGCGATGGCAGCATCGGCATGGGCAAGGGCAAGTCCCGCGAAGTCCCGGTCGCTGCCCAAAAGGCAATGGATGAGGCTCGTCGCAAGATGGCCAAGGTCAGCCTGAAGAACGGCACTGTTCATCACACCGTGATGGGCCGTCATGGCGCAACGACCGTGATGATCCAGCCGGCTCCCGAAGGTACTGGCATTATCGCTGGCGGCGCTATGCGTGCCGTCTTCGAGGTCGTCGGCGTCACCAATGTGGTTGCCAAGGCTCATGGCTCAACCAATCCCTACAATATCGTGCGTGCCACTATCGACGGTTTGTCGAAGGTGAATACGCCGGCCGAGATCGCCGCCAAGCGTGGTCTATCGGTTGAGCGAGTCCTGGGGTAAGTCATGGCTGACAAGAAAATCACAGTGAAGCTCGTCAAGAGCATCATCGGTACGAAGCAGGATCACCGCGCTACGGTGCGTGGTCTTGGTCTTCGTAAGCTGAATAGTTCTTCTGAACTGGTGGATACGCCGGCAGTGCGCGGCATGATCCAGAAGGTTCAGTATCTCGTCAAGGTTGAGGGTTAAGCCATGCGTCTGAATACCATCAAGCCGGGTGAAGGCTCCAAGAAAGCCGCCAAGCGCGTCGGTCGTGGCATCGGTTCCGGTCTCGGCAAGACCTGCGGTCGTGGCCACAAGGGTCAAAAATCCCGTTCGGGCGGCTTCCACAAAGTTGGCTTCGAGGGCGGTCAAATGCCTTTGCAGCGTCGCCTGCCGAAGCGCGGTTTCAAGTCGCTGACCCGCGCCCGCAACTACGAAGTTCGTCTAACCGATCTGGATCGTCTGCCGGTTGAGGAAATTGATCTTCTCGCACTGCAGGCTGCCGGTATTGTCCCGGGTGACGCTCTCTCTGCCAAGGTTATCCTTTCCGGTGCTATTGCCCGCAAGGTGGTCTTGAAGGGTGTTGGTGCCACCAAGGGTGCAAAGGCAGCTATTGAAGCAGCCGGCGGATCGATCGCTGAGTAAGTAGGGAAAGGTTAGAATTTTGGCTGCAAATCCTAATACCGTTGGCAAGGGCGGAAAGTTCGGCGATCTAAAGCGCCGGCTCTGGTTCTTGCTTGGCGCGCTGGTTGTTTACCGCATTGGCGCCCATATTCCGGTTCCCGGGATTGATCCCAATGCTCTGGCCGATCTCTTTAATTCGCAACAGGGCGGCATTCTGGGCATGTTCAACATGTTCTCGGGTGGCGCTTTGTCGCGATTTACAATTTTCGCACTGGGGATCATGCCGTACATTTCGGCGTCGATCATCATGCAACTGATGAGTGTTGCTAGCCCGCAACTTGAAGCCCTTAAAAAAGAGGGTGAGGCTGGGCGGCGCAAAATCACGCAATATACCCGCTACGGCACCGTCGTCCTTGCGCTCTTCCAGGGTCTTGGTATCGCTGTGGCGCTTGAGGCGCAGGCCGGGCTGGTTAACGATCCTGGCTTCATGTTCCGTCTGACCACGGTGTCCACGTTACTAACCGGTACGATGTTCCTGATGTGGCTTGGGGAGCAGATTACCGAGCGTGGTTTAGGCAACGGCATCTCGATCATTATCTTTGCTGGGATTGCTGCGGGCCTTCCTAATGCGATCGGTGGGTTGCTCGAACTGGTTCGAACTGGCGCGATGCATCCCCTTACGGCGTTGATTATTTGCGTTCTGGTCGTCCTCGTTACCGCGTTCGTAGTTTTCGTTGAGCGTGGTCAGCGCAAGATCTTGGTGAATTACGCCAAGCGCCAGGTTGGAAACAAGATTTATGGTGGTCAGAGTTCGCATCTGCCACTCAAGTTGAATATGTCCGGTGTTATCCCGCCGATCTTCGCTTCCTCAATCATCCTGTTTCCGGCGACCGTCGCTAACTGGTTTGGTGCTAGCGAATCAATGCACTGGTTGAAGGACGTCGCTGGCACCTTGTCGCCGGGCCAGCCGATTTACGTAATGCTTTACGCCTCGGCAATCGTATTTTTCTGTTTTTTCTATACCGCCCTTGTGTTCAACTCCAAGGAGACGGCGGATAACCTGAAAAAGAGTGGTGCATTTGTTCCTGGTATTCGTCCGGGTGAACAAACTGCTCGCTACATCGACAAGATCTTGATGCGCCTGACGCTGATTGGCGCGGCCTACATCACTGTCGTTTGCCTGTTGCCGGAATTCTTGATTTTAAAGTGGAATGTGCCGTTCTATTTCGGCGGTACGTCGTTGCTGATTATCGTTGTTGTGACCATGGATTTTATGTCGCAGGTTCAGGCATACGTCATGTCCCACCAATATGAAAGCCTGCTGAAAAAGGCAAATTTCAAAGGCTCGCCGATGATCAAGTAATCGCCTATGGCAAAAGATGATTACATGGAAATTCAAGTGAGGTCGTTGAAAACCTCCCAAATGCGACCTTCAAGGTCAAGTTGGAAAATGGCCACGTTGTGCTGGATTTTATTTCCTGAAAGATGCGTATGCACTACATACGAATTCTTCCTGGGGATAAGGTAACCGTGCAATTAACGCCGTACGATTTAAGCAAAGCCCGGATAGTTTTCCGGGCCGAGTAAAGAGTTCTCTACGCAATAAACCGCAGGGCAAGGAATCACGGCTGCTTCCAAGCTCTCGCAGACGAGGAGTAAAACATGAAAGTGCAACCTTCAGTGAAGCGCGTTTGCCGCAATTGCAAAGTTATCCGTCGCAAGGGTGTCGTTCGCGTCATTTGCAAGGATCCGCGTCATAAGCAGCGCCAGGGTTGATTTCCTGGTGAGTCCGGCATTCGTTAATTTTGGAAATATTGGAGTGATTCAATGGCCCGTATTGCAGGGGTAAACATTCCGAACCATCAGCATGCAGAAATCGCTCTGACTGCGATTTTCGGCATCGGCCGTACCCGCGCACAGAAAATCTGTGACGCGGCCGGCATCGTTCGTTCTACCAAAATGAAGGACCTGTCCGATGCGGACATGGATCGTCTGCGTGACGAAGTGGGCAAATTCACCGTAGAAGGTGATCTGCGCCGCGAAGTCACAATGAACATCAAGCGCTTGATGGACCTCGGTTGCTACCGTGGTCTGCGCCATCGCAAGGGCTTGCCCTGCCGTGGTCAGCGCACCCGGACCAATGCTCGTACTCGCAAGGGTCCGCGCAAGGCCATTGCTGGCAAGAAGTAATAGGGACAGAACATGGCAAAGACTGCTACCAAAGTTCGCAAAAAGGTTAAAAAGAACGTCGCTGAGGGCATCGCCCACATCCACGCATCGTTCAATAACACCATCATCACCATTACCGACCGCCAGGGCAATGCATTGTCCTGGGCGACATCGGGTGGCGCAGGCTTCCGCGGTTCGCGTAAGTCCACGCCGTTCGCTGCCCAGGTTGCTGCTGAAGCCGCCGGTAAGGCTGCTCAAGAATGCGGCGTCAAGAATCTGGAAGTGCGTATCAAGGGCCCAGGTCCTGGTCGTGAATCGTCGGTCCGCGCACTCAATGCGCTGGGCATGAAGATCACCGCTATTTCCGACGTGACGCCGGTGCCGCATAACGGTTGCCGTCCGCCCAAAAAGCGCCGCATCTAAGGAGAAAGACAAGTGGCTCGTAATCTCGATCCGAAATGCCGTCAGTGCCGCCGCGAAGGCGAAAAGCTGTTCCTGAAGGGCGAAAAGTGTTTTACCGACAAGTGCGCCATTGAGCGTCGCTCGTACGCTCCTGGTCAACATGGTCAAAAATCAGGTGCTCGCCTGTCTGACTATGGCGTCCATTTGCGCGCAAAACAGAAGATCCGTCGTGTTTACGGCGTATTGGAAGGCCAGTTCCGCAAGACGTTTGCCGAAGCTGATCGTCGCAAAGGCCAGACTGGTGAAAATCTGCTTCAGTTGCTTGAAGCCCGTCTGGACTCGGTTGCCTACCGTATGGGTTTTGGTGCCTCGCGTACCGAATCCCGTCAGATCGTTCGCCACAACGGCGTTCTGGTAAACGGCAAGCGCTGCAACATCCCTTCCTTTATCGTCAAGCCTGGTGATGTCGTCCAGTTGACCGATCGTGCACGTGCGTCCTTGCGTTGCAAGGCTGCGCTGGAAGCTGCAGAGTCTCGCGGTTTCCCAGAGTGGATTTCTGTGGATATCAAGGAAGGCAAGGGCACATTCAAGGCCATGCCGCAGCGCTCTGAGCTGCCGGCGACCCTGAATGAAGGTCTCGTCATCGAACTTTACTCGAAGTAAGCACTGAGCAGAGGATCTAGCCCATGCAAAGCAGTGGACTTCTTAAGCCCCGTATTATCGACGTGCAGAGTGTTTCGCCCGTGCAAGCCAAAGTGGTCATGGAGCCGTTCGAACGCGGTTATGGCCACACCCTTGGCAACGCGCTGCGTCGCATCCTTCTGTCCTCGATGGTCGGGTACGCACCGACTGAGGTTGGTATCGATGGCGTTCTTCACGAATACTCCACCGTTGATGGCGTTCAGGAAGATGTCGTTGACATCCTTTTGAATCTCAAAGGCGTCGTATTCAAGCTTCACAATCGTGACGTTGTCAATCTGAAATTGGTCAAGGAAGGTGAAGGCCCCGTCCGTGCCGGCGATATTGAATTGCCGCACGATGTGGAAATCATCAATCCGGAACACGTGATTGCTCACCTCTCTACCGGCGGCAAGCTGTCGATGGAGATCAAGGTGGAAAAAGGCCGTGGCTATGTGCCTGGCAATATGCGCAATCTCGGCGATGCCAAGACAATCGGCAAACTCGTGCTGGATGCTTCTTTCAGCCCGATTCGTCGCGTTGCCTACTCGGTTGAAAGCGCTCGCGTCGAACAGCGTACTGATTTGGACAAGTTGATTGTCGATATCGAAACCAACGGTGTTGTCGAGCCGGAAGAAGCCATCCGCTACGCCGCACGCGTGCTGATGGAGCAGCTTTCGGTCTTCGCCGATCTGGAGGGCACCGCTCCTGTGGCCGAGGCTTCCAAGCCGGCTCAGGTTGACCCGGTTCTGCTCCGCCCGGTAGATGATCTTGAACTGACGGTTCGTTCCGCGAACTGCCTGAAGGCCGAGAACATTTATTACATTGGCGATCTGATTCAGCGTACCGAAAATGAACTTCTCAAGACTCCGAATCTGGGTCGCAAATCTCTTAACGAGATCAAGGAAGTTTTGGCCGCTCGTGGTTTGACGCTTGGCATGAAACTGGAGAATTGGCCGCCCGCCGGTCTGGAAAAGGCGTAAGCCTTTTTCAGCACGGGTCGTCAAGGGACGCCTGCAGAATATAGAAAGGATTAACCATGCGTCACCGCAATGGACTTCGCAAACTGAACCGTACCAGCAGCCATCGTTTGGCGATGCTGCGCAACATGACTGTTTCCCTGCTCAAGCACGAGGCTATCAAGACCACCGTGCCGAAAGCAAAGGAACTTCGTCGTGTTGTCGAACCAATGATCACCCTCGGCAAGACTCCGACGCTGGCTAACAAGCGTCTGGCTTTTGACCGTCTGCGTGACCGCGATATCGTGGTCAAGTTATTCGCCGAAATCGGCCCGCGTTACGCAACTCGCCCGGGTGGCTACCTTCGCATTTTGAAGTGTGGTTTCCGTGTTGGTGACAATGCACCGATGGCGTTCGTCGAGCTGGTCGATCGTCCGGAAATTACGGAAGCAGTTGAAATTGAAGAGACCGCCGCCTGATAGGGCTGGATGCTTCTTTGAAATTAAAAAGGCCGGAATTTCCGGCCTTTTTAATGGGTGCAATCTTCTGCGATATCATGGGCAGTCGATTAACATCAGAGAAATATCGTCGCTCGCCGGGCAGGTGCTCTGATGACGAATGAGTGCTGTCTCGATTTTTTCGAATCGGCTGGAAGGTGAGGTATTCGCTGCTGCGGCGATCAGGCCTTCAGCGCCAAATTGAATATTGTCCGGGTTGGTCGCTTCGAGCAGTCCATCCGAGCAAAGAACAAGTTGGCTTTCGGCTTCCCAGCTGAAGTGATGCGGATCTCCTCCCAGTTCGTTATTATTAACGATGCCAAGCGGGAGATTGTCTGACGGGAATCGTTGTGCAACACGTCCCCAACGGTCGAATAGAAACGCTTCCGGCGTTCCGCCAACCCAGATATCTCCCTTGCGGGTTGTTTCGTCCAGGCTCAACAATGTAATTGCTACAAATCGACCAATTGGCATCGATTGCTTTAGCTGCTGATTAAGTTCCAGCACGATATCGCGAATAGATCGACTTCGGGTGGTCATGCGATAGAACAACGCCAAGACCGGCAGCACGCTGATCGCTGCAGTTAGGCCATGGCCTGTGGCGTCTGCGAGTAATGCGTAAAAACGACCGTCAGGGGATCGGGATGCAGCGACGATATCGCCACTGAAATTTTCTGCTGCGATTACTTTGTAGCGTAGTCGGGGGTCTTGTAATTCACTACGGTGCAACTGCTTTTCCATCAAGCGAAGCGCTAGCTGCTGTTCTGCCTGTGTCTGGTCAAAATAAGTTTGTAGTTGCCTAGCATTTTCGCGGAGCTTTTGCTCGGTTCGCTTGCGCTCAGATATATCCCGAATGACACCAATGATCATTCGTTGATTCTCGAGAGTGATCTGGGATAGGGAAATCGTGCCGGGAAACAGGTGGCCATCCTTGTGTAGCGCTTCGATCTCTCGCTCTTGGCCGATAGTCAGTTGCAGATTGACTGATCCAAAATTTCTAACAGCCTCTTCGTCTCCAGAAGCAGCAGTCGCCGGCATCAGCATGGATATGTTTTTTCCAACCATTTCGGCGCTGCTCCAGCCGAAAATACGTTCAGTGGACTGATTTACTGAAACGATTTTCCCGTCTTCGTCGCTTGTAATGATTGCGTCAAGCACGTTGTCCGAAATGGTTTGAACACGCCGTAGTGATTCGATTGACTGCTGCTGCAACGCGAGGGAGCGTTGCATGGACCGTAATTTCGCTTCGAGAACGACAAAATTGATTGGTTTGGTCAGATAGTCGTCGGCACCAGCATCAAGTCCTTCGACTAGATTCTCATCGCGATTGAGGGCTGAGAGAAAAATGACCGGGGTCCATCGGTCTCGGGTCATCGCTTTGATGCGGCGAGCAGCTTCGAAGCCGTCCATAACCGGCATCATGATGTCCAGCAATACCAAATCTGGAGACTCCGATTCGAACTTGCGCACAGCTTCTTCGCCGTTTTCAGCGAGAACGACGTCATGTCCGAGTTTTTTCAGGAAAACCTGAAGAATGTGCAGGTTGGTGCGGTTGTCATCAACTGCGAGCACCTTTATCTTGGTCATTATCGAATTCATGGTCGAGTCTTGCTCGCGGTCAACTTGGCGACAAAGCCGGGTTAATGCGGTGGTTTGTTCCGGAAGGCAATCGTATCATGCGACCTCGGCCCGATAAGTGGACTGGTTGCTATTCGCCTGCGATTGCCTTGGTGTTCCGGTCTTCTTGTTGTTGCAGCACCCACATTCGCGCGTAGGTTCCATTGGCTGAGAGCAAAGCCCCATGAGTACCACGCTCAATGATGCGCCCCTCGCTCATGACCAGGATTTCGTTGGCATTCATTACCGTGGAAAGGCGGTGGGCGATGACGAGCGTAGTGTGACCAATCGCAACCTGTTCAAGTTGGCCCTGGATGGCTCGTTCTGTCGCAGAGTCAAGCGCAGAGGTGGCCTCGTCAAAAATCAGGATGGGTGGATTTTTCAACAAAGCACGGGCAATAGCGACGCGCTGCTTCTCGCCACCGGATAGCTTGAGGCCGCGTTCGCCAACGCGAGTTTCGTATTTGAGCGGGAGAGACTCGATGAAGCCATGCAACTGGGCCGCGCGCGCAGCGGCAAAGACCTCATCGCGGCTTGCTTCCGGGCGACCGTAGTTGATGTTGTAGAAGATGGTGTCATTGAATAGCACGGTATCCTGCGGCACGATGCCAATCGCCGCACGCAGGCTGCCTTGTTTCAGATTGCGCAGGTCATGGCCGTTGATCCTGATGGCGCCGCCGGTGGCATCATAAAAACGGTAGAGCAGTCGCGACAACGTTGATTTGCCGGCGCCGGAGTGGCCGACCACCGCGACAGTCTTGCCCGGCGGGATGACAAAGCTGAGGCTGTTAAGGATCTGCCGATTCGGTTCATAGGAAAAATCCACGGCATCGAAATTTATTTGCAAGGGGCCGGTGGGCAGATCGCGAGCATCGGGTGCGTCCGCAATTTCCCGGTTTTCCCCAAGTAACCGGAACATCCGCTCGATATCGGTCAGTGCCTGGCGAATTTCACGATAGACGACGCCGAGAAAATTCAAGGGAATGTAGAGTTGAATCAGGAAGGCGTTGACCAGTACGAGGTCGCCGATTGTCATTTGCCCGTCTACCACGCCGCTTGCGGCGCGCCACATCATTGCCGTGACGCCAAGGGCGATAATGGCCTGCTGGCCGATGTTTAGGGTGGCCAGTGTAGTCTGGCTGCGGGTGGCCGCTTCCTCCCATTTGAGCAGCTGTTCGTCGTAGCGGCGGGCTTCCCAGGTTTCGTTGTTGAAATATTTGACCGTCTCGTAGTTGAGCAGGCTGTCGATGGCGCGTGTATTGGCGGCCGAGTCGCTTTCATTCACGGCACGACGGATGTCGATGCGCCAGTTGCTGACTTTGACAGTAAAAACGATGTAGCTGACCAGCGAGACCAGCGTAATCAAGACGAAGCCGATATCGTATTTGAAGAACAGTATGCCGAGTACCAGCCCCATTTCGACCAGCGTCGGCAGGATTGAGTAAAGTGTGTAGGAGATCAGGCTGGAGATCGAGCGGCTACCGCGTTCGATGTCGCGCGAAATGCCACCGGTTTGCCGTTCCAGATGAAAGCGCAGTGACAGTGCATGCAGATGGCGAAAAACCTCCAGTGACACTTGGCGGACGGCGCGTTGCGTGACGCGGGCGAAGAGAATTTCGCGCAACTCGGTAAACAGGGAGGTCGAAAAGCGCAGGACGCCATACAGGATCAGAAGCAGAATCGGCAAGGCAAGCCGTTGCTCGGTGACGGAAAGGCTGTCGATCATCTCCTTGAATATCAACGGTACGCTGACATTCGTTACCTTGGCCCCGATCAGGCAGGCCATCGCGGCCACCACGCGCAGCCGGTAACGCCACAGGTAGGGGAATAGTGTACGCAGGGTCAGCCAGATATGACTGTCGGGCAGCGGTTGCCCGGCGGGCGGTTTGGGGAGGGCGGTGCTGCGGCGCATAATGAAGCCTGACGGGGAAGTAAACGTTTGAAGTAATTTCTGCGAGTATATGAAAACTGCCCGCTTTCCGGGAAAATCACCAGACATTTCGATTTTGGACAAATATGCCGGTTGACCGTCTCACGCTCCCCAACAAGCACTGCACGCTGCGTCTCATGCCTATGCCCGCCGAACTCAACCCGCATGGTGATGTTTTTGGTGGTTGGGTCATGGCTCATGTCGACGTAGCAGGGGCTATTCCCGCCATGCATCGAGCGCAAGGTCGTGTCGCCACGGTGTCGGTGAACTCTTTTCTTTTCAAACAGCCCATTTCGGTCGGGGACATTGTCAGTTTCTACGCTGATATAGTCCGGGTTGGTTCGACTTCAATCACGGTCAAGGTCGAGGTTTATGCCGAGCGCAATTACGCGGCGCCGATCATCGTCAAGGTGACGGAAGCGGAGCTGACCTATGTGGCGATTGATGGCGACGGTATGAAGCGTAAGGTTCCGCCCGAAAACTCAACGAAAATGGTCTAAAATCCAAGGGTTAATCAATTACCCCGTTTGTTAGGGAGTTATCCAATGAATAAAATGACCCTGCGCGCTTTACCTGCCTTGTTGCTGGTTGCGTTTTCCGGTGCTGCTTCTGCCGCCGCTTTTCAGCTTTTGGAACAGAATGCCAGCGGCCTTGGCACTGCCTATGCCGGCTCAGCTGCAGTGGCGGACAACGCCAGCACGATATACTTTAATCCGGCAGGGATGACCCAACTCGGCGGATACCAGCTTTCTGCTGGTTTGACCGGTGTTCGGCCGAATTACGAATATCGCGATCAGGCCGGGGTGAAATCAGGCGGCGATGCAGGTAGCTGGGGCGCGGTTCCCAACGCCTATTTGTCCGGCCAACTGACTAAAGATCTATTTGTCGGCGTTGGCGTGTCAGCACCATTCGGGCTGGCTACCGAATATGACAGTGCCTGGGCCGGACGGCTTATCGCCATCAAATCAAAAATCACCACGGTCAACCTCAATCCGTCCATTGCCTACCGGGTCAACGACAAGGTATCGCTGGGCTTTGGCCTGAATTACCAGAAAATTGATGCGGAACTGACCAGAACTGGCGTTGATCTCAAAGGCGACGATACGTCCTGGGGCTGGAATGCGGGTGCATTGTTCACCCTTTCTCCTGCCATGCGAGTCGGCGTTTCCTATCGCTCTCCAATCAAATACACCCTTGAAGGCACACTCAACGGGTCGCTTCCGATCCGAGCCGATGTCAAGTTGCCGGACACCTTTATCCTGTCTGTGTGGCAGCAGGTGTCTGATCGCTGGGAAGCGATGGGTGATCTTTCCTATACGCGCTGGGGCTCTCTGGACAGTCTGACCGTGGTTAGCCGGAATTCCGGTGCGCCGATTGGTGCCCCCGAGGTTTTCAATTACGAAAATTCCTGGCGCTTTGCCTGGGGCGCCGCTTACAAGGCCAGCCAGTCCGCCAAAGTCAAGTTTGGCATTGCCTTTGACCGCACGCCGGTGCGCGATCAATACCGTTCTCCGCGTGTGCCGGATAACAACCGCCTGTGGCTCTCGCTGGGTGGCCAGTGGAATACCGGCAGCTACGGCAAGGTTGATGTTGGTTATTCCTATCTTTATGTCCTCGACCCCGTCATTTCCCAGCCCGGCCTGCTCGGCAAGTACGACGCCAGTGCCCATGTGCTGGGTGCGCAATATTCGGTGGGTTTCTAAACTGACGGCGCAGGGGGCAAAATGCCGGCGCTTGAACTGGGCGGCATGACGCTGGGGCTGCGTGAAGGCGTGATGATCCTGATCGCGCTGGTCGCGGTCTACATGGCTTTTGTTATTTGGCGCATGCGCCGCTTGCGCAAGCCGTCGAGCACTAATGCCGAGTCCACGGCGCCGTTGGTAGTCTCAGACCAGTTGCCACCACATGTTGCCGAAATCGACGAAAAGTGGGCACAGGCCTCCGAAGAAATCGCGGGCGGCGCCCTGCGTAGCGGGCTGGAACAGGAGCTTGACCAGTTGCGCAATGAAGTCGATGCCATGCGTGGCGAACTGGCTGCCCTGCGTGATGACATGTTGCACGAATTGGCTCATCTGCGAGCCAGCCAGACGGTTTCCCCGATTTATGGTGATGCGATGCAGATGGCTGCCTCCGGTTACGACCCGCTGGCGATTGCCGAACGTTGTGGCATCGCGCGGGCCGAAGCAGAACTGGTTGTCGCTCTGGCCAAAAGCCAGGATCGCTGAGGTAGGGAATGACAGAACAAGAAAAAGTGGCGGATAACGAAGAACACGCAGGCGATATCCGCAGCAAGCTGATTACCCGTCTGGCGGTTGCTGCCGTGTTGGTCGCCTTGCTGCTAGGCATGTTGGCCTTCTTCGATTATCTGTCCACCGCACCGGATGATTCCGAAGGGATGGTGTTTACCAAGCCTGTCCCGGTTGTGCCGAAAAAGCAGCTGATCCAGCCGGTGACGCCAGTGGACAATCTGCCAGAGCCACCGGTGCCTGAAAAGACCGAAGCACCGGTTGAAAAGTCGCCTTCGCCTACTGTCGAAGCGAATGTGCCGGCTGTTGTCGAGGCCAAGCCGGATGCAGTTTCGGAAAATCGGCAAAAATCCCCGTCGACCGTAGCAAGCCAAAAAACAGCGGTTGTACGGAGTACGGCGCCTGTCATCCAGCAGGGTCTGCCGGAGTCTGAGGGGGCGCCTGCACCAGAAAGCACACCGGCGCTACAACGAGCGCATGTTCCCGTCGAGCCGGTGGCCACCAAGCCCTCAGCCCGAGTTCTGGAGGCAAAGCCAGCTAGCGTCGCGGCACCCGCCGTCTCTCGGCTATTCTCTGGTTTCTTGTTGCAGGCAGGGGTGTTTTCCAGTGTTCAGCGTGCTGAGGAATTGCATGCGCGCCTGACGCTGAGCGGTGTTCCCTCTTCCTTGGAAACACGGGTTCAGGTCGGCCCGTTCAAGACCAAGCAAGAGGCGGAGGCCGCACAGTCCAAGCTAAAGGAACTGGGCGTCGAGACCATTCTCGTGCCGCCCAGAGGCAAAAACTAGCCCGTTCAGGGCATGCCTGGCAGGCGCGGCAGGCCAAGGCTGCGCCGGATTTCCCGATGCAGTTCCAGGGGCGGTGGCAACGGCATATCCCGTTGGCGCGGTTCTTCATAACGTCGATTGTCGTAGCGCCGATCATCGTAGTACCTGCCGCCTCGGTCGTCGTAGCGCTGGCGACCGTCGCCGTAATAAACGTTAGGACCCGAGTAGCCATAGGCCGGGTAGCTTTCGACGTATACCGGCGGTGCACGGCGATAACCCGTTTGATAAGGAACCACGGCGCAACCACCCAGTGTGCCGAGGATTACCGAGGCCAGGCTGAGACGGATAATGGTTTGCTTGAGGTTCATTGGGATGTGCTTCCTGTGGTTACGTAAGCAATTAACGCAAGCACACTCCTCCCGGCATACGTTGAAGCCGGGTTAGTTTGTAACAAATCGTTAGAGGTTCAGCTCAGCGATTGCTTTGATGCCCTGCTCGATATTGTTGCGGCTTGCTGCCTCAACGGCCAGGCGCAGGCGGGTGACAGCTGCGAATGCGTCGCTCATGGTCGCGGTGCCGCTTGATTTCACGGATTTGCGCATGGCAACCAAGCGATCACTGACTTTGGTCAGAGACCAGGCCGTTTCCATATCCACGGTGAATGTTCCGCCGAATAGAGGCTTTGAAAGACTGATCACTCGTACGCTCAGTTCGTAGTCGCCATCGTTGCCCGATACGATGCGTTTGAACAGTTGGCTCTGGGTAACTGCTAATTCAATAGCCGCCTTTAGATCAGCGTTTGCGATGTTGCTGCTGTCCAGGGCACCGGTTTCTGCGCCTCCGCTGGTTTGTACACCCAAACTGTAAGGATGGTGCTTGTTGATAATGAGGTTCTGCGGTGTCATCGCCGAGCGGTCGGCCGGAGAGGCACAAGCGCCAAGGATCAATATTGAAGCTGCGATTGCAAGAAGCCGCTTTGAGTGCATGGCAGGACCGATCATTTACTTGGCTCCCTTGTAAATGTTGTCGACGACTTCATTCACCATTTCCTTTGGAGAAAGGCGTGTCAGAGAGGTATGGAAGGAGTTGCCGGTTGCCAGTGGAAAATCGGTTTTCGGGTCGCGAATGGTGATGGTCAACTCCAGCATGTACATGGTGATGTCCCACATCCATTTGTCGAGGTAGGTAACCACGGCATCGACTCCGGCCGGGGCTGCTTCGCTACCGGTGGTGACTGTCACGCCCTTGGTGCGCAGCTTGTCGGCGATCAGTGCATAAGTGTTGTCGTCGTCGGCGAGCTTCTTGACGTACATGCTCTTGATCGATGAAAGATTGGCCGACGGGTCAACGCTGCCTGTCGCACGGTTGACCGCGCAACCCGTCATCAGGGAGGCAACAAGTCCGAACAGAATCGCCAGCTTCACAAATTTTGTCATGATCCCTTCCTCCTTGATTGATGAATAGCGTCAGCCTATTCCGATTGTTCAGCAGCGTTTTTGACTTGGCTCAGAGGTCGTTCATTCTGGGGGTTGCCGTAACGTGTCTATTGCCCCAAAGCCTTGCGGACGCGATTGGCAAATACCGTCATTTCTTTCGCCGCCTGGATGTCGCCGCGGGCTTCTGCCACAGCGATGCCTTGTTCATAGGCAGTCAGGCAACCGATGTTGTCGCCTGCTTCGGCTCGCGCCTTGCCAAGTGCTTTCCAGGCGGCGGAATATTGCGGGTCGCGGTCGACAGCTTCTTTGAAGCAGGCGGCGGCTTCGGCTGGGTCGCCCGCTTTCAAATATTCATTGCCGAGCGAGAAGCGGAGCAGGGCGCCATCGCGCGGGCCGCCGAGCATTTTTTCCAGGGATTCGATACGTGGGTTCATGGGCTTCCAAGGCTAAAATAGGGTTTTGCAATCCGGATAAAGGAAGCTTACTCATGGCCAAGACCATCATCGCCACCCCGAACGCCCCGGCTGCCATCGGTACCTATTCGCAAGCCGTGCGTGTCGGCGACACCGTTTACATGTCCGGGCAGATCGGGCTCGATCCGGCTTCCATGCAGATGGTAGACGGAATCGACGCACAAATCGTTCGCGTATTTGAAAATCTCAAGGCCGTGGCTGCGGCGGCGGGTGGTTCGCTGGCCGATGTGGTCAAGCTCAACGTTTTCCTGACCGATCTGGCCAACTTCGCCAAAGTTAATGAAACCATGGCCAAGTATTTCAGCGAGCCTTTCCCGGCCCGTGCTGCGGTGGGGGTCAAGGAATTGCCGCGCGGTGCTTTGGTTGAGGCCGATGCGGTGATGTTCATCGGCTAAATGACGATGACCGGGGCTTCGGTCCCGCCTTCTCCGCCGATTCGCGCCTCTGAGGCGCTGCAGAAGAAGCTCGCCAAGATCGGCCTCCACAGCGAGGCCGATTTGCTGGTGCATCTGCCGCTTCGCTATGAGGACGAGACCCGCATCACGCCGGTCAATGGCGCTTTAGGCGGCGAACCGGTGCAGATCGAAGTCGTCGTTCAGAGCAACGAAATCCAGTTTCGACCACGCCGGCAAATGATTGTGCGAGCGGCGGACGAGAGTGGCGAAATTACGCTGCGTTTCTTCAGTTTTTACCCCAGCCAGCAGGCTGCGCTGAGCGAAGGCTCGCGCCTGCGGGTGTTTGGCGAGGCGCGCGGTGGCTTCTTTGGTGTAGAAATGGTGCACCCGCGTTTCCGCAAGGTCGGCGAAGACGAGCCTATACCTGTCGAATTGACGCCGATTTACCCGTCGACCGCGGGATTGGCCAATTCCGCGCTGCAAAAGCTGATTGGCAAGGCCTTGGCCGTCGGCGATCTCTCTGAAACGCTACCTGAAGCGTTACGTCAGCAACTGAAACTGCCCGGGCTGGCCCGCAGTCTGCGTTTCCTCCATACGCCGCCGCCGGGTACCGATCTTGATACTCTGCATGCCCGTAACCATCCGGCCTGGCGACGGGTCAAGTTCGACGAAGTGCTGGCCCAGCAACTCTCCTTGCGCCGCGCCTATCTGGCGCGCCGTGAACAGGGGGCGCCGGTGCTGGTGGCGCAGGATGATCTGGGGGCACGCCTGCTGGACAAGTTGCCATTCGGGCTGACCGGAGCACAACTGCGGGCGATGGCGGAAATCGCCGATGACCTCGCGCAGCCATACCCGATGCAGCGCTTGCTGCAAGGCGATGTCGGCGCCGGCAAGACCATTGTCGCGGCGCTGGCGGCGTGTCAGGCGATTTCAGCCGGCTGGCAGGCAGCTTTCATGGCGCCGACTGAAATCCTTGCCGAGCAACACTATCTGAAGCTGAAGGGGTGGCTGGAACCGCTCGGTGTTCGCGTGGCTTGGCTGTCCGGCAGCCTGAAAAGCAAGGCCAAGCGCGAGCAACTGGCGGCGACGGCAGCCGAGGCGCAACTGGTCGTCGGCACGCATGCGCTGATTCAGGAGGGGGTCGATTTCGCCAAACTTGGGTTGGCTATCGTTGACGAACAGCACCGCTTCGGCGTCGCCCAGCGGCTGGCGCTGCGCAAGAAAGGCGATAACCCGCACCAGTTGATGATGTCCGCCACGCCCATTCCGCGCACCTTGGCCATGAGCTATTACGCCGACCTCGACGTGACGGTGCTCGACGAACTGCCACCCGGGCGGACACCGATCAAGACGCGGCTGGTGGCCGACAACCGGCGCGATGACGTCGTCGGCTTCGTCAGGAAAGCGGTGGAGGAAGGTCGACAGGCTTACTGGGTCTGCCCGCTGATCGAAGAATCCGAGGCGCTTCAACTCCAGACAGCGCAGGAAACCTACGATTTCCTTTTTGAGCAATTTTCCGGGTTGACCGTGGGACTCGTCCACGGGCGGCTGAAGGCCGACGAAAAGCAGGCCGTGATGGCGGCTTTTGCTGCAGGTGATATCGACGTGCTGGTGGCGACGACGGTCATCGAAGTTGGCGTCGATGTGCCCAATGCCAGCCTGATGGTCATCGAGCACGCCGAGCGTTTTGGCCTTTCGCAATTGCACCAGCTGCGCGGCCGGGTCGGGCGCGGCCAGTACGAATCGAGTTGCGTGCTGATCTACGCCGGGCCATTGGGCGAGATTGCCCGGCAGCGCCTGAAGATTATTTTTGAGAATACTGACGGCTTCGAAATCGCTCGTCAGGATCTTCAGATTCGTGGCCCGGGCGAGTTTGTCGGCAGCCGGCAGAGCGGCGTGCCATTGCTGCGTTATGCCGATCTGGAAATGGATGCCGATCTGGTCGAAATGGCGCGGGATGTGGCCGAAGAAATGCTGACGCAACATCCGGCGCTGGCCGAGAAACATCTGCAGCGCTGGCTCGGTTCGCGGGAAGAATTACTCAAGTCCTGACGCCTTGGTGAGGCGTAAATCCGACGCTGAAAATATTTTCAGATTGAATAATGTTGCCCGTATATTTTGGTGTATGTTTATGCCGTGCGGGTCGTGACTTGGGTGAACAAAATCGATCGGCAATACACGCGAAATTGGGGTTGTTTGTTCGCGTCCAAGACAGTCAATTCGATCGGGGGTATCCATGTTCAAGAAGCGTATGGCAGCACTGTCACTCAGCCTGGTTTGTCTGGCTGGAGCAAGCGTGGCGCATGCAGCGGATTCGGCAGTAGGTAGCTGGTTGTGGAGCACTGCCGACGAGTTATCAGTCATTACACTCATGGCCGATGGACGTTATATGGATGCTGGCGTCTTTCACTCGAGCCCAGGCGTGCTGGACACCGCCCATACGCAGATCGAATGGGGTACTTATTCCTGGAACGCAACGACCGGGGCAATCAACGCCACCTCGTTGGGTGACCTGAATGGCAACTGGGGTTTGGCCAACGATGTTGATGGCATCCAGTATCTGACCGTGTCCGGTAACACGGGGACGCTCTTTCAGCCTGGCTGTTGCTCAGGCACGCTGACCCGCATCCTGTCTTCGCCGTCTTCGGCAATTGTCGGTACCTGGACTGACGGTGAGTATGGCGTCAACACCTTCCTGGCCGACGGGCGCTACATAGCAGCGCAGGTTGTTCCTGGCGACGCGGCGCATACGGGGATTGAATGGGGTACTTATTCCTGGGATGCGGCCAGCGGCAAAATTACGGCCACTGCGCTGGGGGACCGGAATGGCGATTGGGGTATTGCGGGTGACGTCGATGGTCCGCAATACGCGACTATTTCCGGAAATGTGGCGACGGTCTTTCAGCCAGGTTGTGCAGATTGCGGGGGGATACAGACCCGGATATTGCCCGTGCCGGAGCCTGAAAGCTATGCCATGTACTTGGCCGGCCTGGGGCTGCTTGGCGTGATGATTCGCAGACGGAAAGCCAGGATTTGACGACTGAGCATTCGTCAGTTGATGTGAAAATAGGATCGCGGATGCGGTCCTTTTTCGTTTCCGGCCCCGCGCCCTATCAATCGTTTAATCGGTTTGCAGCAGGCATTGCTCAAGTTTTGGCACGCTTGGCCGACGTGATAATCCCGTCGCTCAGCGTTTTCAGGGCAGCCATTGGTGACGCTGCGCGCAGGTAGATCATGCCGGTGGGGACACGGCTGAACTCATCCGGCACGGTTTCGATAACCAGGTCGGCGGCATGGCTGGATTGCTCGACGACGCGGCGCGGCATCAGTGTCCAGCCGAGGCCGACTGCGATGCAGCCGAGGATGCCTTCCAGCGTGCCGAACTCCATAGCATCTGATACTGCGTGGCCTTGCGCCCGTTGCCAGGCGATGGCGCGGGTGCGGTAGGCGCAGCCTTCGCGGAAGAGGATCAGCGGCAGCAATACGGGGTCGGTGCCGGCGGCGTGCACCTGAACCAGTTCTTCAATGATCAATTCGTCAAATTGCAGATCAGGGTGAATGACCGGGCCGGCCACGAAGGCGCAGTCAAGCTTGTGGTCGAGGACCTTGCCGGTCAAGGTGCTGGTGGTGTCGGTGGAAACGCGCAATTCGAGACCTGGATGTTCGTTGCGCAAAGCTTTCAGGGCGCTGGGCAGGTGCAGGGCGGCGAAGGTCTCCATGGCGCCGATGCGCAGTTCGCCGGCACTTTCACCCACCTGCCGCACCGCAGCGCTGGTCTGCCGTTCCAGCATCAGCATGCGTCGTGCGTAGTCGAGCAGCACCTTGCCCGACGGCGCGAGCTCCAGGCCACGCCCCTTGCGGAAGAAGAGTTCGGCGCCCAGCTCTTCTTCCAGGCGCCGGATGCGGCCGGTGACATTTGATTGAACGGTGTTCAGCTTGCGCGAGGCGGCGAGGATGCCGCCTTCTTCGACGACGGCCTGAAAGGTTCTGAGGGCAACGAGTTCCATATGTATCTCAAAAAACGAATGGTTGCTTCTAAACAAATCACTTGAATGGATACTTTACTCTGTTTATTGTTCGTCTACCAATAACAAAGGGAATATCCCATGACTACACAGAGAGAACGCCTCAAGGTGCTGAGCGCCGGGATTTTCAGTTTGATCCTGGCGATGGGCGTCGCCCGATTTTCTTATACGCCCTTGTTGCCGCTGATGCAGAAGCAGGCCGGACTCGGGCTGGCCGAAGCGGGCTGGCTGGCGGCGCTGAACTACGCCGGCTACCTGACCGGTGCGGTGATCGCATCCTTGATCAGCGATCTGGTCCTCAAGGATCGCTTGTACCGGATTGGCATGGTGGTTGCCATTCTCAGCACGGCGATGATGGGCCTGACCAGCGATCCGCTGATCTGGATGCTGTCGCGCTACATCGCTGGCCTGAGCAGTGCGGCGGGTATCCTGCTTGGTACCGGCCTGATTCTGAACTGGTTGATTCGGCATAACCATCGACCCGAACTAGGCATTCATTTTGCCGGAATTGGCTTGGGGATCGCGGGGTGTTCGGTGGCGGTCTGGCTGATGACGGGCTGGCTGGACTGGCGCGAACAGTGGTTTGCCTTGTCGGCCATGGCCTGCGTGCTGATCGTGCCGGCGCTGGCCTGGTTGCCGGCGCCGGATACCAGCGCCGTGACCAAGAGTGGTGCGCCCATGCATGACAACCCGCCGAGCAAGCTCTTCCTCGGCATCTTCATGGCTTCCTACTTCTGCGCCGGCTTTGGCTATGTGATCAGTGCCACCTTCATCGTCGCCATCGTCGACCACTTGCCCGGTCTGGCCGGGCAGGGGGCGCTGGCTTTCCTGGCCATTGGCCTGGCGGCGACGCCGGCCTGCTTCAACTGGGATCTGATCGCCCGCTACACCGGCGACATCAATGCGCTGATTCTGGCGGCGGTGCTGCAGATCATCGGCATCATCCTGCCCGTGGCCGTGGGTGGCTTCTTTGCCACGATGTTCGGCGCCCTGCTGTTTGGCGGGACCTTTATCGGCATGGTCAGTCTGGTGCTGACCATGGCCGGGCGTTACTACCCGACGCGGCCGGCCAAAATGATGGGCAAGATGACGCTTTCGTATGGCGTGGCACAGATCATCGGGCCGGCCATCGTCGGCTGGCTGGCCACCAGGTTGGGCAACTATTCGATTGGCTTGTACATCGCTGCCGGTGTGATGGTGGTGGGCGTCGTGCTCTTGGTTATACTGAAATTTGTAGAAAAGCGGGACGCCATGCAGGCGCTCGAACCCAGCTTGCAGCACTGAAACGGAGACAGGACATGTTCAAGGGAATTCTGATCGAGAAGGATGACGCCGGCTATCGCGCGTCGGTGCAGGAGATTGACGAAAGCCAGTTGCCGGAGGGCGATGTGACCGTGCGGGTGGCGATGTCGTCGCTCAATTACAAGGATGGCCTGGCGATTACCGGCAAGGGGCCGGTGGTGCGCAAGTTTCCGATGGTGCCGGGGATCGACATTGCCGGGACGATTGAAGCCAGCGATAACCCGGATTACAAGGTTGGCGACCGCGTCGTACTCAATGGCTGGGGCGTTGGCGAAACCCATTGGGGCGGCCTGGCGCAAAAGGCGCGGCTCAAGGGTGACTGGCTGGTACCGCTGCCGGCCGCATTCAGCGAGAAACAGGCTGTCGCCATCGGCACCGCTGGTTACACCGCGATGCTGTGTGTGATGGCGCTGGAGCGGCAGGGCGTCAAGCCGGCGGATGGCGAAATCGTCGTCACCGGTGCGGCGGGCGGCGTCGGCAGCGTGGCGATAGCTGTGCTGGCCAAGCTCGGCTATACGGTCGTGGCCGTCAGCGGCCGGTCAGAAGAAACCGATTACCTGAAGCAGCTCGGCGCGACCGAGGTGCTCGACCGCAGCGCCTTCTCTGCACCGGGCAAGCCGCTGGGCAGGGAGCGCTGGGCGGGGGCGGTTGATGTGGTCGGCAGCCATACGCTGGCCAATATTTGTGCGACAACCAAGTATCGCGGTGTTGTAACGGCTTGCGGCCTGGCCGGCGGCATGGATTTTCCGTCGTCGGTGGCGCCTTTCATTCTGCGTGGCGTGACGCTGGTCGGCATTGACAGCGTGATGTGCCCGCGTCCGGAGCGTCTGGTGGCATGGCAACGTCTGGCCGCCGATCTTGATGTCGCGAAGCTCGGCCTGATTACCCACGAAGTGTCGCTGGCCGAGGCGATTCCGACGGCGGCACAACTGATGGATGGCAAGGTGCGCGGTCGCGTCGTGGTGGATGTGAACCGCTGATGCCTTACGTCAATATCCGGATTACCCGCGAAGGGGCGACGGCCGAGCAGAAAGCCCGGCTGATCGCCGGGGCAACGCAATTGCTGGTCGATGTCCTCGGCAAGAACCCGAATACCACGGTGGTTGTCATCGATGAAGTCGATACCGACAACTGGGGTGTGGCGGGCGAGTCGATCACCGTCCGGCGGGCGCGTGGTGCGTAGGGATGCCTGTTTTCAAACCTCCACGGTCAACCGGAAATTTTGGTCAAAATTGAAATAATGAGTCACTTGTTCGAACCCCTGCAGCTGCGCGAAATCTCCCTCAAAAGCCGGATCGGCATTCCGCCCATGTGCCAGTACTCGGCCGAGGATGGCATGGCCGGCGACTGGCATTTTGTTCATTACGGCAGCCGTGCCGTCGGCGGTGCGGCGCTGATGATTCTCGAAGCGACGGCAGTGACGCCGACTGGCCGGATCAGCCCGGGTGATCTGGGTTTATGGAAAGACGAGCAGATCGAGCCCCTGGCCAGAATCGCCCGTTTTGCGCAGGCACAGGGCTGCGTGCCGGCTATCCAGCTTGCCCATGCCGGGCGCAAGGCCAGCGTTGGGCTGGGCTGGGAGGCGCAGAAAACTCTCTCCTCGGACGAAGGCGGCTGGATTCCGGTGGGCCCGTCGCCGATTGCGTTTGGTGACGCTTACATCCCGCCGCACGAACTTTCAGTGCCTGAAATTGCCGAGATCATCGGCCTGTTTGTCGCCTCGGCAAAACGTGCCCTGGTAGCCGGTTTTCAGGCCATCGAGATCCACGCGGCGCACGGTTATCTGGTGCATCAGTTCCTGTCGCCGCTGGCGAATCAGCGCACCGATGCCTATGGCGGCAGTTTTGACAATCGTACGCGTCTGGTGCGCGAAATCGTCGCCGCGCTGCGGGCGGTCTGGCCGGATCGACTGCCGCTGCTGATTCGGCTGTCTGCTACTGACTGGGTAGAAGGTGGCTGGTCGGCCGATGAAACGGTTGAACTGTGCCGTCAGTTGAAGGGGCTTGACGTGGACCTGGCCGATGTGTCGACGGCAGGTTTGGTCCCAACCGCCAAAATTCCGGCCGGCCCGGGTTTTCAGACCGAGTTTGCGATGCGGGTTCGTCACGAGGCCGGGTTGCCGACGGCAGCGGTGGGGCTGATTACATCGGCCGCCCAGGCTGATCACATCATCCGCAGCGGTCAGGCCGACATGGTTCTGCTCGGCCGCGAATCCCTGCGCAATCCGTATTGGCCGGAGCAAGCTGCCCATGAACTGAGCCAGACAGCTGCCTGGCCCAAGCAGTATCTTCGTGCGGCGCCAGTAGGTTCGGCCGGGCGCTAAGGTCTGGATGTAAAGAAACATCAGGTCCAACACGGCTTCGCTCGGTGGGAACTTTTTCAGGGAGCGCTGTCTACCTCAGCTCAAAAATTTTATTTAACTTTGATGAGGTAATTCATGGACGAGCTTTCATTCGTTGGTATTGGTATTCCTGTACTCATTCTGTGCCTGGCGATTTTGATGGGCCTGAAGCTGTCGTCCAAGACGGCGTACCATTAAGAAAAAAGCCGGGGATCCCCGGCTTTTTTGATGTTGAAAGTTTCAATTTTTGCTGTTTTTTCCGGTTGACCGCAGCAAGCGCCATTCAGGTCAAAAAAGCCTCAAGCAAGCGCGCAACTTCGGTGGGCTGGTCGTGGTGGAGCATGTGGTCGGCCTGATCGATCCATTCTTCACGAACATTGGCAAAGCAAGCGCGGCGGGCCTCCCAGTCGCCGGGACGGGTGGCGTAATCGCGGACAACCCATGATTGCCGTCCGGCTACCCAGAGTACCGGGCAGGTGATCTGCCGCCAGATTGCCATCGACTCTTCAAGGCGGAACAGATAGGGCGAAGGTGCCTTGTGCCACGGGTCGCCGTTCCAGATGATGCCATGACGGCGGTCGCCGCCGCGGGTGTCGCCATCGCCGACGCGGGCCAGATGCTTGGCGAGGAACTCGGCGCGCTCCGGTGTCAGGAACCGGTCCATGTGCAGCAGGCGACGAGCGAAGGCGGCACGGTCCTTGTAGGCATGCATGCGCGGCGGCTTTTTCAACGCGCCCATCCATTGCTGGTAACGTTCAGGCGCCATGTCCGGCGTCGTTGGCGCAATGCCGAAGCCTTCCAGCGTCACCACGCTGTCGACGCGCTCGGGGCGAATGCCGGCATAGAGGCAGGCTAGAATGCCGCCCATGCTGTGGCCGACCAGCCTGACCTGACCTTGCGGCGCATAGCGATCCAGGATGGCGTCGAGATCGCCCAGGTGTTCGGCAAAAAAATAGGGCCGGCTCAGCCATTCCGAACCGCCGAAGCCCCGCCAGTCGGGGGCGATGATGTTCCATTCCTGCGCTAATTCATCAACCACAAACTGGAATGACGCGGAAACGTCCATCCAGCCATGCAGCAGGAACAGCGTCGGCGCCTGCGGGTTGCCCCAGCGCCGGATGTGCAGGCGAACGTCCGATAGATCGAGATACTCCGCGCGCGAAGGCTGCATCGGCGGTCAGGCCAGCAGCTTTTTCAACGCCGCCTCCAGGCGTTCCGGCGTGAACGGCTTGGACATCCAGCCACTGGCGCCGGCCGCGCGGAAAGCCGCTTTCATTTCATCAGAAGTCTCAGTGGTCAGAACCAGAATGGGGACGTTCTGATTCAACGTGCCTTCGCGAATCGCCTTGACCATGCCCAGACCATCCAGACCAGGCATGTTCTGGTCGGAGATGACGAGGTCGATCCTGGCTTGTTTGACTTGTTCAAGGCCGGCTCGACCGCCGGCTGCCTCGAGAATTTGGTAGCCCATCGGTTGGAGTGTAGCTCTCAGCATATTGCGGATGCTGGTGGAGTCATCGACGATCAGGATGGTGGTCATGGCGAAGCTGCCTTGGCAGTTGAGTTACCGGGATTGTGCCACGCGTTTTCGGGATCTGCCGCAATTGTTCGGCGCGCTGTGCAGACGGACAGTGGCTCAGGTCTGAGCCACTGAATTGACGATCAGCGGAGCGGCTTCCCTGAGGGCGAAGGGCTGGTCACGGCTTTTTGAGCGGGTGGAGCACTCTCGGTCAGTTTCATCAGGATGTCGGCGTACCAGGCACCGTTCAGTCCCAGTGCCTCGTCCTCGATCAAATCGCGGTCGCCCACATCGAATCGGGACGAATGAATGCCGAGCAGCATCCATGGCAGATCGCCGTGTGCCGGCAGCGGTTTGGCAATGCGCATGACGACGGGGGCGCCGCTGCTGCCACGATGGGTGCGGGCATCGGTCAGAAAGAAAGCTTCCCCCTGAAAGCGCAGGCCAAATGACGATGCAATGATTGCATGGCGAGCCACCGGGGTGTGATGAAGGGCGTCATGGAAGCCGAGAGGGAAGCCGACAATCAGCAACGATGAGCCAACTTCAACCAGATCAAGACTGCTCAACAGGTGTTGCGGACTAAAGGCACGATAGACCGCAGTTTTGGGGAGGGCGCTGCGGTTAAGCTCGATTACCGCAACGTCAATCTCACCGACGGCGTCCAGTCCGGTACGCCAGAGACTCTTTCCTTCGTGGTAAAGCGGGATAGAGAAACCGGTGGATTCCGCAATGTTGTCCACATTGGTGTGCAATTCGATTTCAATCCGGGTCGGGAAGTGTTCTTCCTTCTTTCCGAACAGCACATGGCGGCTCGTCACCAGGAACAGGCGATCTTCGCGCTCGAAGAAGAAGCCGCTTGCATTGGTCAGCAGCACTTTTTCATTGAACGTGGAGATGCGTGCGGCAGACAGCAGAATCGGTTCGATCATGATGGATGGCGAGTGGCGTCGCAGGAAACAGTGAGATGGACAGTATAGGCGCATCGTAGGCCGGGCTCGGTGCGTAACTGCACATAGCCGCGGCGATTTGCATAACGTTTGTCAGGGGAGTTTTACCAGGTTCCGGTTTGTGTGAGCAGGTGGCGTGTGGCTTTAGGCAAGGCGGTACGGCGGCTGGTGCTTCAACTCGCCTTGCCGCCGATCCCGATGCTGGGTTCCCAGATGGTTGTCCGGTTCCGGCCATTTGCTTTCGATGCATAGAGCGCGCTGTCGGCTTGTTCTATCAGATGCTCGACCGTGCCGGCACCATCGGCAAGTGATGCGATGCCGAAACTTGAGGTGATCTGGTGAACCTCGATGCTACGGACCGCGGAATTTCCATGGTTTTCCAGCGCAATTCGAATGCGTTCAGCAATGTTGAAGGCAGTTTCGGTATTTACGTCGAACAGAACGATGCAGAACTCTTCACCGCCATAGCGACAGAGCAGGTCCTCCTGGCGGAGCTGGCGTTCGATATTGGTCGCGACAGTGCGGATAACCTGATCGCCGACTGCATGACCATAGAGATCGTTGAAGTTCTTGAAATGGTCGATGTCCGTCATGATGCAGCACAGGTTGTCGTTGTTGCGTAGTGCTGAACTGAATTTGGGGGCCAGCTGTTCGAAGAAGGCGCGCCGGTTGAAGCACGCGGTCAGGGGGTCGCGCGAGGCGAGGTGTTGCAGCTTTTCGTTCTGGGCCTTGATTCGGGCGCGTGACTGGCCGATTTCAGCGATCGCGTTTCGTAATTGTTCGTTGCTTCTTTCGAGTTCGCTCTGGTCGGTGAGGCTGACCAGACAGCCGCGCATTGTGCCGTTGTCGTCGCGAACGAGCGAGCAACTGACGGAAAGATCGATGGTAGTAGCAGCATCGTTGATGGCGCGCATATGAATATCGGTCACCGCAACCTGTTCTCGTAACGCCCGTTCCCATGGCGCACCCAGCGGCCCCATGCTGATCGTCGCATTTTTTAGCCAGGCTATTTCGGAAATGCCCATCCCGATAGTGATCTTCTTCGTACTGCCGTTCATGCGCTGAAAGGCCGCATTGGCGAGCAGAATGCGCCCGTCGGTATCGAGTACGAGCAAGGCATCGGCCAAGGTGTCGAAGGCCTTATGTACGCGCTCCGGAACAGCGGCAGACGGATCCAGATAGTGCATGGCACGGCGCAGGTAGGCGTAATAAATCAGAAATCCACCCACACTCATCAGCATGATCATCATGCTCATCGGTTGGCGGATCATGTCGAGCAATCCGGGTTTGGCCGTCGGGTTGAAACTGATTTCGAGCTGCCCCCATTGGGCCTGATTGGCGTAGATGGGTACGCTGACTTGCTCCAGTGATGAGCGTGCGCTGTTGCGCAATTGCCAGTGCGTGTTGTGGTCGCCTCGTTCAATTAGCAGGCTGCCATCACTGCGGCGCACAGCCAGGGAGCGCATGTCGGGATTGGCGGCAAGTATGCGGTTGAGCGTCTTGCCGAGAGCGGGCTGATTATCCTGTTCGATCAGGACTATCGATTGTGTTGCGACCGTTTCCGTCAGCCGTTTCCGTAAATGCTGAACAATCAGCGCGTCGTTTGCGCCAAGGCCAAACAGGAAGTCGCCAATCATCAGCAAGCTCAGCGAGAGCGCTGCCAGACCGAGACTGAGTCGGGCAATCGGTCCGAAACGGAAGGCTTTGCGACTCATGTTCGGTCTTCCGGCGAAGCATTCTTTTTCGTGCTTGCCCCAGAGGCCTGGTCATCGAGAATCATCGTGATATCGATGCCGCGCCATACCGGCAGCGAGGCCGCAAGGCTGGCGAGAAGACCACCGGCCCGTAGCGTCCACCAGACCACTCCCACCGACAGCGTCACACCTGCGGCCTTCGCAGGCGTGATATCCAGCAACCATTGCATGCCCCCGGCATCATCACCAAACGTGCCCGGCTGGAATTCAACGCTACCGTCGTCTGATCGGGATGCGTTGCCAATGGTGCGGAATATCGGCTTCCACAAATACTCAAGGCTGGCCTCATCGATGTTCCACAATTCCGGATTTTCGCGACTGGCGGCGAGTCGGCTTGGGGGGGGTTCAATTGCCGCGGCAACATGGCTGATGCTCTTGACGTTGGTGGTGGCGGCCACCTTATCGCTGCCATTGCTGCTTGTGTTGGCAGGGTCGGCACGTCCCAGAACGATCTGTGAGGAAGGCGGGCCAGACTTGCTGCCGTCGTTGCCAGAGCCGGGCTGCTGCGTGCCGGTGTCGCCTGGCGTTGTATCGCCGGCGCCGGTGGTGTCGGTGGGTGGTTGCGGTGGCGGGATGATGATGCCTGCGCCGGCGGGGCTGACGCTGAGCGCCACGCTGTAGACGCCCGTGCCGCCCTGCCCATCGCTCACCGAGTAGGTAAGTTGTCGGGACCGTTGTAATTGGCCGTGGGCTGATAGCTGAACTGGCCATTTGACAGAACGCTCACCGTGCCATGGCCGGCAGGATTGAGCAGCCCGTAGCTGATCGGGTCCCCGTCGACGTCAGTGGCAGCCGGCAGGGTTGCAGTCAGCAAGGTGTTTGCTTCGGTGCTGGCGGCAAAATTGGCCGCGATCGGGGCGTCATTGACCGGCGCTAGCGTTATATCGATACGGTAATTCTGGCTGCCGCCCTGGTTGTCGGAAACGCTGAAAATAAAGCTGTCGTTGCCGTTGAAATTCTGGGCCGGGAGATAGTTGTAGCTACCGTCGGTATTGATGGTCACGCTGCCATGGCTGGCGGCGCCAGCCAGCGCGTAGATGATCGGGTCGCCTTCGATGTCGGTGGCAGCGGGTAGCAGACCGCTACCCGGTGTATCTTCTGTCAGGTTCAACATGGCGTTGGCAGATGTCGGCGCATCGTTGACCGGCGTCAGGTCGAGGCTGGCGGTAGTGGCCGTTGATTTTGGATCGGCAGCACCGTTGCTCGTCCCGTTGTCCGTAATGATGTAGCTGAAACTGACGGCCGTGTCGTCATTGGCGGCCGGGGTGTAAGTCCATGTGCCGTCACCGTTGTCGACCAAGCTGCCATTGCCGGCGCTAATCAGCAGGTTGCTGGCAGTCAGTGGGTCGCCGTCGACATCGGCAGCGTTTGCCAGCAGTGCCGCCTGGGTGATCAGATGGGCGCCACTATCTTCCGCGATGGGCGCCAGGGTAACCGGCGTGGTGGTCGGTGCATCGTTGATTTCTGTCACAGTCAGGCTGGCCGTGTTGGCAGCGGTCGTCGTGCCATCGCTGACGGCAAAGCTGAAAGAGACGTTGCCGTTCCAGTTGCTGGCTGGCGAGAAGGTCCACGTGCCGTCACCGTGGTCGGTCAGCGTGCCGCTACCGCCAACCAGTGCAAGGTTGATGGCCGTCAGGGCGTCGCCATCAACATCGCTGGCGCCGGCCAGAAGATTGGCCTGGGTAATCAGCAGCGCATTGTCCTCGGCCAGGTTGGCCAGCGTAATCGGGCTGACGACCGGCGAGTCGTTCATCGGTGTAACGGTGAGCGTTACGCTGGTCGGCGTGGAATTCAGGGTGCCGTCACTCGCCTGATAGCTGAAGCTGTCACTGCCATTCCAGTTGGCGGTTGGCGCGTAACTGAAACTGCCATCGTTATTCAGCGTCAGCGTGCCATGGCTGGGGCCTGCTACCAGTAGGGCTGTGAGCGCATCACCGTCCGGATCGCTGTCGTTGCTCAGAATATTTCCCACGATAGACGTATCTTCGTTGCCAGTGAAGGTATCTGCGACCAGCGTCGGTGCCTCATTGACATTGGTGACGGTCACCGAGAGGGCCTGGGTATCGCTCAGGCTGCCGTCGGAGACGGCGACGATGACCTCATAAACCCCATCGCCATTGGCATCCACGGTCGACTCCGAAATTCGGGCTGAAACTGAAAACCAGCACGCCGGAATTGCTATCGATCGTGAAGCGGCCGGCATCGCTGCCGCCGGCGATACTGTAGGTGAGCACCGCGCCGACATCCGGATCGGTCGCGGTGACGGTGGTCACGGCGCTCTGATTCTCGGCGGCATTGACGCTGGCGGTAGCGCCGCCACCGTTCGAGGTGATGACTGGCGCGTCATTCACATTGCTGACGGTCAGCGTAAAACTCTGGCTGGCGGTCAGGGCCCCATCGGACACCTGCAAGACCACACTGTGACTGCCGACCTCGGCATTGCCCGGTGTCCCGGCCAGGGTCGCCGTGCCGTCACCGTGATCGGTCAGGGTCAGCCAGGCCGGCAAGGTCGGGGCCGAGATGGACAACACCGCACCGCTATCCGGATCAGTCGTTGTGATGGTGTAACTGTAAGCCGTATCCTGCGTCCCGGTGGTCAGCGCGGCACTGGTAAAGCTCGGTGTCTCATTGACATCGCTGACCGAGATGAGCAGGGCCTGATCATGGAACAGGCCACCGCCATCGGTCACCCGGACGGTCACGGCATACGACGACTTCGTCTCGAAATCGAGGGTGCCGGCGGTGATCAGCAACTGATCGCTGCTCGCCCCGCCGAGGCTGAAGACCCCGGCGTCGGCGCCGCCGACGATGCTGTAGGTGGTGCTGTCGGCGGCATCCGGATCGCTCGCCGTCAGACTGCCGACGACGGTACCGGCCGAGGTATCGGTGTTCTCGGGCAAGGTGCTGTTCGACAAGGCGACCAGCGTCGGTGCCTCATTGACATTGGTGACGGTCACCGAGAGGGCCTGGGTATCGCTCAGGCTGCCGTCGGAGACGGCGACGATGACCTCATAAACCCCATCGCCATTGGCATCCACGGTCGACTCGAAATTCGGGCTGAAACTGAAAACCAGCACGCCGGAATTGCTATCGATCGTGAAGCGGCCGGCATCGCTGCCGCCGGCGATACTGTAGGTGAGCACCGCGCCGACATCCGGATCGGTCGCGGTGACGGTGGTCACGGCGCTCTGATTCTCGGCGGCATTGACGCTGGCGGTAGCGCCGCCACCGTTCGAGGTGATGACTGGCGCGTCATTGACCGGGGTAACGCTGACATCGACCACATCGGTCGCGCTGGAAAAGGCAGTGGTGCCGCCATTGGTCGAGGTATCGACCTTGGTCCCGGCCGTGCCGCTGGTCTGATCCCAGGCGCGAAGGGTAAGGGCAGAGGTGGAAGATCCGTTGTAATTGGCGGCCGGCGAGAAATACAGGCGGGTACTGGCGTTGTTGGCGAGCAGTAGCGACGAGGTGGCGTTGACTGTGCCGACAGTCGTCCAGTTGGTGCCACCGTTGGTGGTGTAGTACCAGCTGCCATTGGTCTCATTGCTGGCGACCAGGGCAATGCCATTCACGGCACCGCTATCCACATCGCTGATGCCGCCGGTGAAGGCGCTGAGCAGTGAGCCGACTGCCCCGGATGGCACGCCGGCATCCTCAGCGACGGTCAGGGAAAGTGGGGTGTCGGCAAGAATTGGGGCGTCGTTGACGGCGGTGATGGTGATGTTGCGCGTGGCGGCAGCGCTGTTGTCTGTGCCATCGTTGGCGACGAAGGAGACTGTACGGGTGCTGGTGCTCGGGGCCTCGGAGGTGTTGACGTATGTCACGCTGCGCAGAGCAGCCTGGTAGTTCGCCAGTGTGGCGCTGCCGCTGAGCGTCAGTACGCCGGTGCTGCTGTTCCAGCTGCCGGTGATGCCATTCTGATTGCTGAAAGCGAGCGTATCCTGTCCGCTGGCGAATCCGGCGGTGATGCTGACCGTAGCACTGGCCAGGTTCGCGTTGTCCACGTCGCTGACCGTAAAGCCGGGATCGACGGCGGTGGCGACCTGGTTCTCGGTGTAGGCGAGTGCGCTGCCGCTGGTGGTGGTGATTGGCAGATCGTTCACTGCGGTGATGGCGACGGTTGTGCTGCCCGTTACGCTCAGTATTCCTCCCGCACCCTGGCTGCCAGTATTGCCATCGCTGAAGGTCCAGTTGATCTGCGCGCTGGTTGGTGGCGAATCACTACTGTTGCTGTAGGCGATCTGCTGCATTGCCGAGTTCACTAGCGCGTTGGTCGCGTTGGCATTGAAGGCAAGGAGCAAGGTGCCGTTGCTATTGGTAGTGACGGCGCCAATAGTCGTGCCGCCTACTATCAGGCTGCCTCCCTGTGTCAGGGCGCCAAGCGTGCCCGTAGCCGAGAATAGGTCCTGGGCGTTGGTGCCGCCGTTGCGCGTGAGCGTCAGCGTCGCACCATTAAAATTGTTGGCGGCACTGAGTTCCGCGTCGGTGATGGTGACATCGGCATCGAGCACGACCGCCGCAGCATTCTCGGTATAAGTCGGCGTGCCGTTGAGGTTGGAGAAGAACGGTGCATCATTGACCGGGGTGATGCTGACGGCCACCGTATCGGTGTCGGTCATCGTCATGTCGCTGGCGAGGGTGGCGATTTCGATAGCGCTGAGCGCGCGATTGTAAACGCGCGCTTCGTCGATCAGTCCTTGGAAGTTGAAGTTTGGCTGGCCATTCCCGTGGGTGCCGATGAAGGTTGTGGTGCCCTGCGTGTAGCTGATCGAATCGGCCGTGCTGATCTGGGCGACCAGGGTGCCGTCGAGATACAAGGCCGTCGCATTGGCTGTGTCATTGAAGCTAAATGCTACATGGTGCCAGCCAGTGCCGGCCAGGACGGTATTGTAGGAGGTGCCAACCCAGGTGATGCCGTTGTAATACCCGCCGATCATGGCTCCGCCAGCATCGAGGCGCAGCAAAACATTGTCACCCAGAGAGATGACTTCGGCACCGGACGTATCGGCAGCGGTCAAGTTAACCCAGGCAGCAATGGTCACGTTGGCTGGTGCGCCGAAAGTGCCGGTAATCTGCAGGTTGCTGTTGGCGGTGCCGTCCAGTGACACAACCTTGCCGCGCGTCCCGTCTACGACGCTCGTGGCTCCGACCACAGCGGCCATGTTGCCGGCTGCCGGACTGCTGTCATTGCCCAGGAAGGCGCTGTCGAAGGTGTAATGGCCGAGGAGGCTGGTGTCAATGTCCAGACTCAATAGTACGGCGTCCTTGGTTGCCAGAGTTAGCGTGGCGTTGCCGTTGTAGTTGGCGGTCGGGCTGTAGCTCAGGCCATTGAGCGCGGTATTGATCGCGCTGGCGGTGCCGCGGAAGGTCATTGTCGCGTCGCTGCTGCCATCGCCGCTGACAAATGTCAGTCCGCCGGTGCTGGCCAGAGTCAGTGTGCCGTTGGTGACGCTGAGCGTAACTTGATTGTTTACTCCGCCGGCGTCTATATCCGTGATTGAGATCGCATTGCCGTTGGCAGAGGAAAATACCGTGGCGGTGTCCTCGTTGGTGCTTTGAGCACCCGGCACGCTGTTGACTGGTGGATCGTTAACCGCAGTCACGCTGACATCGACGACATCGGTGGCGCTGGAAAAGGCGGAGGAGCCGCCATTGGTCGAAGTCGTCACCTTGGTCCCGGCCGTGCCGCTGGTCTGATCCCAGGCGCGAAGAGTAAGGGCCGAAGAGGAAGAACCGTTGTAGTTGGCGGCCGGCGAGAAATACAGGCGCGTACTGGCGTTGTTGGCGAGCAGTAGCGACGAGGTGGCGTTGACTGTGCCGACAGTCGTCCAGTTGGTGCCACCGTTGGTGGTGTAGTACCAGCTGCCATTGGTCTCATTGCTGGCGACCAGGGCAATGCCATTCACGGCACCGCTATCCACATCGCTGATGCCGCCGGTGAAGGCGCTGAGCAGTGAGACGACTGCCCCGGATGGCACGCCGGCATCCTCAGCGACGGTCAGGGAAAGTGCGGTGTCGGCGAGAATTGGGGCGTCGTTGACGGCAGTGACATTGAAGGTAAAGGTGTTGGGTGTCGGATCGAGATCGACACCGCCATTGCTGGTGCCGCCGTCGTCCTGAACCTGGAAGGTGAAACTGGCATAGGCAGCGCCATTCGCATTCGCGACCGGCATGAAAACCAGCTTGCTGGCCGCGATGTCGGCGGCGGTGATCGTCTGGCCTGCGGTCACTGCCGCGCCGGATAGCGTCAGGCTGCCTGCCGTTGGCAGGGTCGAGATCTTTACAGCGAGAAGATTGTTGGCCGGACTGTCGCTAGGGTCTGAGAAGCCAAAATCTGCGGTGCTGAATATGTGGCTCGCATCCTCCAGAATCGTTTGCGTTTTGTTGGTGCCGCTTGGCGCGTTATTTGGCGCAACCGCAGTGACATTCTGCGCGAATTCGGAGGTGTCAGTAAAAGTTGTATAGCTGGCGTTGGCCTTGGTTGCAGTGGCGGAGACGTACTGGCCTGCCGCGACCGAGACCGATAATGTAGTATTGAACGTTGCGTTGCCGCTGCCGTTGGTGTTTACATTGGCGTAACCGAGATAGGTCCGACCTTCGCCGTATCCGGTGCCATCCGCCGACGAATTTGAGAAAAACTCGATGCGGTAGTAACCGGAGGCAGTGCTGTTGAGTGAGCCGGCAATGACAATCGTGCTGCCATTTGTCGTCGCGCCAATTAGCGCCGGGAAGTTCTGCAGGTTGTTGGCGCCGCTATCTGCGTCGCCAGCATCGTTGGTCGTGACCCCATTATTGCCGAGGTCTATCCCCAAACCCGTATTGCCGTAGATCGAATTCGTGAGAATCTGGATGTTGCCCGGATCCGCCAAGACCGCAACACCCGCGCCCGTGTTGCCGGCGATGGTGTTGCCCTGGCTTGCGCCGGTGCCGCCAATAAGTACGTTGCTCGAACCGCCCGCCTCGAAGATGCCGGCGGTGGATGCTCCGCCGCCATTACCCAAGGTGACCGTCCCCGTGGCGTCCAGACCGATGATGTTGCCCTGGATCGTGGCACCGTTGGCATACAGATAGATGCCACCTCTGGAAGCGCTCCAACTGGTGTTGGTGTTGCCAGAGATCACGTTGTTCAGGATGCTGGTGTTGGAAGCGGCATAGTCGATTACCACGCCGAAACCACCGTTTGACACCGCTGCCGTACCAGCCGCATTGGTGCCCAGGTAATTGCCCTGGATAATGTTGTTGGTGGTGGCGCCAGCTTGGGCTGAGACGATCACCCCGTACTGCGTATTGCCCGAGATGACGTTGCGAGCAGCAGCGGTAGCACCGCCAATGGTATTGCCTGAGGCGCCGGTATCAATCATTACGCCGGTTTCGCCATTGGCGATGGCGGCGGTGCCGGCAGCGTTGACGCCGATGTAGTTGCCGGCGACGGTGTTGCCGGTGGCTGATGCGCTGGTGATTTCGACGCCGGAAAGACCATTGCCGGAGATGATATTGCGCGAACCGGCGCTGGTGCCGCCCACGGTATTGTTTGCCGAGGCGAGAGCAATACCCAGCCCGGAATTGGCAATGGCTCCGGTGCCGGTCGCGTTGGTGCCGATGTAGTTGCCGAGGATGAGGTTGCCGGTGGCCCCCGCGCCACTGACGTTGATACCGTCGAAGCTGTTGCCGGAGATGATGTTTCGGCTGGCGGCGGTGGTCCCGCCGATCGTATTGTTGGCGGAACTGGCGATGACGATACCGAAACGGTTGGCAGCGGCTGCCGTACCGGCGGCATTGGTGCCGATATAGTTGCCCTCGATAAGGTTACCGCCACCGGTGATCATATAGATGCCGTAGTGGCCGAAATTTTCAATTACCAAGCCGCGCACGGTGCTGCCACCTACGGTAATGCTCAGACCATCCGCCGAATTCGGGGCATTGATGCCATTGATGACGATCAGCGGTGTGCCGGCATAGCCCGGCTGAGTCCAGCCGTCGATCACGACTGCATTGGTGATGCCGGGCAGGGCCGTTGCGCCGAGCGTGATCGTCTGCACGCCGCCACCTGCGATATTGAAGGCGATGACATCCGCCCCGCCCGAGCCATTGGCGGTATTGTTTGCCGCAGTGATTGCTTCGCGCAGACTGATCTTTCCGTCGGCGCCCTTGTTGGCCATGAGGCTGGCAATACTGGTGACCGTGCCGTCGACCGTATCGCTCGCTGTGTCGACGTAAAGCGTGTTGATCGTGTCGTTGTCAGTATTGCTCAGACTGATGTCGCTGGCATTTAGCCCGTTGTAGCTTGCGTCGGCGCTGCTCGCTGCAGCGGTGATGACACTGTAGGCGATGTTGCCATCGATAAAACTGTCATCGACACCGGTCACGGTGACTGTTTGCGGTGTGCTCCAATTGGCTGTCGTGAAGGTCAGGCTGCTGGTTGACAGCGTACCTTCGCTGCTGTCGGAGGAGCTCAGGGCAATCGTGACATTCGCCGTTGGGGCCTTGTCGAGAACCACGTTAAAGGTGGCCGTGCCGCCGGCTTCGGTCGTGGTCAGTCCACTGGTGGGGGTGACGGTGATGCCAGCTGCAGTCTTCATTGACACCGCAGCGATTTCCCATTGCACTGATCCACTCAGATTGCTGCTCATCACGACGCTGGCGGCGCCTGCTTCAAGAGTGGCGCCGCCACCCATCGTGCTGTTGGTTTGCGACCAGTATGAAGTTTGCCCTGCACCGGGGGTAGCACTGGTGGCTGGACTGTTTCTCCAATACAAAACGTCTATGACCTGTTCACCGGCGGCACTGGATGCAGTCACTGAAGCGGTGGTGCCGGTCCCCGTTGCGCTGACGAAGGTGCCGAATGCAGTGCCTATGGTCTGGGCAACGCCATTGAACGTGCTTGCACCGCCAGCAGCGGCGGTTGTCCCTGAAAATGACGCCACCACATTGGCCGTTCCGACAGTGGGGTTGATCAGCGCCCAGAGTTCGACCGCATGATTGCCCGTGCCGCGACCGATCTGGGTAAGGGCGACACCGCCGTAGGTAACCGAGGAAGCCGGTGCGCCCAGTCCGTCGAGGGCGAGCTCGACAACCAGTACCCGGTTGCTGCCGGCGCTGACAGTGTGGGACCAGGTGAGGCTGGTGGCGCCGGTTGTCTGGGTGGATGTGACGGTGCCATTGCTGGTGATGGCCAGCGTGCCAGCCCACTGGGTTGGTTCGGTAGTGCCAGCAACGCTCTGTGTTTCGATGCTGCCAAATTTGTATTCGAACTGCCAGTTGCCGCCTTGCGCGGCATTGCCGGTCTTGTCCGAACTCGCGGCAACGTCAGCGCCGGTCAGTGCGCCCAGGCGGGCGACGAAGGCTTGTCCGTCAGCCGTGCTGGCAACATCGCAACCGTAGAGCAGGAGGTCGGCATTGCCATTGAGGGCCGTTTGCCAACCCTGGATTTGAGCGGCGCGAGTAGTCAGCATCGCACCGTCTAGCTGAGTCGTGCCCAGCTGCAGCGTGCCGGCGCTGCCGTGCGAGATGATGTGGATGGCGTCGAGGTCATCGCGGCTGGCCAGTGCTGCGCTAATCTGGTCGATACCGTCGCGGCTGGCATCGATCAGTACGACATCGAGTTTGTTTTTTCCGGCGGCAGCTTCGATATCGCTGACCAGGGTTTCCCAGTGGTCGACACTGGTGTCGACGAATACGATTCCGCGCCGAGCGGCCTCGATCTGGCTGCTTTCCGCCAGATTGCTGAGGTTTGCGTTGTTCGTCGGTGCAATCTGGCGAACCTCGGCGGTGTCGAGCAGATGGGCGCCGGTCAGGGTGGCGAGGTCAGCCGAGAAGAGAATGCGCGGTTCCAGTTCCTCGACAACCGGCCGGTGGCGCCGACTCATGCTGAGGCCCGTTTCTGCTGGTCAGCCCGGCGCTCGCCGTTGATCAGGGCGAGCGGCTTTGAGGCGCGTCGCTCTCCATCGCTCACAGCAGGGTGCGCTCCTGAACAATCAGCCAGCGTCCGGCTTGCTTGCGCCAGAGCAGTGCCTTGTGGACGGTTTCGGTGAAATCTCCGGCCTGGTAGTGCTGCTCGAAGGTGGTCTTAACCTCGTTGGGCGTCGGGCTCGTGGTTTGGAGTTGCTCGATGCTCAGCGTGATCGGCTCGGGCCGTGCCAGGCGCTGCTGCCGTTCTTCGGCCCATACTTCCCGGCTGGGGTGGTGCGTTGGTTGGAAGTTGCCGGCATAAAAGGCGAGATAGCGCTCGACCTGTTTACTCGCCCAGGCTTTGCGCCATTGTTCGACCAGTTCACTGACGGCTTCGCCCGGCGACTTGCTGGTGGCCTTGGCGAGAGGTTTGCTGGCTGGCGGCGCCGATTTGAGCGCCGGCTTGGGGCTTGTATCGCTGGCCTTGGGCGGTGCAACAGCCGGGACGGAAATTTCCGGTTTTGGCTCTTTTTTCGGGTTGACCGCAGCAATGGCTGGCGAGGCTGCTGTCAGTGGTGGATTCGTCGCGCTGGCACTGATTTTTGCGAAATCAGCCTTGCAGCGCAGGCCGGCGGGTAGTGTGTGCGTCGGGTTGTCGAGGCGGAGCAGGGTGCGGAAGGTGTTGCTGGCCGGATCGATGACCTTGTCGACACGGGTGACCTGGGCGCGGACAGTGCCAGCCCCCGGCAGTTCGGGCTGAATGGAGGCGCTGTCGCCGGGTGCGATCTGGCCGTAGAGGCTGATGGGAACGACCACCTGAACACGCAGCGGGTCAATTTGTGCCACGCGCAGGATTGCTTTTTCCTCGACGCGTTCGCCCGGGGCCAGGTAGCGTTCGGTGACGACGCCGTCAAAGGGGCTGATGATCGAGCGCTGACTCAGCAGAGCGCGCGAGTAGTCCACTTCATTGCTGGCGACGCGGCGGTTTTCACGCGCTTGTTCCAATTTCTGGCGAGTAACTTCGGCATCGGCGCGGCTTTGGTCCAGGGCGTTGTGCGAAATGAAGTTCCGCTTGAACAGGTCTTCGTTGCGCGCCAGTTGCTGGGCAGAAAATCGGGCGGCGGCTTCGGCGGCGTGAACCTCGCCCTCCGCTTCTTGCCGCGCCTTGGCCAGAGCGACGGCTGCGCGCTCGGATTGCGCTTTGAGGACGGCCAGAACCTGGCCTTTCTTGACCATGTCGCCACGTTCGACGGGAATGGATTCGATAATGCCCACGACCTGACTGCCGATATCAGCCGTCCGCTCGGCCTCAATCAGGCAGCCCAGCGGCTGCGCCGCGTGGGCGCTGCCGACAACCAAGGCGACAAGACCGAAAAGCTGCAGCGCTCGGCGACGCAGGTGGTCTGGTGGCGAAATCATGTGGTGAGTTTCATTTTGCTTGAGGTGACAGACACAATTTTCAACGCGCCGGGTTATGTAGGCTGTCGAATATTTCCGAATTGAGACATATTTTACATTTTAAGTACACGCAAGCTGGGCGTCGTCTTAATTACGGCAAAAACGCCGCAGTCTTGAGTTTGCATGTCCATAGCAGGGTGAATCCTTAGCGTTCATTCTTGAGTCGCCGAAAAAGCCAGTTGTCGATTTTGCTGTTTTATCTGCGCTAGCAGCCGTCGGCGCAACAGGGCGTCGTGACTTTCCCGCGCTCGTTGTGGCCAGGCAAAGAGCGCGGCCAGCAGGCGCGGTGAGTTGATCGGGCAGCGTCTGGCCAGCCAACGACGCAATCCGGCGGGCAGGGTGCTGCGCAACAGGTGGCTGTCGAGTGACAGCCAGGTTTCAACGCTGCCCGGATCGCCCTGCCGGGCGCATCGCCCGATCAGTTGCCGGTCGATGCGGCGAGCATCGTTGAGCTGGCAGTTGATGATGTGCAGGCCGCCACGTTCGGCTACTTCGGGCGCTAACAGAATATCAGTGCCGCGACCGGCCATGTTGGTTGCCACCGTGACCCGTCCGGCTTGGCCAGCGTGGGCGACGATGGCGGCCTCCTCGCTGTCGTTGCGGGCATTGAGCAGCAAGTGGGCAATGCCGGCTGCCTGCAAGTGCCGGGCGAGCGCTTCGGAGTCGAGGACAGATTCCGTGCCGATCAGCACCGGGCGCCCGGCGTCGATCATTTCCCGGATGCGGACGCAAACCGCTGGCCACAGGCTGGCGTGATCGGTAAACAGGCGCGGCGGCAGGGTCACGCGGGCCGATGGTCGGCGCAGCGGAACACGGCAAACGGCCAACCCGTAGGTGGCGAACAGCTCGTCCCGTGCCTCGTGCAGGGTGCCGCTCAATCCACCGAGGCGAACGTAACGCGGGAAGAAGCGTTGAAAACTGGTGGCGGTCAGCGGTGCCGCCGGCAAAGTGGGCGTGCAGCCCTCTTTCAATTCGACCAGTTGGTGCAGGCCTTGTGACCAGGCGCGGCCCGGCGCCGTGCGTCCGGTGTTGAGGTCGATGATGTGCACGGCATTGTCGGCGACCAGGTAGTCACGATCGCGCTGCAGGGCATGCAGCGCGACGAGGGCGATGGTGACCATCGCCTCGCGATGCGTGCGGTTGTGCCAAGGCCGGCTCAGCCAGCCGGTGCCTTTTTCAATACGCTTTTTTCCTTGCGCCGTCAGCAAGGCATGCTCTGCCCGGGCGTCCAGTATGAAGTCCTCACCGCTCTTTAGGCCGCGGGCGAGGGCCAGTGATTCTTTGAAAAAAGCGTCTTTTTCCGGGTTGACCGCAGCATCCGACAAAATCAGTGGCACGCGGGCTTCATCGATCAGGATGCTGTCGGCTTCGTCGATGATGCCCAGACAGAAGCCGCGCAGGGTAGTCGGCCGCGCTTTGCCGAGCAGGCGGTCGGTGTGCCAGCGCAGGCCCTCGGCACCCGGCACCATGCGGTCACGCAGACTGTCAAAAACCAGCTCCTTGGCCGTCGCATACACGATGTCGGCGGCGTAGGCGATGCTTCGCTCGGCGGGCGTAGCCGCCTCGGTGATGTAGGCGACTGACAGCCCGAGCATCGCGTAAAGCGGGCTGAGCGCTTCGGCATCGCGGTGGACGAGGTAATCGTTGACCGTCATGACATGGACCGGCATGCCGGCCAGCGCACCGCAGGCCGCCGCCAGCGCGACTGTCAGGGTTTTCCCTTCGCCGGTGGCCATTTCCGCCAGGCTGCCGTCGAGCACGATGCGGGCACCGATCAGTTGCACATCAAAAGGTCGTCGTCCGAGGCATCGCTGGCTGCATTCGCCGAGGATGGCGAAGGCCTCGGCAAGTAGCGTTTCCGGTAGCGCGGAGTTGCGCAAACGTTGGCGGATGCGGCGTATGCGTTCAGTCAGCGCTGCATCGTCAAGTGACTGAAGTGGCGCTTCAAACTGTCGAACCCTGGCCACAAACTGCGGAAAGGCAGCTTCGCTCCGGCGTCGGCTCAAGGGCACGGCAAGTTGTTGCAGCCAGCGCTCAAGGCGAGGCAGCTCGGACCATGGGCGACGATTTTCCGGGTATGGCCCCCAGACCGGTCCGGGGACTGGCAAGGGGAGAGATTTCATCATCGAGACGTGCTTGGGCTGGCTGGCATCATCGGTGGCGCGCCACTGAACTGCTTGAGGAAAACCTGCGCGATCCGACGATAAAGCTGCGTGGCCAGCGGCGCATAGCCGTGGTCGAAGCGCACCCAGGCTCGTTCGCCGACATGCTTCAGCTCATCGTCGGCCAGTTTCAAGTCGACCAGAAAGACAGATTCTTGCAAACGCCGGCCATTTTCGTCACGTGGATCAGTCAGGTAAGGTCCGCCGCCACGGTCGCCGAGTGCCGCGCTGGGCAATTCGCGGCTGGCGGCCGGGGTGTCGGCCTGAACGCTTGCCGCCAACGGCCGGCCGGGCATTTCAGGCAGGCGTACCTCGGCCGATCGGGTGTGCTGCTGAACGAGGGAAATATCCTTCTCCGGCACGGCCGCGCGAATCACTGCCAAGCCATCGGCCAGCACATAGCCCATGGGCTCGCCATTGCGAATGAAACGGCCGGGCAGGTCGGTCTGTCGGGGCATCACCAGGCGGCCATCGACCCGGGCGCGGATCTCGAGGTCGCCGAGTTTGGCTTGGGCGCGGGCCAGTTCGGCTTCGGTCTTCTCGATGACTTCGGCCTGATTCTGGGCACCCTCGGGATCCCTGAGAAGCAGGCGGTAACGTTCGGCTTGCAAGCCGATCAGGCGGCTTTCAAGTTTTTCCTGTTGTACCTGTAGCTCGGGATTCTCGAGGCGGACAATCAGCTCGCCAATGTGGACCTGGCTACCATCCTTGACCGGCAACTCACTGACGAAGCCATCCACCTCGGGGCGAATCTGCGCCTTGTCCGGCAACCAGACGATACCGGGAGCAACAGTGCTGTAGGGCAGCGGCAGTGCAAAGATCAGCAAGGCCGGAACCGCCAGCAAAACGGCCAGCCGGCGGCGCGTGCGCGCCATTTCGTTGCCTGGCGTTGCACTGGCCAGCGATTGGGTGAAGCCACGCCAAAGCGGCAGGGCGATCATGGTTGCGGCGAAGTAGATGGCGGCCACGCCGGCGGCGAAGAGCCAGAGCCCGGCCAGCCAGAACAGAATGGTCAGCGTGATCAGCAGCCGGTACGCCAGGGAAAGCGGCGCGTAGGCCAGCAGCCATTTACGTTCGCCGTGGCCCATCTGCGGAGTTTCCGAGGGCAGGCGCAGGAGGTGCCGGTGCAACAGGTGGCGCCAGTAGGCATTGCTGCGTGAGGCAAGGTTGGGCAGGTCGAGGACGTCGCAGAGGACGTAGTAGCCATCAAAGCGGAGCAACGGATTTCCGTTGAAGAGCAGTGTCGACAGGCTGCCGATAAAGAACAGCGCGAAGCCGATGTCGCGCATTGTTTCGCCACTGAGTTGCGACCAGATCAGCAGGCCGATGGCCGCGATGAGCAGTTCGATCATGATGCCGGCAGCGCTGACCAGCGCGCGTTGCTGGCGGCCGAGAAAACCTGATGCGGCCGAGGCGTCGACATAGGGAGCCGGCATCAGGACGAGCAGCGCCACGCCTGCCTCATGCACGTCTCCACCCCAGCGACGTACGGCCAGCCCGTGCCCGGTTTCATGGAGCGCCTTGATGAGGGGAAAGGTCAGCCAGAGCAGGCCGAGATAGGCGGGTGAGTGAAGGCGAGTCGAACCGAACGCAAAAAGTTCGCGCCACTCGCCGGCCGCCGACAAGGCTGCGAACCCGATGAGCAGCAGCCAGAGCCAGAAGGTGACGGGCTGAAACAGCAGTTTGCCCAAGCCGTCCAGACGCGCCAGCAGCGCGTTCGGGTCGCCCAACGGTAGCCGGAAGGCCAGCGGATTGACGAGGCTGCGCAGGCGTCGCTGCCTTGATTCGTCGCGGCGCTGGAAGAGGCTGTCGACATCGGGAATGCGGTCGAATTGAATGAGCTCTGCTTCGTTCAGGCTGACCAGCAGATCGACCACTTCATCCTGCGTCGAGGCGTCATCGGCATGCATCTGAAGCACGCCGTCCCAGACTTGTTGTACGTTGCGCAGGCCGTTGCAGCGGCCGATGAAGTGGTAGGCGGCATCGTTGATCCGGTGATGGCGGCCGCTGGCTTCGTCGGTCAGGACGAACCAGCGCTGGTCGCGCCAGCGCTTGCGCTGGATGCGGACTTGCGGGCGCAGGCGCGGCTTGAGGTCGGCGACTCGATACCAGCGCGCGCTGAACAGCGTCGCGGTCACGTCCTACAGTCCCCAGCCGAACAATTGCAGGCGCAGCCAGTCAATGCCGCGATGAGCAAGGCGCCAGATCAGCGCACGGTTGTCGGCATCGACCCGGGCCACGCCCAGCATGCCGGGACGCAGACTGGGCGGGTCTTCGGTCAGTTTGGCTTCGACTTCGAAAATGTTGTTGCCATCGCGACTGACGGCGACCGGCACGATACGCTCCACCGAGAAGCTCAGCGCCTCGCCGGGCAGCGCGGTCAACGCGAGATTGCCCTGGCGGCCGCTGGCGATGTCGCCGATGTCGCGTTCATCGACGTCGAGCAGCAGGCGATGGCGTCCTTGCGGGGCGAGCGTCAGCAGTGTGTCGCCGCGCCGTACCGGGGAGCCAAGTGATTGGGTGAGGTCGCCCTGGACGATGATGCCATCGCTCGGCGCAACGATGCGCATCCGGGCGAGTTGGCTGCGCACCAGGTCGAGCTGGGCCGAGGCTTCATTGGCCTTGGCGCGGCTGACCGAGAACGCGGCGCGGTCAGCCCGGGCCATGGCGGCGATGTAAGCATTTTCGTGCTGGGTAAATTCAGCCTGCCACTTGCTTTCTTCCAGGCGCAAATCCTGGTCGGCCATTTGCGCCAGCGTCTGTCCGGCTTTGACGATGTCGCCTGGACGAACGTTGGCTTCCTTGAGAAAGCCATCAGTTGGGGCAACCAGAACATGTTGTTCGGCACCTTCAATACGGGCGCCGGCCGTTACCTGGTAAGGCAGTGGTATCAGCAGCAAGGCAAGCAGGGTGAGCGCAAGGCCGCCAAGGGCCATGCGCGACAGGCGGGATTCGCCAGCGCGGAGCGTTTGCCGGAGCTGACTCAGCTTTTCGAAAAACCGCTGCACCAGCGAACGCTCGGCCTGACGACGCAGGGCGATGATGGGTGCAGCCAGCGCGGCCAGATGTTCACATTGGGTTACTTCGTTGCGACCGGGGGGCAGCGAGCCGAGGCGCTCCAGGGTCAGGATGCCGATCATGCGGTCATCATGGACCATGGGCAGCGAACATAAACTGGTTCCTGCGCGGGCGGAAAATTCGGTGTGAGCGAGCAGGATATAGGGCGGGTCATCGGGGCGTGGTGGCTGGGTGAGCGTGGCGCCCTGGTCGGCGGCTTCTTCCATCGCCGCGGCCAGGCTGCGCAGCAATTCCTGCTTGTGTTCGAAGGTGGCATTGTGCGAAATGGCGCCAATCCGAATCTGGTCATCCTCAAGCAAGCCGAGGCTGACACGCTCGAAGCGGAAGGTGCCCGCCAGTTCGTTGACGAAGGCAACCGTCGCAGATTCCAGATTTTCCTTGCCGAGCAAGGCTGACTGCAGCCCAAGCAGGGTGGCTGCCGGCCCGCTGCTGAGGTCATTTGGTGCATGCAGCAGCTTGTCCAGCGTGTTCTTCAGGCTGCGCAGATCGTTCAGGTAACCCTGGGCGACGTTGTCGTTGCTGCTCTTCAGGCCGAGGGCCATGATGCAGGGGGCACCGGCATCGCCCAGCAGAACCTGGACAATGCGCTGCGGACCCTGATCGGTCAGCATGACGGGGGGGACGACGATGTCCTCGAGTTTCCGCTTGAGGGAGATGGTGGCCGCATCAATGAGCGGCAGGTTGACGTCGCTGCGCTCGGGCCATTCCGCCAGAATGCGGATGTTTTCGCCCGCCAGGCTGGCGCCGACCACGACACAGCCGGTAATGACCGCTGACTGGTTGCAGTAGTCTCGAAGCCAGCGTTGCAGGGAGGCCGTGTTGATATCGTTCATGTGGACGTGCGGTTTGAAACGGCTCGGCCGATGGTGTGTTTCACGCAGTTTCTCTGGATGCGGACGGCGGTTTTATGTGTCATTTTGCTATTGGCCATCAGGTGGGCGGAGTATATCGGCCATTAATCAGTCATCGCAACGCCGTTGGCAAGCAGGGCGGCAAATTGATCGGGGGCCACTGCCGGGCTGAAAAGGAATCCCTGGCAGGTATCGCAGTGGTGCGTGCGCAGAAATTCAAGCTGCTGGCGGGTTTCGACGCCTTCGGCGACGATCTTCAGACCCAGCTGGTGCCCCATGGAGACGATGGCGGTGACAATGGCGGCACTGTGCTCGTCGCTATGGATGCCGGTGAGAAACGAGCGATCAATTTTCAGTTCGTGTAGTGGCAGGCGCTTCAGGTAGGCGAGTGAGGAATAGCCCGTGCCGAAATCATCCACCGAGAGTTCGATGCCCAGCGAGCGCAGTGTTTCCAGCGTGCTCAGGTGGCTGTTGATATTGTCCATGATCACGCTTTCGGTGATCTCGACACTGATGCGTTGACCGTCGATGCCGTGGCGGATGAGTGTGGCGGAAAGTTCGTCGACGAAATTTTTCTGGCTGAACTGCGGTGACGAGATATTGATGGCGATGCGTGGCGGCTGGATGCCGGCATCTAGCCAGAGGCGGATCTGGCGGCTGGCGATATTCAATACCCGGTCGCCGATCCGGTTGATCAGGCCGGATTCTTCGGCCACCGGAATGAACTCGGCGGGGCTGACCAGGCCGCGAACGGGATGTTGCCAGCGGAGCAGGGCTTCGGCGCCGCAAATTTTGCCGGAGACGATATCAACCTTGGGCTGGTAGGCGAGGTGGAATTGATCACCATCCAGGGCATGGCGGAGATCGGCCTCAAGGTTGAGGCGATGGATGGCGCGCTCGTTGAATTTTTGCGAGAAGAAGCGGAAGCCGTCACCGCCGGCCCGCTTGACGTCGTGCATGGCGTTGTTGGCGGCGGAGATGATTTCGTTGCTTGTCTTGCCGTCATTGGGGAAGACGGAAATCCCGATCGAGCAGGTGGAGATCAGCTCGTGGCCGCCCGTGGTGAACGGTGTCTTGACCATGTCAAGGATGCGCTGGGCTACGATGGCCGCACTGTCCGGCCGGTCTATGCCGCAGAGCAGGACGGTAAACTCGTTGCCGGCAAGGCGGGAAAGCATGATCGACTGTTCGCGGACATCCTGGCGGGCGACGATGTCGGTGTCGCGTATGCATGTGCCGAGATTTTTCGCGACGGCGCGCAGCAGGCGGTCGCCGTTTGCCCAGCCAAGCGCTTCGACAACTTTCTTGAAGCGGTCGAGGTCGACGTGGAGTACGGCGCCGAGGATGTTGTAGCGCTGCGAATACTTGATCGCCCAGTCGAGGCGGTCGGTATAGCGCTCGCGATTGGGCAGCCCGGTCAGGTCATCGTGATAGACGACAAGGTTGCGGTAGGCTTTGGCGGCCAGCGTGTTTTGCAGGCGCAGTTTCATCTCGCCCGCATCGACCGGTTTGTTCAGGATATCGTTGGCGCCTTGGCCGAGCACCCGCAGGCGGAGCGCGCGACTGTCGTCGGCGGTCAGGACGATGATCGGCAGATGTCGGTGCACGGAATTATTCCGTACCTGCTCAAGAATATCGCTGCCGTCGATGGTGACCAATACTTCGTTGTCGATGAGTACGAGGTCGATGTCCAGCTCGTACAGCAGGTCAAGGACGGAACCTGAGCCGACGATGGAGAGGGCGTTTCGATAGCCGGCCGAACGCAGAAAGTGGAGCATGATTTCGGCGCTGGCGTTATCGCGCTCAACAATCAGGATGCAGGCGTTCAGAAACTCGGTCGAGCGTTCCGGCGAGGCGTTCCGGCGATCAAGATTCATCGGCAAGTGGCATGGGTGGGGTGGCGGCAAATGAGGTACAGCATACCGCAGCGGCGCGCCGCGATTACAGCTTGGCTGCGGTCAACCGGTAAAAATGGGCAAATTTGAAAAACGAGCAGCGAGCGTCGATCCCGGCTCACCGCAAGTCCGATGCGTTTGCAATCTGTATTTCACGCCAGCAGGCTGGCGGTGTCAGGTATTTCCCGCCTCGTAGGCGGACAGCGTGACCCCGGCGTGGCTGAGCATCTCGCGGATCGTCTTGATGTCGGTCTTGCTGCAGGTGCTGCTGTTGTGCGGATGGTGCAGGAATGCTTCGACCTTGTTCAAGGTGATCTTGAAGCGGGCGCCATGTGACGGTTCGATGTCGGCGCCCAAGTGCTTGAGCAACGATTCGATTTCGCGCCAGTGGATATTGGCCGGTAGCGGGTCCTGGAAGATGCTGCGCATCAGGTGGTCATGCTTGTGACTCATGATGAAGCTCCAAGCGTTAGGAACCCCAATATTCTATGCCTGTGCGGCCAGCTCGTCAGGCGAAAACGATCTTCAGCAGGGCCAGACAGAGCAAAGTGTACCCGGCCGCAACAAGGTCGTCGGCCATGACACCGAAGCCGTTCTTGACGTGCTGGTCAAAGTAGCGGGCCGGTTGCGGCTTGGTGATGTCGAAATAGCGGAACAGCGCGAAGGCAGCCAGTTGCCACAAGAAGGTATCGGGCGTCATCAGCAGGATGAGCCAGAAGGGAACGATTTCGTCCCAGACAATGCTGCCGTGGTCGGGGTCGCCGATCGCCTTGCCGGTAACGTCAATAAACCAGATGCCGCCGAGGTAGGCTGCGGTCAACAGGAATAAAAGGCCAAAATCGGAAAAATATTGATGGAAGAGGGCATAGGTCAGCCACGCGAACAGCGTGCCGAAAGTCCCTGGCGCCTTCGGCGCCAGGCCGCTGCCACAACCCAGCGCGAAAAAGTGCGCCGGATGGGCGAGCAGGAAGCGGACGCTAGGCGGTTTGGCCAAAATGGTCGTAGCCTTTGCGGTCGAATTGGACCGGCTTGCCATCCGGGTCGAAAACCGTGACATCGCCCGTGGTGCCGGCCACCATCTCGCCGATGTTCCACAGCGGCAATTCCAGTGTGGCGGCGATTTGCGCGATGGCCAGACTTTGCGTGCCGGGCGCGGTGAAGCAGAGTTCGTAATCGTCGCCACCGGTCAGTTGGCATTCGAGGGCGATGCGGCGCAAATCAGCGTCGTAGCTTTCTCCCTTGGGCAAGTGTGGCAGCTGAACCAACTTAACGGCGGCGGCGCAGCCCGAGCGTTCGGCAATGTGGCTGAGGTCGGCCAGCAGGCCGTCGGAGACGTCGATCGCGGCGCTGGCAATGCCGTTCAGTGCAAGGCCGAGGGCCACGCGCGGACGTGGCTTTTCGAGGGCGCCAATGCACAGGCGCGGCCAGGGTTCGGGCAGTTTGATCTTGCCTTGCAGGAAGGCGAGGCCGAGGCTGGCCAGGCCGGGGCGACCGGAAACCCAGATCTGGTCGCCGACCTTGGCGCCATCGCGGCGAAGGGCGTGGCCGGGTTCGACTTCGCCCATGGCAGTAACGCAGAGGTTGAGCGGGCCTTTGGTTGTGTCGCCGCCGATGACATCAACGCCGTATTCGGCGGCGCAGGCAAAGAAGCCTTCGGCGAACTGGGCAATCCACAGCTCATCGACCACCGGCAGCGCGCCGGCCAGCGTCACCCAGCGCGGCTGGGCGCCCATTGCGGCGAGATCGGAAAGATTGACGGCCAGGGCCTTCCAGCCGAGGTTCTTGGGGTTGGTGTCGGGCAGGAAATGCGTGCCGGCGACCAGCATGTCGGTGGTCACTGCCAGCTGCTTGCCCGGTGCTGGCTGAACCAGCGCGCAGTCGTCGCCAGGGCCGAGGATGGCCGAGGGCGTGGGCCGGGCAAAATACTTGTTGATCAGTTCAAATTCGCCGGCCATGTGCCTACTTGCCTTGCTTGCGGGCGGCAACCTCTTCGGCACGAACGATGCCGGCAACCTTGTCGAGCACGCCGTTGACGTACTTGTGGCCGTCGATGCCGCCGAAGGACTTGGTGAGTTCGATGGCCTCGTTGATGATCACGCGATAAGGCGTGTCGACGTAGTTGATCAGCTCGAAACTGCCCAGCATCAGGATGCAGGCTTCAACCGGCGACAGCTCTTTAAATGGCCGATCGATATGGGCGGTAATGTGCTCGATCAGCGCTTCCTTCTGGCCGATGACGCCGCGCAGCGTGCCAACGAAAAATTCGCGGTCAGCCTTGGCGAAGCCTTCCATTTCCGGCGCATAGGCTTCGATGGCGGCTTCGTCGGCACCGCCGACGCGCCACTGGTAAAGACCCTGGACGACGAATTCACGGGAGCGGCGGCGGGCGGACTTGGGCGGGGCCTGGACGTCGTGCGGGTGTTCGCTGTCGCTGAGGAAGGTGGTCATTGGGTAAGTGCTTTCTGAAGATTGGCCATTTCGACGGCGGCCTGGGCGCAGTCGCTGCCCTTGGGTTGGGTGCGGACTTCGGCCTGTTCGTCGGTGTCGCAGGTCAGGATGCCGTTGGCGATGGGGATGCCGGTATCGAGCTGGACTTCCATGATGGCGCGGCAGGCGTCATTGGAAACGACTTCGAAGTGATAGGTGTCGCCGCGAATGACGGCGCCAAGGGCCACCAGTGCATCGAAGCAGCCGCTCTGCGCCATGGTTTGCAGCACCAGCGGAACTTCCAGTGCGCCGGGCACGTTGGCGATGGTCATGTCGGCATCGGCTACGCCAAGGCGCTTGAGTTCGTTGACGCAGGAAGAGAGCAGGGCTTCGCAGATCGGCAGGTTGAAGCGTGCCATCACGACGCCGACTTTGAGGCCGGCGCCGTTCAGGTTGTTGTCGTATTCAAAGATGTTGTCGAAACGGGACATGGCTCAGAGCTCCGCAGGTGAGGTGACGAAACCGGTGACTTCGAGGCCAAATCCGGTCATGGAGGGCATCTTGCGTGGGCTGGCGAGCAGCCGCATCTTGCCGACACCGAGATCGCGCAGGATCTGGGCGCCAATGCCGTAGGTGCGCGGGTCCCATTTCATCGGGGCGCTGGGGGCGGTGCCGGTGAGGCGGGCAAGCAGGGCTTCGCCGTCTTCCGGGCGATGCATCAGCACGATGACCCCGTGGCCGAATTTGTCCATGGCGGCCTGCGCTTCTTCGATGGAGAAGGACTGACGCTTGCTGGCCGGGTCGAGGAAGTCGAGCACTGACAGCGGCTCATGAACGCGGACCAGCGTTTCACCACCGGCCGGAATGCTGCCCTTGACCAGCGCCAGATGGGTCGCGCCGCTGGCCTGGTCGACGTAGGCGTGCATGGCAAACTCGCCGTGGGCGGTGCTGATGGTCTTGCTGGAGACGCGTTCGACCAGTGTTTCGGACGAGGCGCGATAGTGGATGAGGTCGGCGATGGTGCCGATCTTAAGGCCGTGTTCGGCAGCGAATTCCATCAGTTCCGGCAGGCGGGCCATGGTGCCGTCGTCGTTCATGATTTCGCAGATGACGGAGGATGGCTCCAGACCAGCCATGCCGGCGAGGTCGCAGCCGGCTTCGGTGTGGCCGGCGCGGACCAGCACGCCGCCTTCGCGGGCGGTGATCGGGAAGACGTGGCCGGGCTGCACGATGTCGTCGGCGGTCGATGCCCGGGCGACGGCGACCTGGATGGTGCGCGCGCGGTCGGCGGCGGAAATGCCGGTGGTGACGCCTTCGGCCGCTTCGATCGAGACGGTGAAGGCGGTGCCGTACTGAGCCTTGTTGTTCTTGGCCATCTGGACGAGGCCGAGCTTCTTGCAGCGGGCTTCGGTCAACGTCAGACAAATCAGGCCGCGGCCATGCTTGGCCATGAAATTGATCGCTTCGGGGGTGATGTGCTCGGCGGCCATGACGAGGTCGCCTTCGTTTTCGCGGTCTTCTTCATCGACCAGAATGACCATGCGGCCGGCCTTGAGTTCGGTGACGATCTCGGCGGTGCTGGCAATGGTGGGATGGGGGGGCATGGGTGGAATCCGGGAACAGCAGAAGGGGGGTTATTTTCGCAGAAACAGGGCGTCGGCACATGACTTTAGTGAGGTGCCGGGGTGTTGGTGCGGCGCGTGTTCAGGGCAGATAGGCTTCGACCTGAATGCGCAGACGGACTTCATCGCCGATGAAGGGCAGGCCGTTGTCGAGGCCGAATTCGGAGCGACGCAGTACGCCGACTGCATCAGCGCCACAGCCTTGCTTGCGTTTGGCGAGATTAAAGCCGCATTTGAAGCGGCTGATGTCGAGTCGCATCGGGCGGACTTCACCGAGCATGGTCAGCGTGCCGTCAACGGCGCTTAACTTGTCGTCGGTGAACACGAGTTTCTGGCTGCGAAAGAGGATGTTCGGGAAATCCTTGACCTTGAACCAGGTGTCGCCGCGCAAGACGTCGTCGCGCAAGGCGAAGCCGGTATCCAGAGAGGCGGCGTCGATGGTGATGTCGATGCGGCCGGTTTTGCCTTCCGGGTCAAATTCCACAATGCCGCTGCTGCGGTTGAACTGGCCTCGCTGTGTCGAAAAGCCGAGGTGGTCGATTTCGAAACTGGCATAGGTGTGCGAGGCATCAATGTTGTATTCGGTTGCCAAGCTTGGCTGGGCAAAAGACATTGCGGCGGCAAAAAGTATGGCGGAGAGGCGTGCGGCGATGGGTTCTGCGGTCAACACGAAATTTTGCCCAAAAATGAAATGTGGATGCCGGTCTGACCGCGGCCATGGCGCACCGTTCCCGCAATTTCGGGTTAGCATCTTCGCCCATGCGGCACGCCCTCCTTTTTTCCGTCTTTGTCATCGCCTCCTGCGGGCTGGCCTATGAGCTGATCGCTGGCGCGCTGTCGTCCTATCTGCTGGGCGATTCGGTGACGCAGTTTTCGACGGTGATCGGCACCTATCTGTTTGCCATGGGCGCCGGCTCGTGGCTGTCGAAGTACATCACGCGTGACCTGATCGGGCGCTTCATCCAGATCGAGTTGATGGTCGGGCTGTTGGGTGGATTTTCGGCCATTGGCCTGTTTCTCGTTTTTGCCTGGCTGTCGGGGCCATTCAAGCTGGTCCTTTATCTGGCCGTGTTCGGGGTCGGCGTGCTGGTCGGGCTGGAAATTCCGCTGGTCATGCGTATTCTGAAGCGCGAATTGGCCTTCAAGGATCTGGTGTCGCAGGTGCTCACTTTTGATTATCTCGGTGCGCTGGTGGTCTCCATCCTCTTCCCGCTGGTGCTGGCGCCGCAGATCGGCATGGTGCGCACCGGCTTGCTGTTTGGGATGCTCAATGTTGCCGTCGCGCTCTGGGCATTGCATCTGTTTCGCGATCAATTGCCGTCGCGGCGCTGGCTGGCGGTGCAAAGCTGGACGATATTCGGTCTTCTCGCAGCCGGCTTTGCCGGGGCCGGGCAACTGACCGGGATTGCCGAAGCGCATCTCTATGCAGATGAAATCATCTACGCCGAAACGACGCCTTATCAGCGTCTGGTCGTCACCCGTTGGCGCGATGATCTGCGCCTGTTCATCAACAACAATTTGCAGTTTTCATCGCATGACGAATACCGCTACCACGAGGCGCTGGTCCATCCCGGTCTGGCCAGCCTGCCCGGCGCCAAACGCGTGCTGGTGCTTGGTGGCGGTGACGGTCTGGCGGTGCGTGAAATTCTCAAGTACCCGAATGTCGAGTCGGTGACGCTGGTCGATCTTGATCCGGCGATGAATTCGCTATTTTCTACAGCGCCGGCATTGGTGGCGTTAAATCAGGGATCGCTGAACTCGCCCAGGGTCAAGGTGATCAACGCCGATGCGCTGCAATGGCTGGAAGAAAACCGCGATTTCTACGATTTCATCGTCATCGATTTTCCCGATCCGACCAATTTTGCGCTCGGCAAGCTCTACACCTCGGCCTTTTATCGCCTGCTGGAAAAGCGCCTGTCGGCGCGTGGCCTGCTGGTTGTGCAATCTACTTCGCCGCTCTATGCCCGGCAATCCTTCTGGTGCGTGGTGACGACGCTGGAAAGCGTCGGCTTCAAGACGGCACCGTACCACGCGCTGGTGCCGTCGTTTGGCGAATGGGGCTACATCATCGCGGGCCGCCAGGATTTCTCGATTCCCGCGGTCAACCCGGAAAATACCCGATTTTTGACATCCGAAATCCTGCCCGGCCTGTTCCAGTTCCCCGCTGACATGGCGCGCGTACCGGCCGAGGTCAATCAATTGAACAATCAGGTGCTGGTGCGCTACTTCGAAGCCGAGTGGCGCAAGGTCATTCGCTAGCCTGTGCTCAGGGATGAGCGGCCTGGTAGGCCTTGAGGTAGGCGATGGTTTCGTCGAATGGCATCGGCCTGCTGTACAGGTAGCCTTGCAGCATGTCGCAGCCGAGTCGTGCCAGAAAAGCTCGCTGTGCTTCGGTTTCCACGCCTTCCGCGACCAGTTCCAGCCCCAGGCTGTGACCCAGCGCGATCGTGGCGGCACAGATGGCGGCATCGTTGGGGTCGGTTTCGATGTCCGTGACAAAGGAGCGGTCGAGTTTCAGGCGCTGAATCGGTAAGTGCTTGAGGTAGGCGAGCGACGAGTAGCCCGTGCCGAAATCGTCGATAGCCAACTTGATTCCCATGGCGGACAACTGGTCGAGGATCGAGAGGGTTGTTTCTGGGTGTTGCATGGCAGTGCTCTCGGTGACTTCCAGTTCAATGTCTTCTGGCGACAGGTCATAACAGGCCAGGGCGCCACGAACGAGCAGCAGCAGGTTGTCGTGGCCCAGCTGCTGGGCCGAGATGTTGATGGCGACGCGAATGCCCGTGATTCCCTGCTGCTTCATGTTGCGAATCTGGCGACAGGTTTCCCAGATCACCCAGTCGCCCAGTGGCTGGATCAAACCAGTCTCCTCGGCAATGGCAATGAAGCGCACCGGCGAGATTTGGCCGAGTTTTGGATTATTCCAGCGCAGCAGCGCTTCCAGACCCAGCACGCGACCCGAGACGGTCTCGATCTGCGGCTGGAAGTTCAGCGAAAACTCACAGCCGCTCGGCGAAATTGACGAAATAGCCTGCCGGAGTTCGTTCTCCATCTGCAGACGTTCGCCCGCCGCTTCGTTCATGCGTGCGGTGTAGAACTGGTGATTATTGCGGCCGGCACTTTTTGCGTGGTACATCGCCGTGTCGGCGTTGCGCAGCATGGTGCCGGGGTCGTTCCCATCAAACGGGTAGAGACTGATACCTATGCTGGGTGTGGCGTACAGGACGTGATCGCTGATTCGGTAGCTGTCGGCCAGGTTGCTTTGAATCTTGCTGGCAACCCGTGCTGCGGTCAGTGGCGATTCGATTTCCGGCAGGACCACCACAAATTCATCGCCGCCCAATCGCGCGACAAGGTCACTTGAGCGGACGCACTCGCTCAGACGCAGCGCCACTTTTTGCAACAACTTATCACCAACATGATGCCCTAGCGTGTCGTTGATATTCTTGAAATTGTCGAGGTCGATCAGCATCAATGCCAGCTGATGATTTTCCCGTTCGCAAATGCGCAATGCCTGCCCCAGTTGTGACTCGAAGGCCAGTCGGTTGGGCAGATTGGTCAGCGGGTCATGATAGGCAAGGTAGGCCAGCCGGTCGGCCGCTTCATGGTTGGCATGGATATCGGTGAAGTTGGCTACATAGTTCTGGATTTTTCCATCGGAATCGCGCAGGACGGCAATTTTCAGCCAGCTGGGATGGCTTGAGCCATCATGATGCTTGTTCCAGATTTCGCCTTCCCAATAATTCTTGCTGTCCAATGCTTCCCACATGGCGACATACAACTCCGGGGCTGCACGGCCCGAAGCCAGAATGCGCGGGTTCTTCCCGAGCAGTTCATTCGGCGAATAGCCCGTCAGCCGCGAAAAAGCCCCATTGACAGCGATGATCAGATTGTTGCAGTCCGTGATCAGAATACCTTCGTGACTTTGCTCGAACGCACGTAACAACACCGCAGACGGCAACGGCGTGCTGTCCGTGGGGGAGCTGTTGGTATCGGCTGGCACTGAAGGCAGGATCATGCGGGCGGTTTCTCTAGATAGGCGTTAAGCGCGTTACCTATAGTTTAGACCTGATCGGCTGTGCGTAAACAAGAGCTTTCTCTCTGCTACATGAAATATAGATGCGCGACTGCTGAAAGCGGAAGGCGCTAGAGAGCTCAGGGGGCGTGTCTTGTGATAACGCTTTTGCAGGTATCCGATGCGTTGCCTCGGCTAGCCAGATGGCTGCCGAGGTCTATCGAATCAGACGTTGAACAGGAAATTCATTACATCGCCATCCTTGACGACATATTCTTTTCCTTCAGCGCGCATCTTGCCGGCTTCCTTGGCGCCCGCTTCGCCCTTGTAGGTAATGAAGTCGTCAAAGGCGATGGTTTGGGCACGAATAAACCCACGCTCGAAGTCGGTGTGGATGACGCCGGCCGCCTGCGGCGCAGTATCGCCCTGGTGAATGGTCCAGGCGCGCACTTCCTTGACGCCCGCTGTGAAGTAGGTTGCCAAACCGAGTAATTTGTAACCAGCGTGAATCAGACGGTCGAGGCCCGGCTCTTCAAGGCCGAGGTCGGCCAGGAACATCTGCTTTTCCTCGTCATCGAGATCGGCAATTTCAGATTCGATGGCCGCACAGACCGAAACGACTTCTGCCTTCTCGGTTGCGGCATGGGCACGCACGGCGTCAAGCAAGGGGTTGTTCTCGAAGCCGCTTTCGGACACGTTGGCCACATAGAGCACGGGTTTGCCGGTGATCATGCAGAACGGTTTGATCAGTGCCAGCTCTTCTTTCGACAAGTCCAGCGCGCGAACGGCCTTGGCCTGGTCGAGCTGGGCAAAGCATTTTTCAAGGACGGCAACCAGGGCCTTGGCTTCCTTGTCACCGGAGCTGGCCGGTCGACGATAACGGTTCAGCGCCTTTTCAACAGAAGCCATGTCGGCCAGCGCCAGTTCGGTATCGATAACTTCGATGTCGCGCAGCGGATCGACACCACCCGAAACGTGAATCACGTTGTCGTCAGCGAAGCAGCGCACAACGTGCACGATGGCATCCGTTTCGCGGATATTGGCCAAAAACTGGTTGCCCAGGCCTTCACCCTTCGAAGCGCCGGCCACCAGACCCGCGATATCGACGAATTCAACAATGGCTGGCTGCATTTTCTGCGGCTTGACGATGGCAGCCAGTTGGGCCATGCGCTTGTCAGGCACTTCAACGATGCCGACATTTGGCTCGATGGTGCAGAAAGGATAGTTTTCCGCTGCAATACCGGACTTGGTCAGGGCGTTGAAGAGGGTGGATTTGCCGACGTTGGGCAGGCCGACGATGCCGCATTTCAAAGACATGGGTTATTCCTTAGACGGCTTTGCCGTGCAACTGTTGTTGAGCGCCGGCAAAGTCTCCGGCGGCGAGTTTTGGCCAGGCCAGCAGGCAGCGGGCGAGGGCGTGTTCGATGTCTGGTAGTTCTTCTTTGCGCGGCTGATGCAAAACGAAATCAACGACTTGTTGTGACAGACCAAGCGTGCGCGGGTGGCCGATGCCGAGGCGCAGGCGCCAGAAGTCCGGCGTGCCTAGTTTGGCCTGAATATCTTTCAAGCCATTGTGTCCACCATTGCCGCCGCCCTGTTTGAGGCGAATGCCGCCGGGCGGCAGGTCGAGTTCATCGTGGATGACGAGAATTTCTTCAGGCGGGATCTTGTAAAAATTGGCCAGTGCCGCCACCGATTGGCCTGAACGGTTCATGAATGTGCTTGGCTCAAGCAGCCAGGTTTCGCCAATGCGGGCGGCTTTACCGAAAAATTTGGCTTGCGGGGCGAGCGAGGCCTTCAGCTTGTCGGCCAGGTGGTCGACAAACCAGAAGCCGGCATTGTGCCGTGTGGCTTCGTATTCAGGGCCAGGATTACCAAGGCCGACGATCAGGCGAGGTGGGTTCATCAGGGGCTAAATGAAAAAGCCGCCGGCGGCAAAATGCCAGCGGCGGCCATAACAGCACGGAGCCGAAAATTACTCGGCAGCAGCTTCGCCTTCTTCAGCAGCTTCGCTGGAGCCGCCCTTGCCGACGACGCCGACGACGACATCGTCAGTCGCGTGGGCAACCAGCTTGACACCCTTCGGCAGATTGAGCTGGGAAAGGTGAATGCTGTCGCCGATCTTCAGGGTGCTGAGGTCAACTTCGATGAAGCCAGGAAGGTCAGCTGCGAGGCAGTGAACGTCGACTTCAGTCATGACGTGGTTAACGAGGCCGCCGTTGAGCTTGACGCCCGGAGCGACTTCTTCGTTGACGAAGTGCAGCGGCACCTTGACGTGGATTTCGTGCGTGGCATCGACGCGCTGGAAGTCGAAGTGCAGAACGAGCGGACGGTAAGCGTGCATCTGGTAGTCACGCAGCAGGGCGGCTTCCTTCTTGCCGTCGATTACTAGGGTAACGACGGAAGAATGGAAGGCTTCTTTCTTCAGCTTGAGCAGCAGGTCGTTGTGAGCCACTTCGATCGACTGCGGAGCAGCTTCGCCACCGTAAATGATACCCGGCACCATGGCAGCGCGACGCAGGCGGCGGCTCGCACCCGTTCCCTGCAGCGTACGCGCTTGCGCGATTAGTTCAAAAGTCATATTGATACTCCAAGTTTTTCCCGGTCCGCGACCAGAACGGGAAGTTAAAAAAGCTTAATCGATGAACAGCGACGAAACAGAGTCATCGTTGCTGATTCGGCGAATGGTTTCGGCCATGATTTCGGCCACGGAAAGCTGGCGGATGCGCGAAGAGGCAGCAGCTTCATCGCGCAGCGGAATGGTATCGGTAACGACCAGTGCGTCGAGGTCAGAGCTGTTGACACGATCAACTGCGGGGCCTGACAGGACGGGATGAGTGCAGTAGGCGACGACCTTCTTGGCGCCATTGGCCTTGAGGGCGGTAGCTGCCTTGCACAGCGTGCCGGCAGTGTCGACCATGTCGTCCATGATGATGCAGGTACGCCCATCGACTTCGCCGATAATGTTCATTACTTCTGAAACGTTGGCTTTCGGACGACGCTTGTCGATGATCGCCAGATCACATTCGAGGCGCTTGGCCAGCGACCGGGCGCGAACCACGCCGCCGTGGTCGGGGGAAACAACCATCGGGTTTTCGTAATGCTGTTTCTGGATGTCTGCGAGCAGAATGGGCAGGGCGTAGATATTGTCCACCGGGATATCGAAGAAACCCTGAATCTGTTCGGCGTGAAGATCCATGGTCAGCACGCGGTCGACGCCGGAGGCGACGAGCATGTTGGCCACCAGTTTGGCGGCAATCGGCACCCGCGAGGAGCGCGAACGACGATCCTGGCGAGCATAGCCAAAATACGGGATGGTGGCAGTGATTCGACCGGCTGAGGCGCGTTTCAGGGAGTCAACGATAACCAGCAATTCCATCAGGTTGTCGTTGCAGGGGGCGCAGGTGGATTGCAGCACGAAGATATCGCGGCCACGAACGTGCTCTTGCAGTTCGACGCTGACTTCGCCATCGGAAAAACGACCGACGTTGGCGCGACCGAGATCCACGTTAAGCTGTGCTGCAACATCAGCTGCCAGTTTTGGATTGGCATTGCCAGTGAAGACCATCAAGCTGTTGTAGGCCATTCCCACATTCCTCCGGACCTTCTGCATGCTTACGTGCATTTGCCCGCCACAATGAAAATCGGGCAGGCTTATGACCTGCCCGAAAGAAATTTGGCTGGGGAAGAAGGATTCGAACCTTCGAATGCCGGAATCAAAATCCGGTGCCTTGACCAACTTGGCGACTCCCCAGCGGGTTGCTCGAACGGGTTCGCGTCCGAGCGAGGCGCGAATAATACAGTAGCCCTATCCGAAAATCCAGTCCTCTCAGCAAATTTTTGCGAGCGGGTGCTGGTCGAGTCCATCAGCAATCCAGCCATTCAGTTCAGCCGGACATTGGGCGAGAAGGGCTACCGCATCTTCGTGGCGGTTGAATTCAGCAAAGACACAGCTGCCGGAGCCGGTCATCATAGCCAGTGGTGCGCGCGCCTTGAGCCAGGCGAGGGATTCGGCAACAGCCGGAAACTCGGTGCAGGCTACCGGTTCAAGGTCGTTGTGACCTTGCCCGTGAAGCCATTCTTCGGGGCGCATGGCAATCGTGTCGCGTTTCAGTTCGGTTGCGCCGAAAATACTGGCGGTTGGTACTTGAACCGCAGGATGTAACACCAGATAACTGGCCGGAGGAAGGGTTACATTGGTAAATGTTTCGCCAATACCCTCGGCAAAAGCGTTGTGGCCGTGCACAAATATAGGCACGTCGGCACCAAGCGAGAGGCCAAGTGTCTCAAGTTGGGCGCGGGAAAGTCCCGTTTGCCACAAATGGTTGAGGGCGAGCAGCACGGTTGCCGCATCGGATGAGCCTCCGCCCAACCCTCCGCCCATCGCTAATTGCTTGTCGAGATGAATGGTGACGCCTTTGCGGCAGTTGCTGGCTTGTTGCAGCAAGCGGGCGGCGCGGACGGTGAGGTCCCTTTCTGCAGGAACCCCGGGAATGGGCGTGGCGAGGTGAATTTCTCCGTCATCCCGCGGCAGAAAACGCAGCGTGTCAGCGCGGTCGATAAAGCGAAAGACAGTTTGCAGAAGATGGTAGCCGTCAGGCCGCCGGCCGACGACGTGCAGGAAGAGATTCAGTTTTGCCGGTGCCGGCCAGTGGCTGTCCCAATTCCAAGTGTTCATGGAGCATCTTTCCATTCTTCGATTCGCAGACGCAATTCGATTTCTCCATTGCGCGACAGCGTTAAACGGGCAGGCAGGGAGTCCGGGTTTTCATCGTCAAAGCTGTAGTCGATTTGCCAGCCATCTTCGATCAGCCTGAGCGGACGGCCGTGGGTGTCGTGTTCGATTCGTCCTTCGCCATCCGGGCGGCCAAGCAACCAGGCCGGGAATCGACTGACCGGCAGGCGTTGTCCGGTGACATCCTCCATCAATGCATCCGGGTCGATTGATTCACGGGTTTTGCCGTCAGCGGTACGTAACCGGGAGAGTTCGGGAGTTGTATTGATTTCGGCCAAGCCGTAGCCCAGCGGGTTGGAGATCATTACGCGATCACTGGCGTTTTGATGGGTCCAGGTCAATCGACCCCCCGAGTTTTGCGGGGCTTGCCCGGCCAGGGTTACGCGTAGCGCGAAGCGGCCATCCAGGGAAAAATTGCGGATATTGTCGCGTGGCGCCAGGGGCGTCGGCGGTGTGCTCGCGCAACCGGCGAGCAGGCTGGCTGCAAGGAGCAGGGCGTAACGCAGTTTCAAGGAAAGAGTTTCTTGATGACGAGGTTGAGCACTTCGTTGTCAGGATTGGCCTTGGCTGCATCATTCAGCAGGCTGCGTGCGTCGTCCTTTCGATTTACAGTCCACAGTACTTCACCGAGGTGGGCGGCAATTTCAGGGTCGGCTCTGAGCTTGTAGGCCTTTTCCAGTGTTTGCAGGGCTTCGGGTAGTTTGCCTTGGCGAAACAGGACCCAGCCCATGCTGTCCATGATGAAAGGGTCTTCCGGCGACAGCTTGAGTGCCTTGGCGATCAGGTCATGCGCTTCCGGCAACCGGGTATTGCGTTCTGCCCATGAGTAGCCAAGGGCGTTGAGCGCGTGCGCATGTTCCGGTTTGAGTTCAAGCAAATGTTTGAGGTGCTTGTCGAGTTGTTCCGGCTTTCCGATGCGTTCGGCGGTCAATGCTGTCTCGTAAAGCAGTTCCGGATTGTCGGGATGGGCTGAAAGTGCGGCTTCCAGAACGATGTAAGCATCGTTCTGCCGATTGGCCTCTCGCAGCAATTGTGATTCCGTCAGGATGAGCTGGGTGCGGTCGGCATTTGAGTTGCTATGCGTGTCGTGCAGGACTTCGCGAGCATCATCGATCTTGCCTTGCTGGATCAGGATTTGTGCAGTTCGCGAGCGGGCGGGGATGTATTGTTCGCCAGTGGTGACCTGACGGTAATGTTCGAGAGCATCCTGCGGCCTTTTTTGCTCCTGATCGAGTTGGCCCAGGAAGAAGTGAATCGTACTCTTGTCCGGAAAATCCGTCTCCAGCAGGTGTTCGAGTTGCGTGCGACCGGTGGTGGTGTCGCCGTGCTGCAGGGCAAGCATGGCAACCGGGTAGATAACGTCGGGATTGTCCGGGTTTTCCTTGAGCAGGCGATCGAAGTGGCCACGAGCGTCGTCGTAGCGTTTTTCGCTGATCAGTAGCCGGGCCAGTGCCAGACGGGCATCGCGGGCGGCAGGATTGCTGTCGACAAAGTTGGTCAGGCTGTCAATCGCAGTTTGCGCCGACTGTCGGGCCTGAAGCTGGGCGCGGGCGATGGCTGCGATTTCCCAGTCCGGACGAAGCTGAAGGGCTTTTTCGGCTTCGTTCAGCGCGCGCAGGTTGTCGCCGGCATTCGCCGCGGCTTGGGCCATGGCGAAATGCGCTTCCGGCAAGTTGTCGTAGGGGGTGGCGACGCGGTCGACCAGTGACTGGACCGCTTTTTTGTCGCTGATTTTGCCCAGAATGCGGTTCAAGTGCAGCAAGTTGTTGCCGACGTTGCTTTTGTCTTGCGCAAGCAAGGCGCTCATTTGCGGCGCAAGGTCGTCAATACGATTGCTCTGGATCAGCAGCGACGATTGGGCCTGCTTGGCCTTGACTGAGTCTGGTTCAGCTTCCAGCCATAGTTTGGTGAGTTCGAGGGCGCGGTCGTATTGGCGGGCAAGGCTGGCGACTTCCGTGGCGCGGGCCAGGACTTTTGGGTCGCGTGTGCGTTGGGCGAGGTCTGCCCAGGCGTCGGAGCTCAACTTGGCATCGCCACGCCGAAGGGCGAATTCGCCAAGCAGTGCCTGAAAGACCGTGCGTGCAAGCAGATCTTCGGAGGCGGCATGGGTGATCGGCCGCTTGCCTGAGGGCTTGGTGGCCGGGTCGCCAGCGGCCAGGCCATATCCCCAATGGGTCAGGCCGATAGCCAGGGTGAGGGCGGCTGCGATTCGCTTCGGTTGCATGGACGGCTTTCAGTCGAGGTTAATGCTGGATTGCGCATTTGAACGCATAGAATCCATTAAGTTTGCGATGTTATTTGGGTTTCGTCGGAGGAACAAGCAATGCCGGAATTGCCAGAGGTGGAAGTTTGTCGTCGTGGCTTGGCGCCGGAGTTGGTTGGCGCCCGCATTGAGGGGGTGAAAATCCGCGCGCCAAAGTTGCGCCAGGATATTCCGCGCGAGTTGCTTGAGGTGCTGCCGGGGTGTCAAATCGTTGCCGTTCGGCGGCGTGCCAAGTATCTGCTGATCGATTGTCAGCGTGAGGGCGTGCAGGGTTCTCTGATCATTCATCTGGGGATGTCGGGCAATTTGCGCTTCGTGCCACATGACCAGCCGGTCGAGAAGCATGACCATTTTGAACTGGTGCTGGCTAAATATATATTGCGCTTTGCCGACCCGCGTCGCTTTGGGGTTGTGCTTTGGCAACCGGGGCCACCGGCGCTTGCTGAACTGCATCCTTTGCTCGCATCGCAGGGGGTTGAGCCGCTATCAGAGACTTTCACGGTCGACTGGATTTTTAAGGCTATTTCGAAAAGAAGTGGGCCAATCAAGCCGACCTTGATGGACAGCCATCTGGTTGTTGGCATCGGTAATATTTATGCGTCGGAGAGCCTTTTTCGGGCCGGCATCTCGCCGCTGCGGGCGGCCAACCGGATCAGTCGGGCGCGTTACGAAATTCTTGTGCCGGCGATTCGTGAAACCCTGTCGGATGCCATTGCCGCCGGTGGCAGCAGCATTCGTGATTATGTGCATAGCGATGGTGGTGCCGGATGCTTTCAAATTCAGGCCGGTGTTTATGATCGTGCCGGCAAACCCTGTCTGCGCTGCGGTGGTGTCGTTCGGCAAATTCGGCAGGCCGGACGCAGCACCTATTACTGCACGGGTTGCCAGCATTAAACACTACCTGCAAGTCTCTGTTTTTATGCTAAATTGAGATTTCCGTAAGCCTCCGGAAATACCGTTATGTCGCTCGCCAATCAATTTGCCGCCTATTCCGTCTGGCGCTCCCGTCTCGCTACCAATATCGGCGAGTTGCAGAGCTGGCTGAATCACAACGAATTGTCCGATGCCCAGAGCGATCTGCGGCTGACACAACTGCTTGAACGCTTGCGCGAAGATCGCCTTAACGTCGCCTTCGTTGCAGAGTTCTCACGCGGCAAGTCGGAACTGATCAACGCCATTTTCTTTGCCGATTACGGCAACCGGATGTTGCCCTCTTCGGCCGGCCGGACGACGATGTGTCCGACAGAACTGCTGTTTGACGGCAACAAGCTGCCCTGTATCGAGTTGTTGCCGATCCAGACGCGTGCATCCAATTCCAGTGTCAGCGAGTACAAGCGCTTTGCTGATGAGTGGACCAAGGTGGATCTCGATACCGAATCGGCGGATGCCATGCAGGATGCGCTGCGCCATGTCAGTGAAACGACACGGGTGACGCCTGAAGAGGCTGGCCGACTTGGGTTCGAAGTTGGTAGCGGCCAGATTGATTTGTACGTAATCGGTGACGACGGCCTGGTTGAAGTGCCGCGTTGGCGTCATGCGATGATCAATTTCCCGCACCCGCTGCTCAAGCAGGGGCTGGTCATTCTCGATACCCCGGGCCTGAATGCAATTGGCGCCGAACCGGAGTTGACGCTGTCGCTGCTGCCGAATGCCCACGCCGTGCTGTTCATTCTGGCGGCGGATACCGGTGTCACGCAGTCGGACATGGCGATCTGGCGCGAACATATTTGCGGTGGTGGCATGGCCAAGCGCGGGCGCATGGTGGTGCTGAACAAGATCGACGGGCAGTGGGACGAACTGAAGACCGAGGCGGAAATCGATGCCGAAATTCAGCGTCAGGCCGATACCAGCGCCAACTTGCTTGAGTTGCCGGCCAGCCAGATTTTCCCGGTTTCGGCCCAAAAAGGGCTGGTCGCCAAGATCAACGGCGATGATGCCTTGCTCGCCAAGAGCCGTCTGCCCCAGCTGGAGGCAGCACTCTCCGAAGAGCTGATTCCGGCCAAGCGCGATATCGTTTGCGATAGCACCGAAAGCGAGTTTGGCGATGTCACCCGTCGGGTGCGTGTTCTGCTCGATTCACGCTTGCTGGGCCTGCGTGAGCAATTGACCGAACTGACCGAACTGCGTGGCAAGAACAAGGGCGTGGTCGAATACATGATGGGCAAGGTTCGCGCCGAAAAGGATGAGTTCGAGTCCGGCCTGCAGCGCTACTACGCCGTGCGCAGTGTTTTTTCGACGCTGACCAACAATCTGTTCAGCCATCTCGGTCTCGACGTGTTGCGCCAGTTGACCCACCAAACCCGCGAAGCGATGCTGGATGCTGCCTTCTCCAAATCCTTGTCAGATGCGATGGCCGCTTTCTTTACGGGTTCGCGTGATGCGCTGGCCAAGTCAAATGGCGAGATCGGCGAAATCCTGTCAATGATGGAAGCGGTGTACAAGAAATTTGCCATCGAGCATGGCCTCAAACTTGGGTCGCCAACGACGTTCTCCCTGCTTCGCTACGAAAAGGAGCTCGATCGATTGCAGGCCTGGTGTAACGATCACCTGAATACCATGGTCAGTTTGTTGACTCATGACAAGAAGAACATCACGCAGAAGTTCTTTGAGGAAGTGGCGACTCAGGTGCGGCGTGCTTTCGAACACGCCAATCGCGATGCCGAAATATGGCTGCGAGCCATCATGGCGCCGATGGAAACCCAGGTTCGCGAGCATCAGATCCAGCTAAAGCGTCGTCTTGAAAGTATCAAACGCATCCATCAGGCGACCGATACGCTGGAAGATCGTATTGCTGAGCTTGAGGGCGTTGAAAAGAGCCTGCAGCAACAGATCGAAGGCCTGGAGGAAATTGTCGGCCGGGTTCAGGACATGCTGGTGCCGCTCAACAAGCAGGAATTGCAGGCGGCCTGATTTTGCGGTCTTCGGGGGCATTGCTGCGGTCAACCGGAAAAAACAGCCAAAACTGAAAAATAAAAAACCCGCGAAATTCGCGGGTTTTTTATGGCGCGGTGAAAAAGCTCAGGCGCGCTTGTTGCCGGTCAGCTTTTCATATTTGACCCACAGCATGTCTTCGGATTCGACGTGGTTCGCATCCTTGGGAATGCAATCGACCGGGCAGACTTGAACGCACTGCGGCTCGTCGTAATGGCCAACGCACTCGGTGCACTTGTTCGGGTCGATGATGTAGATTTCCTCACCCTGGGAAATGGCCTCGTTAGGGCATTCCGGTTCACAAACGTCGCAGTTGATGCACTCGTCGGTAATAGTTAGAGACATAGCTGATCTTCCTCTTTCGGTTAAGCTGTGATTTTCGCCCGCAGGCGCTTTTCGACACAAGGTTGCACAAATTTGCTGACATCGCCACCCAAGCGCGCAATCTCACGCACCATGGTAGCGGAGATAAACATGTATTGCTCTCCCGGGGTCAGAAACACGGTTTCGACCTCCGGATACACGCTACGGTTCATTCCGGCCATCTGAAATTCATATTCGAAGTCGGAAACGGCGCGCAGGCCGCGGACCACGACCTTGGCTTCCTTCTCATGCACGAAGTTCATCAGCAGTGAGTTGAAGCCGACGATTTCGACGTTGGAAAGATCGCCGAGAATCTCGGTAGCCATGGCCACACGATCCGCGAGCGGAAAGCGAGGCTGCTTGGACGGGCTTTCGGCAATGGCCAGAATCAACTTGTCGAAGAGCGTCGACGCACGACGGACGAGATCTTCGTGACCCCGGGTAATCGGGTCAAAGGTGCCCGGATAAATCGCAACGCGATGATTAAGTTTCTTCAATCTGTTTCCCCGCCCGCATCTCGTCGCAACAATTGATAGTGTACTTCGCCCGCCCGCCCATGACGCACGGTGCGCCATTCGCCAAGCGATTCGATTTCATGTTCTGCTTCGACATAGATCGCTGCATCTTCGTTCAGGGCGCCGGGAAGGAGTGGCTCCAGGCGGGCAATCCAGCCTTTTTTGTAGGGTGGATCGAGGAAGATCAGGTCGAACTTTTCCTTCGTCGAGGCCAAATATTGTAGCGCATCCGCGCGAATGATCGTCATCGATGCCGGTTTTTGCAGCATTTCGTGGTTTTCATGCAACGCGGCGAGCACCTTGGGCGCTTGTTCAACCATCACCACCCTGCTTGCGCCACGCGAAACCGCTTCGAAGCCGAGCGCCCCACTGCCGGCAAAGAGGTCCAGGCAGTGCCAGCCATCCAGTTCCTGCCCGAGCCAGTTGAACAGTGTTTCGCGTACACGATCCGGCGTTGGGCGCAGGCCTTCGCTGTCGGGAAACTTGAGGGCGCGGCGACGATAATCGCCGCCGATGATACGGACCGAGTTCAATCGGCGGCTACCGTCACCGTGATCAGGTTTTCCGGACGAACGTGGCGTGCAAATGCCTGCTTGATCTGCTCGGCCGTTACTGCTTGAACCCTGGCCTGGTAGTGGTCGAGATAATCGAGTGGAAGGCCATAGAAGCCGATCACCGCTACGTTCTCGAGCAGCTTCTTGTTGCTGTCGAGGCGTAGTGGGAAGCTGCCGGTCAGGTTGGCCTGGGCGGCGGTCAGTTCTTCTTCTGTCGGCCCGTCCTTCAGAAAGCCATTCAGGACGTCCTGGGCAACCTTGACGGCGTCCCCGGCTTGCGAACGCTTGGTTTGCAGTCCGATCTGGAACGGGCCAGTCTGCTTCATGGGGGAGAAATAGCTGTAAACACTGTAGGCGTAGCCGCGTTTGTCGCGGACTTCCTTCATCAGCCTCGAGACGAAGCCGCCGCCACCGAGGGAATAGTTGCCGACGAGCAACGGAAAGTAGTCAGGATTGCCTCGCTCTATCGCCGGCAGGCCGATAAAAACATGGGCCTGGCTAGCCGGGTGGGCAAGCTGGATCAGACGTTTTTGTGGCTTTTCCGGTATGGCTGGGAGCGCGGCCGGTTCGCCCTTGGGCAGGCCGGCGGCGATGGACTCGGCGATTTTCTCGGCGTCATTGCGGGAGATGTCGCCCACCAGCGTGATGCTGGCGTTGGCCGCGTTGTAATAGCGGGCGTAGAAGGCGGTAAGGTCATCGCGAGTCAGTGATGCAATGCTTTCTGGCGTGGCTTGGCGACCGTAGGGGTGATTCGGGTACATCGCCGCCCAGAACGCCTTTCCGGCAATGCTGTCGGGGCGGGTCATGGCCTCCTTGAGGCCGGCAATGGTGCGCGCCTTTTCGCGTTCGAAGATGGCGCCATCGAAACGTGGGGCGTGCAGTACGCTTCTCAGGATGTCGAGTGCCGGGTCACGCTTGTCCCTGGCCGACAGGGTGCGCAAGGCGACGCTGGCACGGTCGGTGTCGGCGCCGCCGGCAAGATTGGCGCCGATGTCGGCCATCTGCTCGGCGATGGCGGTTTCATCCAGCTTGCCGGCCCCGAGGTCCAGGGTGCCGCGGGTCAGGGCTGCAGTACCTGATTTGCCCGCGGGATCGAACATCGAGCCAGCGGCAAAGTCGACCTGAACGTCTAGCATTGGCAAGACGCGACTTTCGATAAAATAAACGCGGGCGCCCGAGGGTGAAACCCAGTGCTCGATCTTGACGCCAGCCAATGCGACTTGCGAGATCATCAGGACGATTACTGCGGTCAACAGTCTTTTCATGCGAAAAACTCCGTTAAGCGGGGTTGCCATGCAAAAAGCAGGGCAAGGCAAGCGACGACTGCCGTCAAGGCAAGGCCCCAGGCCAGGCGCCGGGCGAGCCGACGGAAATTATCAACTTGCGCCACAAGCAGTGCATTTTGTTCGCTCAGCGCCTGGATGAGTTCACCGGAAGCGAGCATTTGCGTACGCAATTTCCGTTGGACGGCTTCCAGCGCTGCCAGCCTTGTTGCGAGATCGGCATCGGGCGAAAGATTGGGTTCTGCCATCAAATCTGATCCTGAGCCGTCGCCATTCTTGCGGCTCATGCCCTTCCACAGCTTCTTGGCGCCATCGGCGATGATCGGCGCCTTGCCGAGTACGTCGCTCCACGGCACGCTGGTGAGGATTATTTTCCACGGCAAGGGCATGGTTTCCTGGCTCAGTGGCGAGTGGCAACAGCCGGCCGACGCGGCTTGCTATCGAGCGGTTGCGGATCAAGAAGGCCAATGGTGAGGGCGTCGTCGTCAAAATACTTTCTGGCGACGGCCTGGACTTCGGCCGCAGTGACGGACTGCAGCTTTTCAAGCATTCGGTCGATTTTCTGGTAAGGCAGGCCGACCGCCTCGATCTGGCCGATTTCCATGGCTTGGCCAAACATGGAGTCGAGCTTGTAGACTTGCCCTGCCAGCAGTTGTGCCTTGGCGCGTTTGAGTTCCTGCTCGCTGACCCCGTCTTTCTGGACGCGGGTGATTTCGGCACGCAGGGCGGCTTGCAGATCGGCCACCGTTTTGCCTTCCGAGGGTATGCCGTGCAGGTACAACATGCCCGGGCCGCGCGCCGTGTTGTCATAGTCGATACCGACTGACAGTGCGACCTTCTCCTCGCGTACCAACTTTTTGTTGAAGCGGGCTGCATCGTGGCCATCGAGAATCGAGGCGAGCATTTCCAGTGCATAGGGATCGCTGTCACGCTCGATGTCGCGCAGGATTGGCGCCTTGTAGCCCATGATCAGTATTGGCAATTCGGCCGGGGCCTTGACGGTGACGGAGCGTGGGCCTTCTTGCCGAGGTTCTATCTGCTGGCGGCGGAGAGGCAGGGCACGCCCTTCAAGCGGGCCGTAGTATTTTTCCGCCTGCGCGAACACGGCCTTGTGATCGACGTCGCCGGTAATGACTACGTAGGCGTTGTTCGGCACGTACCAGGTGTCGTACCAGGCCTTGGCATCGGCGGCGGTCATTGTTTCGAGATCGTTCATCCAGCCGATGATCGGTCGGCGGTAGGGGTGAGCCTGAAAGGCGACGGCATTCATCTGCTCAAACAGCTTGGATTGCGGATTGTCGTCGGTGCGCATGCGGCGCTCCTCCATGACGACCTTGATTTCCTGGGCGAATTCCTTTTTATCCACGTTCAGATGACGCATGCGGTCCGCTTCGAGCGCCATCATCTCGTCCAGTTTTTCCTTGGGTACCTGCTGGAAGTAGGCCGTGTAATCGCGGCTGGTAAAGGCGTTGTCGCGCCCGCCGGCCGCGGCAACGCGCTTGTTGAATTCACCGGGGCCGACGCTCGGCGTGCCCTTGAACATCATGTGTTCGAGCACATGGGCGACGCCGGAGTGACCATCAACTTCGTCGATACTGCCAATGCGGTACCAGACCATTTGTACTGCGGTCGGCGCGCGGTGGTCTTCCTTGACGATGATGCGCAGGCCGTTTTTCAGCGTTGTTTCAAAGGGGTTGGCGAAAGCTGCGGTAGACAGCGAGGCAGCAAGCAAGACGGGGAGCAGGTATTTGATACGCATGGCAAAGGGCGTGAGCGGGGCTTTCTGCTAGAATTGGAGGTTGATTTTGCATCGATCCGGACGGCATCTTAACGGCTTGCCGCCCGCCTGTCAGCAAGGCTTCAGACCCCGCTTGAGACAACTATTCCCATGTTCAGTTTCCTGAAAAAATCCGCTACCGACAAGAAAGCCGAAGTTGCGGCTGAAACACCCGCTGCGCCCAGTTGGCGCGAGCGCCTGTTCAAGGGGCTGGCCAAGACCCGTGCCCAGTGGGGCGGCAAGCTCAAAACCATTTTTTCGCGCGGCAAGGTTGACGATGAGCTCCTGGAGGAACTGGAAACCCTGTTGCTGACCAGTGATTGTGGCATTGAGGCTACCCAGCACCTGCTTGATGAGCTGAAAAAAGCTGCCAAGCGCGACAAACTGGATACGCCTGAGGCTATTCAGAAAGCACTGCACGATGCCCTGCTCGAAACCTTGTCGCCGCTTGAAAAACCGCTCGATATTTCGACACACAAGCCTTTCGTGATCATGATTGCCGGCGTGAATGGTGCCGGCAAGACAACGTCAATCGGTAAGCTGGCCAAATATTTCCAGACTCAGGGCAAGACGGTGCTGCTGGCGGCTGGCGACACTTTCCGCGCGGCGGCTCGCGAACAACTGGAAACCTGGGGCGAGCGCAATAACGTGACGGTGATCGCGCAGGACAACGGTGATCCGGCAGCCGTCGTTTTCGACGCCATTTCGGCCGCCAAGGCGCGTGGGATCGACATTGTGCTGGCTGACACGGCAGGTCGCCTGCCGACGCAGCTGCATCTGATGGAAGAAATCGCCAAGGTACGCCGCGTCATTCAGAAAATCGACCCGGAGGGTCCGCACGAAACCCTGCTGGTGCTCGATGCCAACATCGGCCAGAACGCCCTGCAGCAGGTCAAGGCTTTTGACAAGGCGATCAAAGTGACAGGACTGGTGCTGACCAAACTCGACGGAACAGCCAAGGGTGGTGTGGTGACGGCGATTGCCAGACAGTGCCCCAAACCGATCCGTTTCATTGGTGTTGGTGAGCAGATCGACGATCTGCGTCCTTTCTCGGCGCGTGATTTTGTGGATGCAATGTTCGAGCAATGATTGTTGCCAGCAACCTGAGCAAGCGCTATCCGGGCGGATTCGAAGCCGTCAAGGATGTCAGTTTCCAAATCGAAGCCGGACAGATGGTGCTGATCACTGGTCACTCTGGCGCCGGCAAGACGACGCTGGTCAAGCTGATGTCGACCATCGAAAAACCAACTTCCGGCAGCCTGGTCGTCAATGGCCAGAATTTGTCAGCCATGCGGCGCAGCGCCATCCCGCACGTCCGGCGTCACTTCGGACTGGTTTTTCAGAATCAGAAACTGTTGTTCGACCGCAACGCCCTCGACAATGTCCTGTTGCCGCTACAGATCGCCGGTCTGCCGCGTCGCGAGGCGATTCGTCGCGCGCAGGCCGCCCTCGACAAGGTGGGCCTGCTCCTTCGCGAAAAAGCCAATCCGATTGCGTTGTCCGGTGGAGAGCAGCAACGGCTGGCGATCGCCCGGGCCGTGGTCAATCGTCCGACGGTCCTGCTGGCCGATGAGCCCACTGGTAACCTTGATGTCGAATCCGGGGCCGAAATTCTGGAGATTTTTGCTGACTTCCATCGCGTCGGTGTCACTGTGGTGGTTGCCACGCATGACCAGAGCTGGATCGAGCGTTATCACCCGAATGTGTTGCGCCTTGATCATGGGCGCCTGTTATGAGCCAGTGGTTTTCACTTCATCGCGCCGCGCTGGCTTTGGCTTTTCGCCGGCTATGGGCGACGCCGCTCAATACCTTGCTTTCGCTGCTTGTTATCGGTATCGCGCTGACCTTGCCGGCTTTCGGTTATGTGGCGCTCGATAATCTGCGAACGCTCGGCAACAGCGCCTCCGGTGTGCAGCAGATCAGCCTGTTCATGAGCCTCGATGCCGGCAAGAAGGAAATCGGTGAAATCGAAAGCAGGTTGCGCCAGGCAGCGAATGGCAAGTGGCGTTTCGTGCCGAAGGAGGATGCACTGAAGCACATGCAATCGAGCGAAGGCATGGCTGAAATCGTTGCCAGTCTGCCGCGCAATCCACTGCCCGATGCCTTCATTGTCGAGCCGGCCAATACCGAGCCGGAAGCGCTCGAAGTCCTGCGCAAGGAAATATCCGGCTGGCCCAAAGTGGCACATGTCCAGCTGGATTCGGCCTGGGTGAAGCGTTTCGATGCCTTCTTGCGGCTGGGCAAGCTGGCACTCTGGATGCTCGCCGGTTTGTTTGGCGCAGGCTTGGTGGCAGTGACGTTCAACACCATCCGCCTCCAGGTGATGGCGCAGTCGGCAGAAATCGAGGTGGCGCGGATGATTGGTGCGACCGATGGCTTCATTCGCCGGCCGTTCTATTATTTCGGCGCCTTGCAGGGCGCACTTGGCGGCTTGCTGGCAGCGCTGCTGGTGGTCGGTGCCTTGCGCATGCTGGCCGGGCCGGTGGGCGAACTGGCGACCCTCTACGGTGGCAGTTTTGCCTTGCGCTTGCCGGGGCTGAGCGAGATTCTGGGGCTGGCCGGGGTGGGTGCCTTGCTGGGCTGGATAGGAGCCCAGCTTTCCGTCAGTTTGTCGCTGCGTAAATTTGACTGATCGGCGGGAATTTTTGCGCATCGTCGGGGCCGCGGCCCTGACCGGATGCTCACCCGCTGCCAAACATCCCTTGCCGCCTGGCGACTTGCTGGGCATGAATCACGCGCTTGGCCATCGCCTGCGCGATGGCGGTTTTCCGCCGCCTTCCGAAACGAGAAAGACCGGCGTGCTGATCGTTGGTGGCGGCATCTCCGGGCTATCGGCAGCCTGGAAACTGGCCAATGCTGCGGTCGACGACTTTTTGTTGCTGGAAATGGAAAGTGAAGTCGGTGGCAATTCGCGTGCCGGACAATCACAGCTTGTCGCCTATCCGTGGGGCGCGCATTACCTGCCGCTACCGACGCGTGAGGCCGTACATGTCCGCGACTTGCTGGCTGAACTGGGTGTTTTGCAGGGTGATCCGGCGGCGCTCAGGCCAATTTACGACGAACGTTATCTGTGCGCGACGCCGCAGGAGCGGGTGTACCGCAATGGCTTCTGGGAAGAGGGTTTGCTGCCCCATCGCGGCCTGGATACAGCCGAGCGTGCGCAGCAGAAGCGCTTTCAGCAGCAGATGGAAGTGTTCAAGCGGGCGATTGGTCGGGATGGTCGGCGTGCCTTTGCCATTCCCATGGCCTTATCCAGCAGTGACCCGGCGTGGCGCGAGCTCGACAGGATTTCCTTTGCGCAATGGCTGAACGAAAACGGTTTCACGGCGAAGACTGTGCACTGGCTTGCCAACTATGCTTGCCGCGACGACTTCGGTATGGCGCATGATCAGGTATCGGCCTGGGCCGGCTTGCACTATTTTGCCTGTCGTAACGGAGAGGCTGGCAACGCGGCGAACGATGCGGTGCTGACGGCGCCGGAGGGCAATGCCTGGCTGGCACGTGGTTTGGCCCGCAAGGCTGGCGCACGCGTGCTTACCGGGGCTATGGTCTGGCATATTGAAGAAGGAAAGTCGGGTGTTTCGGTCGATGCCTTGGTCGGTGAAAAATCCATCCGCTTCGAGGCGCAGCAATTGATTTGGGCGGCGCCCGCTTTTGTCTTGCCGCGCGTCTGGCCGGGCATTCCAGAGGCATTGAAATTGGCGGCGCTGGCAGGTGATTACGCGCCGTGGCTGGTCGCCAACCTGCATCTTTCGGATTTGCCGGAGGAGCGCTTGGGTGCGCCGGCCGCATGGGATAACGTTTTCTACGACAGCCCCGGTCTTGGTTACGTGAGCGCCACGCATCAACTGATTCGCCGCCGGCTGACCGGTACGGTTTTGACCTACTACCGGGCGCTTCACGATGTGGCGCCAGCCGAGGGGCGACGCCTGCTGCTAGATACCCCGCGCGAAGCGTGGGCGGAAGGTATTCTTTCCGAGTTGGAGCGGGTGCATCCGGATATCCGCAAGCTGACGACCCGCCTCGATGTCTTCCGGCATGGCCATGCCATGCGTCGTCCGGTGCCGGGCAGCCTGTTCCACGGTCAACGGGAAAAAATGGCCAATTTTGAAAACCTGCACATCAGCCTGGCCCATGCCGATTTGTCGGGATTCTCTTTGTTTGAAGAGGCGCAGTATCGTGGTGTCCTGGCGGCCGAGCGGGTAATGCGGCGCTACGACGCCAGATAGTGCAGCAGCAACATCTTGAGGTCTTGCGGGTCAACCGGCTTGACGATGAAGTCATTCATGCCTGCATCGAGGCAACGCTCGCGATCCTCGGCGAAGGCGTTGGCTGTCATGGCAATGATGGGCAGCAGCGTGTACTGCGACTGGGCCCGGATATGACGAGTTGCCTCCAGCCCATCCATTTCAGGCATCTGCATGTCCATCAGAATAAGGTCGAAGGTCTTCGTTTTGAGGATGTCGAGGGCTTGGCGGCCGTTTTCGGCCGTGTCGGCGGTGATGTCGTATTCGCGGAGCAGTTCCAAGGCAATTTCGCGGTTGATCGGTTCGTCTTCAACGACCAGCAGATGGCGTCCGGCCAGACTGTCGTGTACCGCTTGCATTGAAAGGCCGGCAAAGGTTGAGGTCAGCGCATCCATGGCTTCATCACCGGGTTTGAGTCGGGCGCTGAACCAGAAGCGGCTGCCCGCGCCAAGGCGACTGGTTACGCCAACGCGGCCCCCCATCAGTTCGGCGAGGCGGCGAGTAATGGCCAGGCCCAAACCGGTGCCACCGAATTTACGGCTGGTTGAGCTGTCGGCCTGTTCAAAAATACCGAACAGGCGAGGGATGGACTCTTCGGCAATGCCGATGCCGGTATCTTCGACTTCAAAGCGGAGTTGAACGCCGTCGGCGTTTTCAGAGAGGCGACGGGCTCTGATCGTGACGCTGCCCCGTTCCGTGAACTTGATGGCGTTGGCGGTGTAATTGATCAGGCATTGGATGATGCGCGTCGGGTCACCGATCAGCGTGTGTTCAAAGGGGTCGGATTCGGTCAAAAGCTCCAGCCCTTTTTCGTGGGCGCGTTCGCCGAGGACAGAGGTGACGCGTTTGAGAATGCTGTTGATATCGACCTTGGTCTCGTCAAGCTGCAGCTTGCCGGCTTCGATCTTTGAAATATCGAGGATATCGTTGATGACGGCGAGCAGATGCTGCGAAGCATTGTCGATCTTGTCGAGGCGATCGATTTGCACTGGGGTCGGGTTGTCGCGACGCAACAGGTAAACCATGCCGAGAACCGCATTGAGCGGCGTGCGGATTTCGTGGCTCATGTTGGCGAGGAAGGCACTCTTCGAACGACTCGATGCCTCCGCTGCCTGACGGGCAATTTCGAGCTGTGCGGTGCGTTGTTCGACCTGTTTTTCCAGGTTTTGTCGGTGCTCTTCAAGCGCCTTGGCATGGCGCAAGGTCTCGCTGATGTCCGAAAAGGCAACAACGACGCCAGTAACGACGCCATCGTGCCGTTTGGGGGTTATCGTCAGGCGCACCGGAAAGGCTGTCCCGTCCTTGCGCCAGAATACATCTTCCGTCCGGCGCAGTTTGCCATCCTGGGCGGTAAGCCGGATTGGGCATTCAGATTCCGGATACGTGCTTCCATCAGATCGATGGCGATGGAACAAGGTGTGGGAATTTCGGCCCAGCACCTCTTTTTCCTCGAACCCCAGTTGTGCCAGACCGGCTGGATTCATGAAGGAACAGACGCCGTAGAGGTCGGTCCCGAAAATGCCTTCCCCCAGTGTTTCAAATATCATGCGCTGGCGCGCTTCGCTCTCGATCAGCGCACGTTCGGCGCTGGCCAGATCGGCCAGGTCAATATCCAGGCAGAACATCATGGGGCCGCGATCGGCCGTATCCAGAATGGTGTGACTGGAATACACCTCGACAGGTTGTCCATTTTTGTGGCGCAGCGTCATTCGACCCGCCGGAATGCCGGTCTTGTGCTCGAACATCCATTGCACCGCATTGTGCACGCCTTCATGCATCGCCGGCGGGATGATCAGTTCCAGCAATGATTTTCCCAGCGCCTCTTCCTGTGTATAGCCGTAAAGCGTTTGCGAGGCGTGGTTCCAGTAAGCAACGGTGCCATCTACCAGATAGCCCTGAATGGACAGGGCATCGACATTTTCGAAAATGGCACGAAAGCGGGCTTCGGTCGAGGTCAGCTCCGCCATGGTCTGCTTGTTGCGCGCGCGCTCGGCCTTGAGGCGCCGATTGTTCCTGAACAGTATGAAAACGGCGAGCAGGACAGCGCCCAGAATCAGCAGGGTGACGATCGCAACCACCCAAGCATATTGTGCAATGACCTCGGCCAAGCTGACATTGGGGGCAGTGTCGAAAGGCGGGAAGCGCATTTTGCGCAACAAATCCTCGACCGGGCGGTAGTCGGCGGGAATGCTGAAGCCGTAAATGTTGGCGGCCATGGCGACATCACCGTTGTGGGGCAAGGTCAGAATGGCAGCAGCGAGTTGCCGGGCAAAGCGTTCATCCGCCCAGGGCATGGCCGCCAGCGGCCATTCCGGATACAGGCGGGTCGAGTGGATCAGGGGATAGTCGTCTTCCTTGGCGTTGATGATGCGCAGGCGTCGGGCGTCCAGCTTCTTGTCTTTTTCCATCGCTTCGATCAGGCCGGTGCGCACAAAGGCAGCGTCGGCATGGCCGGCCAGCAATTCGACGATTGCCTGATCCTGGGATGGCCCTGTTTCGAGAATCCTGGCATCGTCCGGGAGTTGGATTCCCCGCTGCATCATTTCATAGGCTTGCGCCATGTAGCCACCCAGCTCGGCCTTGCTGCTGACAGCAATGCGCTTGCCGGCGAGGTCGGCAAGGCTCTGAATGTCCTTCTGGTCTGAACGGGCGGCAATGACGCCGCTAATACTGGGCAAGGGTTTGTCTCCCAGTTTTTCGATCAGAGTGGCGAGTGGTGACAGCAAGCCCTCGCGTTGGGCGAGCAAAATGTAGTGAGCGGGTTGGGTCAGGACGAAGTCGACCTGCTTTTCGCGGATGGCGGCTTCCAGGTCCTTCTGGCCAAGAGCGACCAGCTCAAGGCGTCGGCCGAGATTGGCGTTGTTGAGGTAGTCGATCAGCGGTTGCCAGCGTGCGATGGTTTCGGGCTGGGGGCGAAAGGCCAGAATTGCGAATTTGGCTGGTTTTTTACCGTTGACCGCGGGAGTCGCCGCGGGGATGGTACTCGCTTCCATGATTGCGGCTGACGGTTGTTCGTCCGCATTGGCCTGCGACAGGCCAAATGCCAAGCTGAATATCAGGCCAAGTATCGCCATGGCTCGCCAAAGCCAATGATCGACCACCTTATGGAAGCATACGTGCACACCGACCCCATTGGACCTTGCCAGCAATATCCTATGATAGTCGCAATTGGCAATACTCACGAATGGTTATTTCCATATGGCATAGACATTTGCCTTTAAGTCAGTAGAGCATGAAATCGTTGATTTGTTCCTGCCAGGCATGCTCGTCGGCCTTGGCAAACCGATCCAGATCGGCTGCTGCCGAGGCTGAATCGTCCACCCATTCGCGCAACAGTGGCGAACCGTTGATGAGATCGATGGCCAGCCGGTCATGTTCGTATTCGTAGGCAAAATCACGCCACAGCGGATAATCGGGGTAGAGCCGACGAATGGCCTTGAAGGCTAGCGCCTGCAAGCGCCAGGGGCGGAAGGCGGCATGCTCGTAGCTGGCGTCTTCGACATGAATCTGCAGGCCGTTGCAAAGCTTGCCGGCATGCTTGTGAAAAGTTGGCTCGAACCAGCATTCGCGCAGCTTGCAGCCTTGCAGCCAGTGCGGGGCGAAGCGGCGCATTTCAGCAAGAACGGCGCGCGCATCGATATCAGGTGCGCCGAACAGTTCCAGGGGGCGCGTCGTGCCGCGTCCTTCGGACAGCGTAGCGCCTTCGAGCATCACTGTGCCGGCGTAGGCGCGGGCCATCCACAGGTTGGGTGCGTTCGGGCTGGGGTTGATCCAGGTTCGTTCGCCGAGTGGCCAGCCGTAGCCGGGCGCGGTATCCGGCTGCCAGCCTTGCATCGTGACCACTTTGTAATCGACATTGAGCTTCAGGGTGGCGATGAACCATTGGCCAAGTTCGCCCATGGTCAGGCCGTGGCGCATCGGCATGGCGCCGGCGCCGACAAAACTCTCCCAGCCCTCGCGCAGCGTCAGGCCTTCGATCGGCCGGCCGGCCGGGTTGGGGCGGTCGAGCACCCAGACGCTTTTGCCATGCCTGGCCGCGGCTTCGAGCACGTAACGCAGCGTGGTGATGAAGGTGTAGATACGGCACCCAAGGTCTTGCAAATCGACGAGCAAAACGTCGAAGCTGTCCATCATCGCATCAGTCGGCCGCCGTACTTCACCGTAAAGGCTGAAGACCGGAATGCCGAGTTGCGGATCGAGGAAGTCGGGTGACTCGACCATGTTGTCCTGTTTGTCACCGCGCAGACCGTGCTGGGGCCCGAAGGCCGCACTCAGTTTGAGGTCGGGCAGCGCGGCAAGGGCGTCGAGCGAATGGGTCAAGTCGGCGGTCACCGATGCCGGGTGGGCGAGCAGGGCGATGCGCTTGCCGGCCAGCGTTCGGCGCAGGTCCGGGTCGGCAAGCAGGCGGTCAAGGCCAAACTGGATGGGCTGTGTCATGGCATGTTTCGGTGGAAGGTCAGCGCGAAGCTCTGACGGAGATGAAAATCGGGTTGCGGCGCACCGTGTTCAAGTGCCCAGTAGCTTTTGCTGCTGTCGGCAGTTTCGATCACCAAGCTGATGCCTAGTAACAGCGTCTGCTCGTCAGGCAGCAATTCGCGGGCGATGGATGCATCAAGCTGGAAGCCATCGGGTCGTGATTGAAGGGAGATCAGCGGTGCTGCGGCAGGGACAAAGTCGGCATCACGTTCCCGGTAATCGTTGAAACGATAGGCTGCCCACTGGCCCGAGGGGGAAAAATTGAATTCCTGGTATTTTTTCCGGTTGACCGTGGCAATGAAGGCTTCGCAGCAGGTGTGCTGCCAAAGATTGTCAGCGGGGCCGGAAGGCTGCGCGAGGGGAAGTTGGATGTCTTCAGTCCTTCCGCTCACGCGAAATGACAGATCAAGGCCGCCGGCAGCGTTGCCGTGCACCACGATTTCGATGCAGTCGATGGCGCTACAAGGGCTGGCTTGATGACAACTCAGGGTGGCGTGGTGCGCTGGGTTCAAGGTGGCGTCGGGCGGTGAATACGGAAGGCAGGCGGTACTTTAACTGCTTGTTCCGGATGTTGCTGCGGTCAACACCGAAAAATGGCCAAAATCCGCATACGCCCTTGGTCGGACAGGGCATTTGGAGTAACTTACCGCCTTTCAACAAATGCTTTCCGGGAGAGAAAAGTGACCCCGCTGCGCATCAATTTAGACCAAGAAGATATCCCAACCCACTGGTACAACGTGGTTGCTGATCTGGCACATCCGCCGGCCCCGCCACTCGGGCCCGATGGCAACCCGGTGCCGCCGGAAGCAATGGGCGCCATTTTCCCCGGGCCGATTCTTGAGCAGGAAATGTCAGCCGAGCGCTGGATCGCCATCCCCGAGGAAGTCCGTCAGATTTACGCGCTGTGGCGTCCCGCCCCGCTCTGTCGGGCGCTGCGTCTGGAGCAGGCGCTCGGTACGCCCGCCAAGATTTTCTACAAATACGAAGGCGTTTCGCCCGCTGGTTCGCACAAGCCGAACTCTGCCGTGCCGCAGGCCTACTTCAACAAGATTGCAGGCACCAAACGCCTGACCACCGAAACCGGCGCCGGTCAGTGGGGTTCGTCGATTGCCTTCGCCGGTCAGATGTTTGGCCTGCCGGTGCGCGTTTTCATGGTCAAGGTCAGCTATCAGCAGAAGCCATTCCGTCGTTCGATGATGCAGACCTGGGGGGCGGAGGTCTTCGCCAGCCCGAGTGACCTGACCAATGCGGGTCGTGCGGCGCTGGCTGCCGATCCGGATAATCAAGGGTCGCTCGGATTGGCGATTTCAGAAGCGGTTGAAGAGGCCGCCGCCGATCCTGGCACCTGCTATACCTTGGGCTCAGTTCTCAACCACGTGCTGCTGCACCAGAGTGTTATTGGTCTTGAGGCCAAGAAGCAGTTCGATAAAATCGGTCTCTACCCGGATGTGATCTTCGGCCCTTGCGGCGGTGGTTCCAGTTTTGGCGGCATTGCCTTTCCGTTTCTCGCCGACAAGGCGGCAGGTGACAAGCGCGCGACCAAGCTGCGTTGCGTCGCGGTCGAGCCCACCTCTTGCCCGACCCTGACCAAAGGGCATTACGCCTACGATTACGGCGATGTTTCCGGCTACACCCCGATCATGAAAATGTACACGCTCGGCCACGACTTCATGCCGCCGGGCATCCACGCTGGCGGCCTGCGCTACCACGGTGATTCGCCACTGGTCTCGCAGCTGCTCCATGATGGCCTGATCGAGGCGCAGGCCGTGCCGCAGGTTGCCACCTTCGAGGCGGGCGTTCAGTTTGCCCGCGCCGAAGGCATCATTCCTGCGCCCGAGTCATGCCACGCCATTCGCGCTGCCATTGACGAGGCGCTGAAATGCAAGGTGACTGGTGAAGCCAAAACAATCCTCTTCAGCCTGACCGGCCACGGTCACTTTGACATGGCTTCCTACGACAAGTTTTTTGCCGGACAGCTAGAGGATTTTGACTATCCGGAAGAGGCCATTGCCGAATCCCTGAAGCATTTGCCAAAGGTGGGTTGAGCCTGTGAAAATCCTTGTTTTTCTGCTCGTGCTGGGCAATCTTCTGTTCTATGCGTTTGGCGCCGGCTACTTCGGCAGCGCGGAAAATCCGGATTCTGAACGAGTCAATCAACAAGTCGTACCGGAACGTATGAAGATTGTCTCGCGCGGCGAAGCGCCGGTTATCTCCCCCAAGCCCGAGCCAGCGGTTGAAGACCCCAAGCCGGAAGCCGCGCAAGAGCCGGAAGCGCCGATCAAGGAGACAAAGGCGGACACCACGCCGGTCTGCCTTGCCTGGCGCCAGCTTTCGGTGGCCGATGCTGATCGCCTTTCGGTCTTGTTGGCGAAGCGTTTTTCGGGCTTCAAGTTGATTCGCAAGACGCTTGCCGCGGAGGGAAACGGTTGGTGGGTATTCGTTTCCCCTCAGCCCAACAAGGCAGAGGCAGACAAGAAGGCTGCCGAGTTGCGTGAATTCGGTGTCAAGGATTTCTTTGTTATCCAGGATGGCCCAAATCGGTTCGCCATTTCGCTGGGGGTATTCTCTACCGAAAAAGGCAGTCAGGATCGCTTGGCTGAACTGAAAGCCAAGGGGGTTCGCTCGGCGGCGGCCGGACCTCGCCCCGGCAAGGATAGCGTCGTGAACTTGCAGGCCAGAGGCCTGGCGTCCGAAAAGCCGGCGCTACTGGCAGCGGTTGCTGATGCGCTTCCGAAGGTTCAACTGCAGGCTTGCAAGTGAGCGATTTCATCGTCGGGGTGACCGGGGGGATCGGCAGTGGCAAGAGTACGGTGGCGGATGCCTTCGTTGGGTTGGGGGCGGGCCTGGTTGACACCGATGTGATCGCCCGCGAACTGACCATGGCGAACGGCGCGGCAATGCCGGCATTGGTCGCCGAATTTGGCCCGGAAATTGTTGGAAAAGATGGGGCCATGGATCGATCGGCCGTGCGTCAACGGGTATTCGCAGATCCCTCGGCCCGGGAAAGGCTTGAGGCAATCCTGCATCCGCTGATTCGACAGATATCGACAGAGCGTTGTCTGGCCGCGACCGAACCCTATGTTATTTTGGCTGTCCCGCTATTGGTTGAGTCGGGCAATTACAACGAGCGTTGCGACCGGATTGTTGTGGTTGACTGCCCGGAAAGTGTTCAAATCGAGCGTGTCATTGAGCGTAATGGTCTGTCGGTTGACGAGGTAAAGGCCATCATGGCGGCGCAGGCAACGCGTCAACAACGACTTTTTGCTGCAAATGACGTTGTTGTTAATGATGGCCTGAGAACAAAAATTTACGAACAGGTTAATGCCTTGCATTTAAAGTATCTGGCACTGGCTGGTGAAAAACTTAAAGCAAGCTGTTGAGATTTGCCTGCAAATAGCTCAGAATAAACATAATTTTCCGTTTCTTCGGACCCTCGCCGCGTGATTACTTACGAATACCCGTTCAATGAGCGCATCCGCACACTGCTGCGTCTCGAGGACCTGTTCGAAAAATCCGCCTACTTTGCGCAGGATGACGGTGCGCTTGAGCACCATACGGCACTCGTTTCCCTGTTTGAAATTCTTGAAGTGGCCGGTCGCGCCGACCTCAAGATGGATCTGATTCAGGAACTGGAAAGACAGCGTCAAACCCTGCTGGCCTTTCGCAATAATCCCGAAATTTCCGAAGAAGCGCTTTCTGGTGCGCTTTATGAAATCGAGCAGTCATCTGCCGCATTGCTTGGCATGACCGGCAAGATTGGCCAGTACCTGCGCGAAAACGACTGGTTGATGGGTATCAAGAGCCGGGCGGCAATTCCAGGTGGCGTCTGCGAATTTGATCTGCCGTCCTACCACTGGTGGTTGCATCGCCCGAGTGAAGTTCGGCGCAGCGCGCTGGAGGGGTGGACCAAGCCGATGTTGCCCTTGCGTGATGCGGCAACGATTGTCCTGCGCCTGCTGCGATCCAGTGGTCGCCCCAAAAACTACGCTGCTACCAACGGACAGTTTCAGCTCAATCTGAGTGGTTCGGCGGCGCAAATGGTTCGTGTCACCTTGAGTGCCGAGGAACAGGCCATCCCCGAAGTCAGCGCCAACAAGTATTTCCTGAATATTCGTTTCACCAAGCCGCCGGCCGGTGAAATCAAGGCGCGTAGCTGCGAGCGCGACGTCGCGTTCGATCTGACCTTCTGTAATCTTTAGGCCGGTTAGGCCCCAAGTCGAGCTGCGCTTTTCGCGTTTAGCCGCCTCCCCCTTTTCTTTCTGCTTCCTGCTGATTTTGGCTTGCCTCCGGTGCTTTAAGCGTGCTGCTTGCTTGGTCGTCTATACGTCAATCGCTCATTGTTTTTGCCATGTAATTGCAGTAGTCTGAGATTGCATTTGTCATTGGCGTGAGGCGGCCGTCAACATGCTCTCCACTATTGATCTTTTGCCGGGTTTTATCTTGCATTTCCGTTTCGGAAAAGGAAACTCATCATGTTCCGTCGATCATTTTCTCTAGGATTTTTTTTGCTGCTCGGTGTTCTGCATTGCCAAGCAGTGTTGGCACTTGGAGCAAAAGATGCCTGTTCCTGGAAAGCCAGTTTTATTGCCACGGGATCGATGTCTGCTCCGCGGGCGGGCCATGCTGCCACGGTTTTGCTTGACCGGCGGGTCTTGATCAGCGGGGGAAGTACGCCTGTCAATGCGGTCAATGTGGGAGAAATTTTCAGTCCGGCGACCGGGCTTTTTGTGCCGACGCAAAATTTGATCTCGCCGCGCTATTTCCATACTGCAACCTTGCTTGACTCCGGGAAAGTCCTGGTTGCGGGTGGCAGTATCGGCGGTGGAAGCGCGGGGGCGCTGGCCAGTGCCGAGATCTTTGATCCAGCGAGTAATGGTTTTGCCGCAACCGGTTCATTACTCAAGGCGCGTGTCGACCACAGCGCGACGCTGTTGGGCGATGGCAAGGTGCTTCTGGTTGGAGGCAGTGGGGTGGCTGGCGGCTCGTCGACAGGGCCGGTTGCCGAGCTGGAATTATTTGATCCGGCATCTGGAACGTTTAGTGTGGTTGGCAATCTGGCCACGCCCCGTTCTCACCATACCGCGACCCGTCTGACGGGAAGTCCGGCAGGTATTGACGAAGTCCTGATTGTCGGTGGCAACGGCCCGTTCAGCGCGACTGAAAATGTTGAAATCCTTTCCTACAACAGGGCGACACGAACGGTAAGTACACGTGCCGCGCCTTCACTGGCATCCGCTCGTCAGGATCATGCGGCGACCTTGCTGGCGGATGGCAGCGTTCTTGTGACCGGCGGGGCCGATCGTAACTATCAGCCTGTGGCGGCAGTTGAGCGCTGGAACAGAACGGTGGTTGCACCAGCCGGCGTGCTGAGTCATCCCCGCATGAATCACTTCGCAACCTTGCTGCCCACCGGGCAGGTGCTGGTGGCTGGCGGACTGGATACTCAGGCAGTCGCGCCCACCGAGCTTTACACCCCAGGGGCCGGCTTCAAGGACGCGGGCAATATGGTAACGCCGCGCTTCTACGCTGTAGCAGCCCCTTTGCCGAACGGACAGGTCTTGTACGCCGGCGGCTTTGATGCCTCGTTTCTGAATCAAGTGGCAGGTGCCGAGATTTACGATCCGTTCTGGGCCGGCGTCGGCCCGATGAACGAGGGACGCTCCAGTCATTCGAGTACCTTGCTGGTCGATGGTAGGGTCTTGCTTGCCGGTGGCGGTGATGGCATGGGCGCCGCAAGAGGCAGTGCGGAGTTGTTCGATCCGGCGACGATGAGTTTTACTCGGGTCGCCATGCAGGGCGCTCGCGAGAAACATTCGGCAACACTACTGACGAGTGGCGATGTGTTGTTGACCGGCGGGCAAAATGGCACAGGTCATTTCTTATCTGCATCCGAAATATTCAATCCGGCGGCCAATAATTTCAGTGGTACTGCCGCCCTCTCTGTACCACGCCTTGATCATACGGCTACCTTGCTGTCTGACGGGCGGGTACTAGTGACGGGTGGCTTTTCGCCCACGCCCCAGCGGACGACGGAGTTTTTCAGCTGGAATGCTGTTAGCAGACAAGGGACGTTCGCCGCAGGTCCGGACATGACGCGGGACCGGCGCGGTCACGCTGCGGTTCGCGTGAGCAATGGGCGGGTTCTGGTATCGGGTGGCTGGAGCGATCTGGTGAGCGGAATTACCTATGCGGTGGAAGAGTTTGATCCCGTCGCCAACGCATTTTCGGCTTTTCCGAATTCGTCGTGGATGGTGACCAATCGTAAGGATCACCGCATGGCAGCAGTCGCCGGTCAGGCGTCGGCGCTGCTAGTTGGTGGGCTGACTTCCGGGATTACCCCGACGAAGTCCTTCGAAACGGTGCCAGCCGGCAGCCAGGGGCAAACCCAGCAAGCTCGTTTTCATCATGCCATGACCGAGATTGGGCGGGGCGCCAGTGCTTTTTGGGTGATTGGCGGACAAGATACGTATTCCGGGAATCCTCTGGCCACGGTCGAGAGTCTTGACCCGACCAATCTGGGAATGACGAACGTGGTTCCTGAGTTGGGGACTGGTCGGGCCAACCATACGGCAACGCTTCTTGCCGATGGGAGAGTACTGGTCGCAGGTGGAACGCGAACCATGGATGGCACGACGCCTACTGCTGAAATTTCGAAATCGACGGTCTGTCGGCTGATTGCTGTACATCCCAGGCCGGGGCATTTTTCATTCGAGAAGGTGTACCTTCGTATCGAATCCAAGGCCGTCGCGCTTAGGGCGCTGGTTGGCAATGCCGGGCGGGTCAATAACCCGGCATCGACCATTCGTTACGATGTTGTTGCGCGGGATGGCTCCGATCTGCGCGTCGCCGCTGGTGAAATGCGGGTGCCGAAACTTGGCCCGGGTGAGAAGGTTCGTCTGAGCTCACGTTTTGATATACCTGCCCGTTTGCCCAAGGGGGCGTATGGCATTCAGGCCTGTCTGCCGCCGCAATCCGGTGTGGCCGGCCAGTGTTTTGATACCACAGGCCGCATTGAGGTCGTCGGGCTAAAAAGTGTTTCAGTGATGCAGTTCCCGTTTCTCGGTGAATCCGGGAAGTAATTTTCGCTAGCAGCATGCTTGGAGACTGCGGCGTCCGCATTTCAGGGCGTCGCAGTCTTCAGCCCGTCTGAGTTATCGGGGATAATTCCATTTTTAGCCTGATTGTCTTTTCGGTAACGGTACACCATGACTTCTCAACGCAAAGTTCGTTGCCCACAATGTGGTAAGGATGCCCTTTGGGCGCCCGAAAATCCGTATCGCCCATTTTGTTCCGAGCGCTGCAAGCAGATTGATCTGGGGTGCTGGGCTAGCGATTCTTATCGCATCGGTGGCGCAGTGAGCGACGAAGAGGCCGGTATGCCGGGTATCGATTTTCCGGATCAGCCCGAACGTTGAAGTTGGCCGTCCGGTGATCTTCTACGGTCAACCGGAAATTTTGCCCAAAATCGAAATATTCTGGCGGCGAGGTTTACCAGCCGCGCATCAGCGCGATGCCGTGGGCACCGTGATTTTCCGCTTCGCGCAGCATGTCCGGCAGCATGCCACCCAGGGCAAAAACTGGCAGCGTGTTGCCGATAAGTTGCTTTTCAACTTCTGCCCAGCCAAGTCCTTTGGCTTCGGGGTGGGTTGGCGTTGGCAAAACGGGGCCCAGCAATGCGTAGTCGAAGTCGAGATGGCCCGCGCGGGTGATTTCGTCGGCGCTGTGGCAGGAGGCGCCTACCCAAGCGAAGTCAGGGCGCTGCGCGCAGTTGGCGAGGCGGACTGACGAAAAATGGATGCCATTGGCGCCGACCTGACGGGCGATTTCTTCATCGTCATTAATGACAACCAGCGCATCGTAACGATGTGCCATTTGACAGACCATTTTTGCAAACGAATGGCGTTCGGCTGCTGACAAGCCTTTGTCGCGTACCTGGATTAGTCGCAGGCCGCCTTTCAGGGCGTTTTCCAGTCGTTTCAGCTGGCGTTCGACGCCTTCGATTGCGGCCATCGTGATGGCCATCGTTGTCGGCAGCGACAGCGCTTTCAGGATGGGATCGTTGGCCGGCAGGATGGGGGCGACGGTGGCAGCCTTGCCCGTTATTTGCCAGTCAACCGCTGAGTGCTCCAGTGGCGCGGTAATCCCGATTTCGCCTTGCCAGGCCGTGACCCGCCAGAAGTTAAGGCGTACGGTGGCGTGCGGGTAGGTGAATTGGCGGGTTAGCCACGGCGAACATTCGGTCACAGTGATGCCTAGCTCCTCCTGCAATTCGCGAATCAGCGCCTGACGAACGGTCTCGCCGGGCTCGACCTTGCCACCGGGGAACTCCCAGTAACCAGCGTAAACCTTGCCCTCCGGCCGCTGGGCCAGCAGGAACTCGCGGCCGTTGGCGCGCAGCATGACGGCAGCAGCCACTTCGACGATCTTGGTCACTTGTTTTTCTTTCGCTTTGGCTTCTGACGACCGGCCAGATCCTTGGCGAATTGCCAGGCTACACGGCCGGAGCGTGAGCCGCGGCTAAGTGCCCAGTTCAGTGCTTCACGTTCGCACGCAGCGATGACTTCTTCGGTAACACCCAGTTGGCGTGCCCAGTGATTGGCGATGGCCAGATAGTCGTCCTGGCTGAAAGGGTAGAAAGAAATCCAGAGACCGAAACGTTCGGATAGCGAGATCTTCTCTTCAGTCGTCTCGCCGGGATGAATTTCGTCGTTAACGCGATGCGTTTCGAGATTTTCCGAAAAGTATTCCGGCATCAGGTGGCGGCGATTCGAAGTCGCGTAAATCAGCACGTTGTCGGGCGGTGCGGCGATGGAGCCGTCGAGAACCGATTTGAGTGCTTTGTAGGCAGTCTCGCCGGCTTCGAAGGATAGGTCGTCACAAAAAATGATGAATTTCTCCGGTCGACCGTTAATCAGATCCACGATGTCCGGCAGGTCGATCAGATCTTCCTTGTCTACCTCGATCAGGCGTAGACCCTTACTCGAAAAATGGTTGAGCACCGCCTTGACCAGAGAGGATTTCCCCGAGCCGCGGGAGCCGGTCAGCAGTACGTTGTTGGCCGTCTGGCCGGCAACAAATTGGCGGGTATTGGCGGTAATGCGTTCTTTCTGGTTGTCAATGTTCTCCAAATCGCTCAGGCGAATCGGGTGCGGCTGACGAACCGCCTGTAACCAGCCACGCCCATTACTCTTTCGCCAGCGAAAAGCGACAGCGGCACCCCAGTCCGGTAGCTCCGGTGTAGGGGGCAGTACCGCCTCAAGGCGAGCAAGGACGGCCTCGGCACGGACAAGCAGGTGTTCCAACGACGTTGGTTTGGGCATGGTGGCAGGTATACTTCTCGGCAAATTGAGAACTCTAGCGAAACCCATGCGAAAAATCCAAGCAGTCGCTCTTTTATTTATTACCTTACTGGCAGGCTGTTCCACGGTGCCGCCCGCCACAGTTCCTGCGGCTTGTACGCCCAGCGTCTCAAGCTGTCCGGCTTGCCCGGTATGCCCGACGGTGCAGCCGGTAGCTACGCCGACGACGCCGCCTGTTTTTTCGCGCACTTTCCAGGCGGCAAGCTGGAGTGATCTTCCCGGTTGGTCGGAGGATGATGTTGCTGCGGCATGGCCGGCCTTCATGCTCTCCTGTCGTGGGGTGGCAAGCAAGCCCAATGGCCCTGGCTGGAAACGAGTCTGCGATCTGGCGCGGGCAGCAGACGGGAAGCCCGGCCATAACCCGCGCCGCTTCTTCGAGCAGCACCTGAAACCTTATGCGGTTTCATCCGGCGATGGCGTGATCAGCGGAATGGTCACTGGCTATTACGAGCCACTACTGAACGGCAGTCGAACACGAGCCAAAGGCTATGAACAGCCTGTGCGTGGTGTCCCGGATGACCTGCTGACGATCGACCTGTCAGCGGTATTTCCTGAATTGAAAGACAAGCGAGTGCGCGGCCGTCTGGAGGGAAACAAGGTCGTTCCCTACTGGTCGCGCGCAGAAATCTCCGCACGTGGCGAAAAACTGCCGGGCAAAGCGCTGCTTTACGTTGACGATGCGGTTGAACTTTTCTTCCTGCAAGTGCAGGGTTCAGGGCGGGTCAGGCTGACTGATGGCAGTACCGCTCGCTTGAATTACGCTGATCAGAACGGACACCCTTATCAATCCATTGGCAGGTTGCTTGTCGAACGCGGTGAATTGAAACTGGAAGAGGCCTCGATGCAGGGGATTCAGGCTTGGGCTCGCGCCAATCCTACGCGCCTGGATAACTTGCTGAATTCAAACCCGAGTTACGTCTTCTTCCGTGAAGTGCCAAACGGTCAGGGTGGCCCGACTGGCGCACTGGGTGTGCCGCTGACGGCGGAGCGAAGTATTGCCATTGATCCACGCTCGATACCACTGGGTTCGCCGGTCTTTTTGGCGACGACCCGTCCAAATTCTGCGCTGCCGTTGAATCGCCTGGTCATGGCCCAGGATACGGGTGGGGCGATCAAAGGGGCGGTGCGCGCCGATTTTTTCTGGGGCTTCGGCAAGGAGGCTGGTGACCTCGCCGGGCGGATGAAGCAGAGTGGTCGGCTATGGATTTTGCTGCCGCACGAGCTCTCCCCTAAATGATGCGTTATGGCACCAAGATGGAACTTGTGCGTCACAAAATGCACCATTAAAGTGCCATTTGGTCGGTGTTCGGTTTTGCAATGCACTGATTTGCATCATTAATGGCGCACTGGAATGGTGCTTGCTTTCTAAACGCCCATTCTTTGTTTGGGGTGTTTCATGGAAACGTATCAATCCAGCAGTAATGTGTTGTTCATCTTATTGGGCGCCATCATGGTGCTCGCCATGCACGCCGGTTTTGCCTTCCTCGAAGTGGGCACGGTCCGCAAGAAAAATCAGGTCAACGCCTTAGTCAAGATTCTGAGTGATTTTGGAATCTCGACGGTTGCCTACTTCTTCGTTGGCTACAGCATTGCCTACGGCGTCAATTTTTTCTCTGGCGTTGAAACATTGATGGAAAAAAATGGATATGAACTGACCAAATTTTTCTTTCTGCTGACTTTTGCGGCCGCTATTCCGGCGATTATTTCCGGCGGAATAGCCGAGCGGGCCAAGTTCAATCCGCAATTGATAGCCACTTTTCTGCTGGTCGGTTTTGTCTATCCTTTTTATGAAGGTATCGCCTGGAATCAGGCATTCGGCATCCAGGCCTGGCTGAAGGCAAGCTTTGGCGAAGAGTTTCATGATTTCGCCGGTTCGGTTGTGGTTCACGCCATGGGCGGCTGGATTGCACTGCCTGCGGTTCTTCTGCTCGGCGCACGTTACGGCCGCTATAGCAAGGATGGCCGGATCTCGGCGCATCCGCCATCATCGATTCCCTTTTTGGCGCTGGGTGCCTGGATTCTGACTGTCGGCTGGTTCGGATTCAATGTCATGAGCGCTCAGACCCTCGACAAGATATCCGGTCTAGTGGCCTTGAATTCCTTGATGGCCATGGTCGGCGGTACGCTGGTTGCGCTGGTCGCCGGGAAAAATGACCCGGGCTTTCTGCATAACGGCCCTTTGGCGGGCCTGGTCGCGGTCTGTGCCGGCTCCGATTTAATGCACCCAATTGGGGCGTTGGTCGTCGGTGGTGTGGCGGGGGCTCTCTTCGTGGGTATGTTCACCTTGGTGCAGAATCGCTGGAAAATTGATGACGTGCTCGGCGTCTGGCCGCTGCATGGCATGTGCGGTGCTTGGGGCGGGATAGCCGCAGGAGTCTTCGGCAGCAAGGCCTTGGGAGGTGCGGGCGGTATTGCCTTCATGCCGCAACTGATCATGACGGCGTTGGCGATCCTGGTTGCCCTGATCGGTGGCACCCTCGTTTATGGCGTGCTCAAGGCAACCTTGGGCCTACGCCTGGATCAGGACGAAGAATACGATGGGGCAGATATCAGCATCCATAGAATTACCTCCACGCCGGAGCGCGAGCCAAACTGGTAATTGACGTTGATCGCAATAAATAAAGTCTGTCGGAGTGTAATAAAGTCGGTCGGACAGAACTTAGTGAAGCCCCGCCATTGTGCGGGGCTTTTTGCTGATGGGCCTCCGGCTAAAACACATAGGCTTCAGCCAAACTTTTCTGAATCAGTTCCCGGTTGTACGAGTAGATGGGCTGAAGCTCTTTGGCAATATCTGCGGCAAGTTCCTCAACTTCCGCTTTCAAAAGGCGCAGCCCTTCGAATTTATCAGGGGAGTCAAACACTTTTCTTGACATGTCCGGAACGTCGATCATTTTTGCCTGTGCCGAATTGGCCTCAAGGTACTGCAAATAGGCGAGTATTTCCCCAACTAGAGACAGCTCAAGATAGTAGGGTTTATTCAGCGCTTGGCTATCGAGGTTCCACACAATCGACGCAATGTCGTAACTGCTCAATTTGATGTCTTTTGATGAATCTCTCTTGAGGTTTTTAAGTAACCGAATAACCTTTTTTGTTCCGCCATTGGTTAGGGACTCCTTGTCCTGAATTTTTTGCATGTGGAGGAAAGGTCTGTTGGCGATAAGCTTTTTCTCAAACTTGTCCAGAATGCGAATTTCACGATCGTGTTTTTCTCGTGATATCTGATATGCCGCCGAGTCATGCCAATGACTCGGAACGACATCGATTTTTCGTTGCAATGAGCCACCTGATACACAAATAGACTTGGCTCCTGATTTATCTACCTTGGCCGAAGGAAATTTCTGGTCAAGAATCGATTCGCAACGGCTGCGGAGCGCAACCATCTCATCTAGAACAGTGCCTGACAACGTTACGTAGGTAGATGCTTTGCATCCTGTCCAGTCTACCGTGACAAAACCGCCGTGAAGTACGAGCAGATCAATGTCACTCGTACGACGGATGTGGATATCGAGAGGCACAGATCCTTGGTACTCAAAATAGGCAGGAATTCCAAGCGTTTGGAGACCTGCGTCGAGTTGTTTCTTAACGCGATCGCCTTCCTGGATGCTGACCTCGGTGTATTTTGCGTCGAGTGCTTGCATCGCACCTAACGCATACTTGATGGCCTCTGTTTTTCCGCGGGTTTCATATGCTTCAGTTAGCGATTTATGTAGTGATGCGCTGTCGAAGGCGGCAGATAGTGCCGCGCTGGCATCAAGGCCAAGCCGGCGACTGCGCATATTCGCCAGTTTTTGGGTGTAATTAGACATTCGCTGGCTCCTTGCGGACAAGTTTCATGCGGCCAAAAGTTACCCGACCACGATTGTTGAAATAGTTTCCTTCCGCCGTGCTCAAACTCTCATCAAGTTGCAGCTCACAGTAACCCACGTGCGTTCGAAGCTCGGGCTCTCCTATCTTTGGCTCGTTTTGATAGCTATACATCAGTACATATCCTCGCCCAGGTTCTCGCACTAATGCTGCAGATTTGCTTCTGGAGCACGATTGACCTGTGTTGAGGTAGATCCTGATTCTTTCCCAAGTCTGATTGATCGTGACCTTGGCGTTCCAGTGGTATGTCACACAGCCATCCTCGCCTATGGTTTCACCTTCGCATTCCCAAACGCCATTCAAGTCTGGAATGCCTAGTAGTGATTGAACGAATTTCCGTCGCCAAATCCACTTATCAAATGAGGCATGGCCAATCAAGTAAAAAGTTGCCGCATTTAGCGGAACCAGAACAACGTTTGTTTCACTAGTAGGCAGCCCGAGTGTTGACGCTCGTTGAAAACTGACCAGAAAAGCGAGGTTGTGCGCGCTGAAAATTGACCAGGGTGATTAACTAGTCCGCTCATTTTTTGAGCAGGATTTTAGGAGATGATCACCATGAAGGATCTGGGAAGGATTCGGCGGTTGTTTTACCGGGATGGCGTGTCGCTATCCGAGATTTCGAGGAAGACGGGGTATAGCCGGAACACCGTCAAGCGTTGGTTACGGACGCCGGAAGGCACGGAGCCGAAGTACGAACGGGAGAACCCGAACGTCAAGATTGCGCCCTATGCGGCGCGACTCATCAAGGCGCTGGAAACGGATGCTCGGCGCCCGAAACGGGATCGGCGTACGGCGCTGAAACTCTTTGGTGAATTGCAGGCGGCCGGATTTACGGGCACCTACTGCCGGGTCACTGAGTTCATCCGGCGCTGGCGTTCCGATGGTGGCGCGGCGGTCAGCAAAGCCTTCGTTCCGCTCCACTTTGAATTAGGCGAAGCCTTCCAGTTCGACTGGAGCGAAGAGCATTTGGTGATCGGTGGTGTCTGGCGCAAGATTCTCGCCTCGCATCTGAAGTTCTGTGCCAGTCGGGCCTTTGTGGTTCAGGCCTACCCGACGCAAGGCCACGAAATGCTGTTTGATGCCCATACCCGTTCGTTTGCGGCCTTGGGCGGCATTCCTCGGCGCGGCATCTACGACAATATGAAGACGGCCGTGGATAAGGTGCAGAAGGGCAAGTCCCGTATCGTCAATGCCCGCTTCTCGGCCATGGCCTCCCACTACCTGTTCGACCCGGATTTCTGCAATGTCGCCAGCGGCTGGGAGAAAGGCGTTGTCGAGAAGAATGTCCAGGATAGCCGGCTGCGGCTCTGGCAGGATGCCGGCAAGGAACGCTTCAGCTCTTTCACCGAACTGAACGTCTGGCTGCTCGAACGCTGCCGTAGCCTGTGGCAGGAATTGCGCCATCCTGAGTACGCGGATCTGACGGTGGCCGAGATGCTGGAACACGAGCAACCGAGCCTGATGCCAATGGTGGCGCCCTTCGATGGTTATGTTGGAAACCCTGGGCAAAGTCTCCAGCACCTGCCTAGTCACGCTGGATCGTAATCGCTATTCGGTGCCGTGCGAGTTGGTCGGCCAGGTCGTTAGCCTGCGTCTCTATCCGGAGCGGATTGATATGGTGGCGCACGATCTGCGCATGGCCAGCCATCCGCGTAGTTTCACCCGGCAACAAACGCTCTACGACTGGCAGCACTACATTCCGCTGATTGAACGCAAGCCGGGTGCCTTGAGAAATGGCGCGCCATTTGCCGACATGCCGGAAGCTTTGCAGCGCCTGCGCAGTTTGTTGCTGCGTCGAGAAGGTGGTGATCGGGTCATGGCCAAGGTCCTGTCAGCGATTGCGCAGTTCGGTCTGGAGTCTGTGCTGGTGGCGGTCGATCTGGTTCTGGAATCAGGCTTGCCCAGTGCCGAGCACGTCGAGAACATGCTCAATCGACTGAAGTCTGGACCCATGCCACCACCGGTGGAGACCCGCTGACGATCAGCGAAGCACCGATCGCCGATACGGGTCGCTACGACCAGCTGCGCGTGGAGGTGAGCGACCATGCGTGAGCTGATGAGTGAGTTCAAGGAGCTGCGCCTGCACGGCATGGCTGGTGCCTGGGAAGAGCTATCGGCCAACGGTGGCGCCGGCATCGACACTTCTCGCTGGTTGATCGAGCATCTGCTGCAGGCCGAACATACTGACCGGGTCATGCGCTCGATTGGCTACCAGATGCATGCGGCCCGCTTCCCTGTACATCGGGATCTAGCGGGATTCGACTTCGATCAATCGAAGGTAGATCAGAAACTGATTCGGCAACTGGCCGACCTGTCCTTTACCGAGGAAGCGCAGAACGTGGTGTTCATCGGTGGCACGGGAACCGGCAAGACGCACCTGGCCACGGCACTGGGTGTTTCGGGGATTGGGCACCATAACAAGCGGGTTCGGTTCTTCTCGACGGTGGATCTGGCCAATGCCCTGGAACAAGAGAAGGCGGCCGGCAAAGCTGGCCGGATTGCCTTGGGACTGCTGCGCATGGATCTGGTGATTCTCGATGAGCTGGGCTATCTGCCGTTCAGCCAGGCTGGTGGTGCCTTGCTGTTTCACTTGCTGTCGAAGCTCTACGAGCACACCAGCGTGATGATCACGACCAACCTGACCTTTGCCGCCGTCCTCCACGGCTTCCCCAACGCATTCATCGTGGCTCGGAAATCGGTTGTTCTGAGCTACACTTATCCACAAGCCAACCTATGTCAGGTGGCTATCACACCTGGTCAAAATTCAACGAGCACAGGTGGTCAAAATTAAACGCGCGCCGACAGTTGATAGCTGACAGTTGGTGGGCGAGGACCAATCGTTGGATCTGGCTGACTACCTGCCTGTACGATCTGATCAGAAGTCGCTTTAACGATGTGTTACCGACTACATTTTTTGTCCCAATCGGGAGTGGCTTTAGTAGAGGCCTTGTTACGGACAGAGAGGTTTTTTTAGTGCGCTCACGACGCTTGATTTCTCGTGTTCAGCTGTTACGGACTTTGTTAGTAAGATCAGACGATGATGGGGATGGCGTATTGAGTCTGTCCGGTAGCGCAAAAAAGGGAGCAGGGTTGCTCCCTTTTTTGTTTTTGTCTCGCGCGGAACCGAACGGTTCCCGAAATGATTGGTTACCAAATGTCGCAGAACATAGCTTGAAAGCACGACAGGCAATTCATATCTTGGACACCAAGGAGATTCCATGAACGGTAGCTCCAATAAACGTCTGGAGGCTTGAATGAAAAAGATCATCTTTGCTTTTATCGTGTTTGCCTCTGTCGGCTTTTGTCTGCCGACATTTGCTTCCGAGCCCTCACTTCATGAGGTGTATCAAGCGGCTGGTGCTGGTAAAGTGAATGATGCCCAACGAATGATGCGTGAAGTTTTACAGGCGCATCCAAACAGCGGAAAGGCGCATTATGTTGAAGCCGAATTGCTGGCGAAACAAGGGCTGTTGAAACAGGCGGCAAATGAACTGGAGACAGCGGAAAAACTTGCGCCAGGTTTGCCATTTGCAAATGGGCAATCTGTTTCCCGTCTCAAAGACAGTCTGGTTTCCCACAAAGTAACCGCTGCTTCAGGGCTACCGGTTCAGCGTGCAGTTTCTCCTGCAGCGTCGGAAACGAATTCGAACCCTCCGTGGGGAATTTTGTTCATCGGATTAGGGCTTATAGCTTTTATTGTGTGGGCAACCAAATTCATGGGGCGCCGTAATTCCACCAACAATGGTGGTGCAGATCAACCAGCATTTGGTGGTTATCGTCCGGCTTATCCTTCATCGCCAAATGGTGGCGTTGCACAGGGCTATGGTGCAACGGGTGTTCTACCGGTCGCCGGCCAGGGGATTGGTTCGCAAATGTTGGGTGGCTTGGCGACAGGTGCTGCTGTTGGGGCTGGAGTCGTCGCCGGCGAGGCATTGATGCATCGTTTCATGGATGGGCACAAAACTGTACCGGCCAGTGACCAGGCATTCTCCAGTTTTGACAGTATCCCCAATTTGCCGTCGACACCGCTGGACGATATGGGTGGTAACGACTTCGGTATTGCAGATAGTTCTTCCTGGGATGATGGTGCTTCCAGTGCCGATAGCGACTGGAACTAATCGTCGTCAGAGGATTTGATTTCCTCGGTGTCGCTCCATGGCACTGCCTGACATGAGCCTACCGAACCGAGGGGGCTAGTTTCTTGCGTGCGACAGATGAAACTCTTCAACCCCGTCAAAGCGACCAAGTTCAGCGGCCAGGCTGGAAAGAGACATGGCTGCATCTTTTTTCAATGCAATCGCGACATAGCGCCATTCTTCTCGATCATTGATCCGGTGTATCTGAAATGAACCGCTTGCAACTTCGTAGCCGCGTTCGCTGGCGACTCTGGACAACACGTCTTCACGCGGACTAAATCCGGGTCGAAAACATAATGTGATAGCGACTGCTGGTCGTGATGGCAGCCATTGCTCCAGCTTTGCTGCCCACATCATCAGGGCGGCGGAGAGTATCGTCAGCAATATGGCTGCTGAATAGAAGCCTATGCCGACGAGAATGCCAATCGCTGACGAGGACCAGATAGACGCGGCAGTCGTTAGTCCGCTGATATTGAAGCCGTCCTTCATGATTACCCCGGCCCCAAGAAAGCCGACGCCAGTGACGATCCCTTGAATAACGCGTGTCGGATCAGGCGGGTTGTGGCCGAACGTTTGAGCCACTGAGAGTCCGCCGTACCAGAAAGACGGATAGCCAACGATCACGGTAATGGCACAGGAGGCCATGCAGACCAGGCCATAAGTGCGCATACCGGCAGCGCGACCATGATAGGTGCGTTCATAGCCGACAATGAGTCCCAGTAAAAGCGCGCCGAACAGATTGGAAAATACGATCAGGTTGACCGCCAGTTCCTGCGGAGACCAGTAGTTCGCAAAAGTACCGTTCGGGATCAAAAGCATGGTTCGGGTGAAATCCAAGGAGGATTGACAAGCCTCAACAGTACAGAAAATCGGGCGTGAGTGGGCTGCGTCGGGATTTCTATTTTTTGGCGTTGAGGTCCGCGCTAAAGGATTGCCAGTCCTTCTTGACCTGTTGCGCGTAGCTTTGGGCGTAATCGAGGAGTGTTTTTCGCCAGGTGGTGCTCTTGTTGCCAAAAGCGGTCCACTCCTCAATGCCGGCAGAACCTTGTCGGCTGTTGGCGCGAATATGAGCCCATGCAACCACTTCGCCCATGGTTTGTATTACGCCTTCCAGACGTCTGAGCTTACCGTCCCACTGGTCGAGTGCGATCCTGTCCTGGCTGGGGAGGAGTTCTCTCAAAACGTACGAGCGGTCGGCGATGGATACTGCTGATAGAAACGCTGGGGGAATCGCTTGTGCATGCCGTTGGATGCTCACAACGCGCTGTGCTTCACTTTCCCAGACGGGCTGTTTGATGCGAACAAAAGGAACAAGCGAGGAGGGCGGTTGGTATTTGAAATCGAGCAGGAAATTGCCTTCAGCGCCACCACGTCCACGCACAAGTATCACGTAGCGCTCCAGGCCAAGGCTGCCCGTGCCGGCGATGCGACGGGCGATATCCAGCACTTTGAAAAACTCGGGCCTGTCTTGGGTTTTGGCGAAGTCCTTCATGAAGCTGCCTATGCTTTCATGGCTCTCAACGTCAATCGGCAGGGCCTTCTTTCCATCAAGGCGTAACTTGCGCTTGCCACCTTTGATGTCTGTTCTGCTGTCGAGCAGAGCGGCGCGTGGGCGCTTTCGCAATTCGCTCAATAGATTGCGGACCATGCCGGTGGCTGTCGTTCGTTCTATCCAGCGAGCCGTACCGCTGGCCAGATTTGACGCATAGACATCCAGAAAGCGCTGACATAAAGCGATGGCCTGTGCCGGATTCAGTTTAATCGACTCCGCGGCCACCAGCGTGCTGACGAGAAAGCGCGAAAGATCCCAATGGGCAGGCGCGAGAATGCCTTCGTCAAAATCATTGAGGTCAAAGTAAGTCAGGCGATTTTCGCCTTTGTAGGTGCCAAAGTTTTCGAGATGCAGATCACCGCACAGCCAGCCTGCTGGCGCGTCGCTTAGAAAATCGCTGGCGGGAAAGTCTTCATAAAACAGGTGGCAGGTGCCGCGCAAGAAAGAAAACGGGTTGTCGGCAATCGCACGATATTTTCGCGCCAGCCGCTCCGGGTCGCGGCCTTTGTAAAACAGCGTGCAAAACTTTCCAGATTTCCGGGGTGATCAGCGTCCAAAAGTTGCCACCCTGGGTTGTGTAACCTGCCGGCGTTTTAGCCGGGGAATCTGGGGTGTTAAACATGGAAGTCATAGCCGAAATCCGGCGTCGTCATTGGGTCAGCGGCGAGAGCATCAGCTCGATTGCGCGTGACCTGAAACTATCCCGTCCGACGGTGCGCAAGCACCTGGCTACCGAGGTCGAACCGGTCTACGTTCGTCAGCAACAAGCAGCCCCGAAACTGGGTGCATTCCAATCGGTACTGGAAAGCTGGCTGGTCACCGAGCGCCACCTTCCGAAGGGGCAACGGCGCACCGCCCAGCGACTCTTTGAAGGCTTGCAGACCGAGGGGTATCGCGGCGCCTACGACAGCGTTCAGCGCTTCGTAAAGCAGTGGAAGTCGGCACAAACGAGGCCGACGATCAAGGAAGCCTTCGTCCCGCTGGTCTTTGCCCCCGGTGACGCCTGCCAGTTTGACTGGAGCCAGGAACACGTCGAGATCGGCGGCGCTGCGCTGACCATCAAGGTCGCGCACTTCCGGCTCGCCTACAGCCGACAGATGTTTGTTGCCGCCTATCCCTGCGAAACACAGGAAATGGTCCTTGATGCCCACAACCGCGCCTTTGCCTTCTTCGGTGGCGTGCCCAATCGCCTGATTTACGACAATCTGAAGACGGTGGTCGACACCATTCTGGTCGGCAAGGATAGGCACTTCAATCGCCGCTTCATGGCGCTGGCCAACCACTACCTGTTCGAACCGGTGGCCTGCACGCCAGCCTCCGGCTGGGAGAAAGGACAAATCGAGAACCAGGTCGGCAACGTGCGTGAATGGCTATTCACGCCGAAAGCCCGCTTCGAGAGCTTTGCAGCGCTGAACGACTGGCTGGCCACCCGCTGCCGGGAATTGGCGGAACGCAAGCATCCGGTCGAAACGACCCGCACCATTGCTGACTGCTTTCTTAGGAAGGCCCCAGCCTGCGGGCTATCACCAGCACCTTCGATGGCTACGTCGAACAGATGATGCGCGTTTCCAGCACCTGCCTGGTCCGCGTTGAGCGAAATCGCTACAGCGTGCCGGCCGACTTTGCTGGCAAGGTAGTCTCGGTGCGTTTATACGCCGACAAGGTACGGATCGTTGCGGAGAGCAAAGTCATTGCCGACCATGAACGGCGATTCGGGCGTGATCAACTGATCTGCGACCCCTGGCATTACCTGCCGGTACTTGAGAAGAAGCCGGGGTCGCTGCGTAATGGTGCCCCATTTATCGGCTGGGATTTGCCGGTGCCGATTCAGTTGGTGCGAGATCGTGTGCTGAAGCAGCCGAAAGGTGATCGGGCCTTTGTAGAACTGCTACTGGCTGCTCGCGAAGTCGGGCTGGAAGCCCTGCAAGTGGCGTGCGAATTGACACTGGATGGCGGCGTGATTACCGCGGCCGTCGTCATGAATGAACTGAGGCGGCTGACCGCGCCACCGCAGCCCAAGGCGATCAGTTTGCCGGAACAACTGCGTTTGCAGGTCGAACCGCAGGCTGATTGCAGTCGTTATGACCGTCTGCGCGGAGGCCAGTATGTCCATTGACCGACTGGCCCAACTGAAATCCCTGCACCTCTACGGCATGGCAGCCGCGTGGTCCGAGTTGCTGGCAGAAGGCACACGCCGGCCGATGCAGCCGGAAGCCTGGCTGGATCGCTTGATTGACGCTGAACAGGCGGATCGGCAAGTACGCAGCCTGCGCTACCAGATGAAAGCAGCACGCTTCCCGATTCATCGCGATCTCACGGGCATCGACTGGACAGAGACGCCACTGCCGCAGGCGCAGATTGAGCAACTGGCGACTGCCACCTTCATGGAGAGCGCCCACAACCTGATTCTGGTCGGTGGCACAGGGACGGGGAAGACCCACCTGGCAACTGCGCTCGGTGTTGCAGCCATCCATCAGCGAAAACGGGTGCGTTTCTTCAATGCGGTGGATCTGGTAAAACCAACTCGAGCGGGAAAACTACTGGGAAAGAGCGGCACCTTGGCCAAACAGTTGGTGCTGTTTGATGCGGTCATTCTCGATGAGCTTGGCTATTTGCCGTTCCCGGTGTCGGGTGGGGCGCTGCTGTTTCATCTGATCAGCCAGCTCTATGAGAAGACCTCGCTGATCATCACAACCAACCTGTCATTCGGTGAATGGGTGACCGTGTTCGGCGATCCAAAAATGACCACGGCCTTGCTCGACCGCATCACGCATCACTGCGAAATCCTCGAAACCGGCAACGATTCCTACCGCTTCAAACAGCGGAAAAAATCAGTCAAATCAGACTGAGCAACTGGGAAAATTTGGACGCTGACAACTGGAAACTATTGGACGCTGATTGACAGCGGCCTTCATTGAATTCTCTGATGCGTTCGACCACATCAGGTTTATTGGCTGCATTCACAGAACGCTCCGCCGAGCCTTCGTGAATTCGGCTCGGCCATTTCGACAGGCGATTACCAGCATTCAGGTCGATCTCGCTGCTCGCAGGCTGCGAGCGTGGCGGCGGCAGAGAGGATAGTGAAATTTTGCTTGAACATCATCAATCGAGTCCGAGAGGTTTTCAGTCTGATGAAAGGTTCTGGGCGCTGCCGGGTGCAGCTTCCGACCAGAGCGCCTTGCCGAACGCTTTCCAGGCTGCACCGCCGTGGCTTTCAAAACCATAGTCAGCGCTCTCGGCCATGGTCTTGAGCATGATGCCGGCGAGCCCGAACAGGTTGATTTTGGCGCGTAGCCGGTAATCGCCCGGGTTGGATGCAGCTAACTTCAAGTCGTCCTGCAGGTGGCTCAGCGCTTCTCGGGCGAGTGAGCGTACCTGATGCTCATCGGACCAGTCGATACCGAGAACAACGCCCATGCGTTCAATTTCATGTTCGATTTCTTGGGTGCTCGCACTGTAGTTTTCATACCCTGCCATCGGAAGTCTCTTTGAATTGAAGGCCTGCCTCCGGTGTTCCAGGAGGCATGTCCAGTGGGGTTAAAGGATAGGTTTAGATCAAGTATCTTCCGCCTGAGGCGGGGGTTCAACTGCGTATTTGTATCGATTCGTAACCCCGCCCCAATGGTCAAATTTTTCAAGTCGCATGCGGTGCCAGCCCTTACCGTGCGATCTGACGCGAGGCGTGATTTTCTTCACTGAACGAATATTTGTGATTTGATAACTTTGTTTCGCATCAGGGTGGTTCCCATCGGTGGGTGCGAAGAAAAGGTAGGCGATGCATAGGAAAATCGGAACGCGTGCGGGTGAAGATCGCCGTTCAGCAGACAAAGGGCCGCCAAACGGTTGGGCGGAGCGTCGAAAGGCGGTGGAAAGGCGCCTCCCGGAGGTGTCCGAAGTTCCCTTTTCAGAGTGGTTGGCATATCGAACCGTCAAGGAATTGGTGGATCGTAAATCCTGATTTGCCGATGCATCAGAAAGCCCTGCGAGATCGTGGGGCTTTTGCTATCTACAACGCACACTTAATTTTCTTGTTCGTAAACGACATCAGACCGCCGGTTTTCTGCCCAGGATGTTTCGTCGTGGCCTTTCAGCTTCGGATGGCCGGCGCCCAGTGACTTGATGCTGATCTGCTTTTCTGTCGCGCCATTGGCAAGCAGGGTCGAGCGCACATTATTGGCACGTTGCTGGCCGAGGCGATGGTTGTGCTCGGTGCTGCCACGTTCGTCGGCGTTGCCTTCAATCCGGACGCGCGCTTCTGGATGATCGGCCAGGTAGCGGGCATGGGCATGCAGCGCGGGTTCGTACTCTGCCTTGATGGTGGCGCTGTTGAGATCAAAATAGACGCTGCGCTGGGTGCGCAGGCCGACCGGGTCCATCTTGATCTGCGGGTCGATAAGGATTGTCTCTGCACTCGGGGCGGCGGTGGTGTCCGCTTGCAGTTCGGCGGGCACTGGCTGGCCGAGCAGGCCGGGGTGGATTTTCAGTACGCCACTTTGTGGAATGTGGGTGCCGGGGGGGATGTCGCCTTTCGTGGTGCAAGCGGCGACCATCGTGGTGAGCACGAAGGTTATGGCGAGGTGGATGCGCATTGGGGGAGGCTACATGAGGAATGCCGCATCATACCCTCGTCGCAGTCAGGAGTAGGGGCAACGGAAAGTTGGCCATTTATATTCCTTATGAAGATAAATAAATTCGCAAATTGTCTTTGTTGTTATAAGTGCGTCGATTAAATTACGCGCTGATTCTTTTGCGAGGACTATCGCCATGACCCGAATTCGCCTGTCCATTTCCGCCATAATGCTTTCCCTGGTGGCCAGTGCCGCACTGGCTGACGTTACGTTGCTCAATACGTCTTATGACGTGGCGCGTGATGTTTACAAGGATTACAACCCGATGTTTCAGAAATACTGGAAAGCAAAATCCGGCGAAAGCATCGAGGTGAAGCAGTCTCATGGCGGCTCGACCAAACAGGTGCGTGCCGTTGCCGATGGGCTGGAGGCGGATGTGGTGACCATGAATCAGGCGAACGATATCGAGTTCCTGGCGGAAAGGGGCCTGGTAGCGAAGGATTGGGCAAAGAAATTCCCGAACAACGCCTCGCCTTATACCTCGACGATGGTATTTATCGTGCGCAAGGGAAATCCCAAGCAAATCAAGGATTGGCCGGATATCGCAGCGCCGGGCATCCAGATGATCATCCCCCACCCCAAAAATACCGGCAATGGGCGTAACACCTATTTGTCGGCGTGGGCCTGGGCGCTCAAGCAGCCGGGCGGCAACGACAAGAGCGCACAGGCGTTTGTCGGCAAGTTGCTGAAGAATGCACCTCTGTTTGCGGCCGGTGGCCGTGATGCGACGACGACCTTCATGCAACGAAAAATGGGCGACGTGCTGATTACCTTCGAGTCCGAGGCCGAGATGATCGCCAAGGAATTTGGCAAAGGGGAATTCGAAGTCATTTACCCCAGCCTGACCATGCAGACCGAGTTCCCTGTTGCGCTGGTCGAGAAGGTGGTGGACAAGAAGGGTACGCGGGTCCAGGCCAAGGCTTATCTCGATTACCTGTGGTCGAAGGACGGGCAGGAGAATGCCGCCCAGAATTATCTGCGCCCGCGCGATCCCGAGCTGCAGAAAAAGTACGCATCCTCTTTCCCGGCGGTGAAGACCTTTACGGTGGATGAGGTGTTTGGCGGTCCCGGCAAGGCGTTCGTCACCCACTTCAAGGATGGCGGCAGCTTCGACCAGCTTTATTCCGCCAAGTAGGCAGTCAGGCAAGTCGCCGGGATCGCGGAAAAGCCGGGCAATGCCCGGTGTCGTCCTTGCTGCGGTCAACCGGAATTTTTGGCAAAAAACAAAAAATCATGTCCGCAAAAACTCGCCGTGTGTTGCCCGGCTTCGGTCTGTCTCTCGGCTATACGCTGGTCTATCTTTCGCTGTTGATCCTGCTGCCACTGGGCGGCATGATCTTGAAGGCCTCCGAACTTGGCTTTGGGCAGATTCTCGATATCGCGCTGGGTGAACGTTCGCTGGCGGCGTTTCGCGTCACGTTTGGTGCGTCCTTTCTGGCGGCTGCGATCAACGCCTTTTTTGGCTTGATTGTCGCGTGGATACTGGTGCGTTACCCCTTCCCCGGCAAACGTTTTGTGGATGCCCTGGTCGATTTGCCGTTTGCCTTGCCAACGGCGGTGGCCGGTATCACGCTGGCGACCCTGTATGCCGGGAATGGCTGGCTTGGGCAGTACCTGGAGCCGCTGGGTATCAAGGTGGCCTACACACCGCTGGGTATTGTCGTGGCGCTGACGTTTATCACCCTGCCGTTTGTCGTCCGCACCTTGCAACCCGTGATTGAGGATATTGAGACGGAAGTGGAGGAGGCTGCCGCATCGCTCGGCGCATCGCGCTGGCAGACGTTTGTCAAAGTGATATTCCCGGCCATTTTCCCGGCGCTGCTCACCGGCTTCGCCCTCGCTTTCGCCCGCGCTGTGGGCGAGTATGGTTCGGTTATTTTTATTGCCGGCAACTTGCCGCTGATTTCTGAAATTACGCCCTTGCTGATCATTTCGAAGCTGGAGCAGTACGACGTACTCGGCGCCACGGCGCTGGCGGTCGTCATGCTGGCATTGTCTTTCATCATGCTGCTGGCGGTGAATATGCTGCAATGGTGGACGGCCAATCGCCACAAGAACAGCGTGCCGTTTGAAGTATTGGCAGCCAAGGCCAGCGGGGTGCCCGCATGAAGTCCACCCATGCCACGCAGGAGCCAGCCTGGGTACGCTACTCTTTACTGACTGTTGGCCTCGGCTTCCTGTTTTTCTTCCTTGGCCTGCCCTTGGTCGCGGTCTTCGTCGAAGCACTGGCGCAGGGTGTGCCGGTCTATATCGAGGCGTTGAAAGAGCCGGAAACCCGTTCCGCAATCGGCTTGACCATCGGTATTGCACTGGCCGTGCTGCCCTTCAATATCGTTTTTGGTGTGGCCGCTGCCTGGGCCATCGCCAAGTTCGACTTCAAGGGCAAAAGCTTGTTGATTACCTTGATCGACCTGCCGTTTGCCGTCAGCCCGGTGGTTGCCGGCCTGGTCTTCATCATGTTGTTCGGGGCGCAGGGTACGTTCGGGGCCTGGCTATCCGAGCACGACATAAAAATCGTATTTGCCGTGCCGGGAATGATCCTGGCGACGATGTTCATCACCTTTCCATTCATCGCTCGCGAATTGATCCCGTTGATGCAGTCGCAAGGCAAGGATGAGGAGGAGGCTGCGGTATCGCTGGGCGCATCGGGTTGGCAGATGTTCTGGCGGGTAACGTTGCCGAACATCAAGTGGGGCCTGCTTTACGGCGTGATCCTGTCCAATGCCCGGGCGATGGGCGAGTTCGGTGCAGTCTCGGTGGTCTCCGGTCACATCCGGGGCGAAACCAACACTTTGCCGCTGCACGTCGAAATTCTCTACAACGAATACAACGCCATCGGCGCCTTTGCCGCCGCGTCCATTCTGGCCCTTCTGGCGCTGGTCACGCTGGTCGCCAAGACCGTCGTCGAATGGCGAATGAAACAAGAAACCGAAATGCTGAATGCGGTGCTGGCACCGGAGAAAACCTGATGAGTATCGAAATCCGCAATATCTCCAAGCGCTTCGGCAATTTCGTCGCGCTCGACAATATCAATCTCGACATCCCGACCGGCGAACTGGTTGCCCTGCTCGGTCCGTCCGGTTGTGGCAAGACGACCTTGCTGCGGATCATTGCCGGCATGGAAACGGCCGACGAAGGCGAGATTCTGTTTTCTGGTGCCGAGGCAACGCATTTGCACGCCCGCGACCGCAACGTCGGTTTCGTCTTCCAGCACTACGCACTCTTCCGCCATATGACCGTGTTCGAAAACGTCGCCTTTGGCCTGCGCGTCAAGCCGCGCAAGGAACGCCCATCCGACGCCGAGATCAAGCGCCGGGTCCTGGAGTTGCTGGGCCTCGTTCAGCTCGACTGGCTGGCTGACCGCTATCCATCGCAACTGTCGGGCGGCCAGCGCCAGCGGATTGCGCTGGCTCGTGCCTTGGCCGTCGAGCCGAAAGTTCTGTTGCTTGACGAGCCGTTTGGTGCGCTCGACACCAAGGTGCGCAAGGAGCTGCGTCGCTGGCTGCGTCGTCTGCACGACGACATGCACATTTCCAGCGTATTTGTGACCCACGATCAGGAAGAGGCGCTGGAAGTGGCCGACCGCGTGGTGGTGATGAACCAGGGCAGGATCGAGCAGATCGGTTCGCCGGACGACGTCTATTCGAGTCCCGCGTCGCCGTTCGTCTATCAGTTCCTCGGTAACGTGAATGTCTTTCACAGCCGGGTGCAGGGTTCCTATGCCGAGGTCGAGCGCTGTGAAGCCTCAGAGAAAGCGACTGCCTTTGTCCGTCCGCACGATATCGACATTGCACACCAGCCGAGTGAGGAAGCCTTGCAGGCAACGGTTCAGCACGTCCATCCGATTGGTCCTGTGGTTCGCATCGAATTGCTGCACGGTAGTGAAATCGTGGAGGTTGAACTGTCGCGTGAGCGCCATGAATCACTGCAACTGGCGGTTGGCCAGGCCGTCTGGTTCCGTCCTCGTCAGATGAAAGTCTTCGGCGCCGATTCGTTACCACGGTCAACCCCGGAAAAGCAGGCATTTTTGTTCTGATCGAACTCGGGGAAGGGCGTCGTGGGCGGATGTTATAATCAGCGCCCGTTTCGACCGCCCCCGCCCAACCCGGTGATCTTTACCCTCGGCATCAACCACCATTCTGCGCCGCTCGCCATTCGCGAGCGCGTGGCGTTTGGCGCCGACAAATTGCCGCATGCGCTGGCCGATCTGACCCGCGAGCGGCCGGTGCGTGAGGTGGCGATCCTCTCAACGTGCAACCGAACCGAGATCTATTGCTCGGCCGAGTCGCCGGATGTGGTGATCGAGTGGTTGGCGCATTACCATCAGGTCGAGCGCCACGAAATCGCCCCGTACCTTTACACGCATGATCAGCCGGAAGCGATTCGCCATGCCTTCCGTGTTGCCAGCGGCCTCGATTCGATGGTCATCGGTGAGCCGCAGATTCTTGGCCAGATGAAGGATGCGGTGCGCGCCGCTGAAGAAAACGGGACGCTGGGTACGCAGTTGCACAAGCTCTTTCAGCGATCGTTTTCGGTCGCCAAGGAAGTGCGCAGTACGACGGCAATCGGCGCTAACATCGTGTCGATGGCGGCGGCCGGCGTGCATCTGGCCGAGCGAATTTTCGAGTCAATCGCCGGCCAGCGCATCCTGTTCATCGGCGCTGGCGAAATGATTGAGCTGTGCGCCGCTCATTTTTGCGCCGGCAAGCCAAAGCAGGTCACCATCGCCAACCGCACGCTGGAGCGTGGCCGAGCGCTGGCCGAGCAATACGGTGGCACGGCCATTCGCCTGGATGAACTGGGCGAGCACCTGGCGGCGCACGATATTGTCGTTTCCTGCACGGCCAGCCCGCTGCCGATCATCGGCCTTGGCATGGTCGAACGTGCCATCAAGGCACGTCGCCACCGTCCCATCTTCATGGTCGATCTGGCTGTGCCGCGCGACATTGAAGAAGAAGTCGGCAAGCTGGACGATGTCTTTCTCTATACCGTCGACGATCTGGCGCAGGTCGTCGAGAGCGGTTTGGAATCGCGCCAGGCCGCGGTGGTCGATGCCGAAGCGATCATCGCCAACCGGGTGCAGGACTTTCTCGGCTGGTTGCAGTCGCGCGATACGGTGCCGGTCATTCGCTCGCTGCGTGACTCCGCCGAGCGCATGCGTCGGCATGAGATGGAGCACGCGATCAAACTGCTAGCCAAGGGCGAAGCGCCGGAAAAGGTGCTCGAACACTTGTCGCAGCGCCTGACCAACAAATTCCTGCATGCACCAACGCAGGCCTTGAACCAGGCCGATGGCGCCGAGCGCACCGAATTGCAGGCGCTTGCCTCGCGTCTCTTTCACCTCCATTCCGGCGAGTAGCGGCCTTTTGGCCGCTGCCGCTTGTGTATTCCTGAGTCCCCCATGAAGCCATCCATCCGCCAGAAACTCGACCTGCTGGTCGACCGCCTCGATGAAATCGACCGCATGTTGTCGGCGCCGAGTACGGCCAACGATATGGATCAGTTCCGCAAGTTGTCGCGTGAACGCTCTGAAATCGAGCCGGTGATAGCCCAGTTCAACGCCTTTCGCCAGGCCGAAAGCGATCTGGCCGAAGCAGAGGCGATGCGCAGCGATCCCGAAATGCGCGACTTTGCCGAAGAGGAAATCGCCGCCGCCAAAGGTCGCCTGCCTGAACTCGAGGTTGAGCTGCAGAAGTTGCTGCTGCCAAAAGACCCGAATGATGAACGCAGCGTGCTGCTTGAAATCCGTGCGGGAACCGGCGGCGACGAATCAGCCCTGTTTGCCGGCAGTCTCTTTCGCATGTATTCGCGCTACGCCGAACGCCAGCGCTGGCAGGTTGAAGTGCTGTCAGCCAATGAGTCAGAGTTGGGTGGATACCGCGAAATCATATGCCGAATCGCCGGCAATGGTGCCTATTCACGTCTGAAATTCGAATCCGGTGGCCATCGCGTCCAGCGTGTGCCGGAAACTGAAACCCAGGGCCGCATTCATACCTCGGCCTGCACCGTGGCGGTGATGCCGGAAGTGGACGAGGTCGAAGATGTCAATCTGAATCCGGCGGACCTGCGTATCGACACCTTCCGCGCCTCCGGGGCGGGCGGTCAGCACATCAACAAGACGGACTCGGCCGTGCGTATTACGCACCTCCCGACCGGTATCGTTGCCGAGTGTCAGGATGGCCGTTCGCAACATGCCAACAAGGCCTCGGCCATGAAGGTGCTGGCGGCGCGTATCAAGGACGTTCAGGTGCGTGCCCAGCAGGCGCATATTTCCAGCACACGCAAGAGCCTGATCGGCTCCGGTGACCGTTCCGAACGCATCCGTACCTACAATTTTCCGCAGGGCCGCATCACCGATCACCGCATCAACCTGACGCTGTACAAGATCGCTGCGATCATGGACGGCGACATGGATGAGTTGCTCGGTGCGCTGGCAGCCGAACATCAGGCAGATTTGCTGGCAGAGCTGGCCGAGGCGGGTTGAAACGCTGAATCCACCGGGTTTGGGGGCGCTGGTCCGCTTGCTGCGGTCAACCGGAAAAAAAGCCGAAATTCGGAATATTTGCGTCGACGCTTACTTGCCCGCCAGGTTGTATCGGGCGCATAAACCAACAATAATGTTTATTGTCTTTTGATCGAAATAACCAGCTTGCTGGTGCCAGAAATTTTCTGATTTATCGGGGATTTCGGCAGTGTATTTCTGGCTAACACATCGGAAGGGTCGCTAATTACCGTGGTGAGAACAGGCCAAAGCCATACGAAATCGGATGAAACCGCAAAACTGTCCCGATGAACAGTTGCCTGCAGAGCACCAGATGATCACGAGGATGCTCGTTGTGGGTCAGGATGAGAGCACCCGGAAGCTACTGGAAACCCATCTTGTACCGGCGGGATTCATGATCGAGTTCGTCGATAGTGCCGAGCAGGCTGAGTCAATCATTCGTTCTGCCCTGCCGGATATGCTGATTCTGGACTGGGCCTTGCCTGCGCAATCCGGCTTGGCGCTGCTCGAGAAGATTCGCGGCACACCGCGCACACACGATATTCCGATTGTCATGTTGAGTGATCGCGGGGCTGATGCCGATCAGGTTCAGGGACTGAATACCGGTGCCGACGATTATGTGACCAAGCCATTTTCTCCCGTCGTCTTGCAGGCCAGGCTCCGCGCCGTATTGCGCCGACGGACGCCGCATCTGGCCGGTGAAGCCGTAGGGGGCGGCACGATTACGTTGAATCCGGCGACGCATCGCGCTGCCGCCGGGGGCCAGCCGATCAATCTGGGGCCCACGGAGTTTCGCCTGCTGACCTTTCTGATGACGCATCCGGAACGCCTCTATACCCGGCGCCAACTACTTGATGGGGTCTGGGGGGATCATATCTACGTCAGCGAACGGACGGTGGACGTGCACGTTCGCCGCTTGCGTGTAGCGCTTCAAGCGTCCGGCAATCACGATCGACTGGAAACCGTGCGGGGTGGTGGCTATCGGTTTCGGGGTGAATGAGCAAGGCAGCTACCCTTTGCTGTCAGTTGTGATGCAAATGGATGAATTTGCCCCTGTGTATAATGCCGCGCTCGCCTCTGCGGCTTTTTTGACGTTCAGGAATGATTTTGGTGCAGTCTCTGGGAGAAAACTGGCGCAGTGGACAGGCATTCCTGGCGGGCGCAGGTATTGAATCGGCTCGGCTGGAGGTGAGGTTGCTGCTGGAGCATGTTGCTGCGTGCCGATATGCCGATCTGTTGATGTCACCTGAAAGACTGTTGGCGTCGCCGGCTCAGTATGTTTTTGACACGCTATTGGCGCGCCGGGCGACCGGGGAGCCGCTGGCCTATCTCCTGGGTGAGGCTGAGTTTCGGGGGCGTTTGTTCCAGGTATCACCCGCCGTGTTGATCCCGCGCCCGGAAACCGAAGTGCTGATTGAGTTGGCGCTGGAAAAGTTGCAGGGGCTCAGTGCGCCGAGGGTGCTTGACCTTGGCACGGGCTCCGGCATTGTTGCCATCTCATTGGCGCTTGAATGTTCATCGGCGTCGGTGTTCGCCATCGACCTGTCGCCAGACGCACTCGCGGTTGCTCGCAACAATTCAGGTCGGCTCGGTGCCAAGGTCGAATTTCTTCAAGGCGACTGGTTCTCCCCTGTGGCTGGGGAATGCTTCGATATCATTGTCTCCAATCCGCCCTATGTGGCTGACGGCGACCCGCATCTGGCGCTTAACGGGTTGCCGTTTGAGCCGCAAATGGCATTGACCGATGGGGCTGATGGTTTGGCCTGTATTCGGCGCATTGTGGCCGACGCCGCGCATCATCTGACGCCGGGTGGCTGGTTGTTTTTTGAGCACGGCTACGATCAGGGCGATGCAAGCAGGAACTTATTGGCTGCAGCGGGGTTCAAAGCGGCAGTTACCTTTCCCGACCTGGCCGGCATAGACCGAGTTTCAGGCGCTTATCTTTAATCAGGAGTAATTATGTCTGACGTTCAGCAACGCATTCACGCTACCGTGACCGGCAACCCGGTCGTTCTTTACATGAAGGGCGATGCCCGTTTTCCGCAGTGCGGTTTTTCGGCGACCGTCGTGCAGATCCTGAAGGTCTGCGGTGTTGAAGACTTCGTGACGGTGAACGTGCTGGCGGATGAAGAAATCCGCAACGGCGTCAAGGAATACGCCAACTGGCCGACCATTCCGCAGCTTTATATCAAGGGCGAATTCATTGGTGGCTGCGACATCGTCAAGGAGATGTACCAGACCGGCGAATTGCAGCAGATGCTTGAAGGCATCACTGCCTGATTGGTTTGTGAGGCAACAAAAAACCGGGGCATGTCCCCGGTTTTTTGTTGCTTGTTTATTCAATGGCTTAGATTTCGACTACCTGAAAGTCGATGGCTGCCCCGGCAACAACGATGTCCTTGACGGCGCAATGGGTGATGCTGTCGAGAATTGCGCTTTTCTGATCAGCGGTGAATTCCTCGGGGAAGCGGACTTCAGTCTTGAACTTGGCCAACGTTAGCGGGCCGCTGGGGCCGGCAAAGGGCTTGCAACTGATTTCGATCCCGCCAGCCTTGATACCAAGTCCCTTGCAGGCCTTCTTGGCATAGACGGCAGCACAGGCGGCCAGCGATGCATAAAAGGCTTCCAATGGGTTCATCAACGAGCCATCGAGCGAGTAATTGGCTTCGTGTTTGCCACCGATCACTTTGATGAGCGGCGTATTGTCTACGGTGGTTGAGTACATGCTGATCTACCTTGGGTGAGTTATTGATTGCGTTGACAGTTAAATATTAACGTTCGCTTATATATTAAACCTCAAAGCCTTTTGGCGCAAAAAAAGCCGTTGGCAATTACCAACGGCTTTTGCTGTTTGCCTGCGCCAATCAGCCCAAATGCTTGCGGGCGCGGACAATGGCAGCCTTGACCTGCTCGGGGGCGGTGCCACCGATATGGTTGCGGCTGGCGAGGGAGCCTTCCACGGTCAACACGACATAAACGTCATTTTCGATCAGTGGCGAAAACTGCTGCAGTTCATCCAGCGTCAGGCCGGGCAGGTCGACGCTCTTGAACTCGGCGGCCTTGACGGCCAGACCGACGGCTTCGTGCGCATCGCGGAAGGGCAGGCCTTTCTTGGTCAGGTAGTCGGCGAGATCGGTCGCGGTAGCGAAGCCCTGGGTCAGCGCGGCCTTCATCGCTTCCGGCTTGACCGTGATGCCGCCGGCCATGTCGGCGAATATGCGCAGGGTATCGGTCACGGTGTCGACGGCGTCGAACAGGGGTTCCTTGTCTTCCTGATTGTCCTTGTTGTAGGCCAGTGGCTGCGACTTCATCAGGGTCAGCAGGCTCATCAGTTGGCCATAGACGCGACCGGTCTTGCCGCGTGCCAGTTCAGGTACGTCCGGATTCTTCTTCTGCGGCATGATCGACGAGCCGGTGCAGAAGCGGTCGGCGATCTGGATGAACCCGATGCGCGGGCTCATCCACATGACCAGTTCTTCCGACAGACGGCTGATGTGCATCATCAGCACAGCGCAGGCAGCGGTGAATTCAATGGCGAAGTCGCGGTCGGAAACGGCATCCAGTGAATTTTCGCAGACGCCTTCGAAGCCCAGTTGCTCGGCGACAAATTCGCGGTCGATCGGGTAGGTCGTTCCGGCCAGCGCGGCCGCACCAAGCGGCAGGCGACTGACGCGCTTGCGGCAATCGACGAAGCGCTCGGCATCGCGACCGAACATTTCAAAGTAGGCCAGCATGTGATGGCCGAAGGTTACCGGCTGGGCGACCTGCAGATGCGTGAAGCCGGGCATTGCGGTGGCGGCTTCCTTTTCGGCCAGGTCAACCAGCGCGCTGCGGAAAGCCTTGATCAGGGCCAGAATGTCGTCGATCGAATCGCGCAGATAGAGGCGGATGTCGGTCGCGACCTGGTCGTTGCGCGAGCGCCCTGTATGCAAGCGCTTGCCGGCGTCGCCGACGAGGGCGGTCAGGCGCTTTTCGATATTGAGGTGTACGTCTTCCAGGTCGAGCGACCAGTCGAACTTGCCCGATTCGATTTCTTCCGTGACGATCGCCATGCCGCGCTCGATGTCGGCCAGGTCGGCGGCGGCGATGATGCCCTGTTTGGACAGCATGCGGGCGTGGGCCAGTGAGCCGCGGATGTCTTGGCGCCACATGCGCTGGTCGAAGTCGACCGAGGCGGTATAGCGTTTGACGAGATCGGAAACCGGCTCGGAGAAGCGTCCGGCCCAAGTGTATTGATTGGCGTTGGAGGTCATGTCTTTGGTCTAGAATCGGGAAATCAAGCGCAAACGCTCAGAGAATGACAAGTATACGGCACTTTCCCGCGACTCACCCCTTGCCTGACTGGCGCAATTTCGGCGTCATGCTGCGTGTTTTGCTAGGCATCAATGCGCTGGCCATACTCGCGGCACTGGTGCGAGCGCCTGTGCTGACCGATTGGGCTGGCCAATACATTGAATTGGCGGCGATGGTCGAGCCCTTGTTATTGATCAATCTTGGTCTGCTCTCTTTGCTGCGCGATTTTTTGTGGCGCATGCCCTTGCGTGTCGGGCAGTGGCTGGTCATGTTGCAGGTCAGTGCAGTGGCGGCGGCGCTTTTTATCTATGTCGCCACGCTGGGACTGCTCGATTACGCGGGCATCCTGCGTGCCGTGTTGCTGACTGCCTCGGCGACTGCGCTGTTGCTCGGTTATTTTGACCTGCGCTCGCGCGCGTTTTTCCCGGCCCAGAGCGAGGCGCGACTGGCGGCCCTCAATGCCCGTATCCGTCCGCATTTTCTCTTCAATTCGCTGAATGCGGTGCTGTCGCTGATTCGCGCCCGGCCGCAGGAGGCCGAGGCGGCGCTTGAGGCCTTGTCCGATCTCTTTCGTGCCGCCATGCGCGATCCGGGGGAGTTAGTCAGTCTGGCTGACGAGATAGCGCTCGGCCGGCAATATCTTGAGCTGGAAAAGCTGCGTCTCGGTGAGCGTCTTGCGGTCGACTGGAAAATCGGGGCGATTTCAATGGATCTGCCGATTCCGCCGCTGATGCTGCAGCCACTGCTGGAAAACGCTGTCTATCACGGGATCGAGCCAGCTCAGGAAGGTGGGCTGGTCACCGTCGAGATTGAACAAAAGGGCGAAGAACTGCGCATTGCCATCGCCAATCCGACCGTTGGTCAGGCCCAGCATGCCGCCGGCAACCAGATCGCTGTTGCCAACATCCGCGAACGGCTGGCGCTGTATTACGATCTTGAAGCCCGTCTCGAAACCGAGGTGGGTGACAATCGCTACGAGGTCCGCATTATCCTGCCATGCCAACGCCGTCATCCTCCGCCGCTCCGTTGAAAGTCCTGATCGTCGATGACGAGCCGCTGGCGCGCGACCGCCTGCGGACGTTGTTGTCCGACATCGCTGCACAATTCGCCAGCATCGTAGTCGGCGAGGCTGCCAATGGCCTCGCCGCGCTTGAAGTGCTGCGTGACCAGGCGGTGGATGTCGTGCTCGCCGATATCCGCATGCCGGGCATGGATGGCATTGAGCTTGCGTCTCATCTTGGGCGGCTGGAAAAGCCGCCCAGCGTCATTTTTACCACGGCCTACGACAACTATGCCGTGCAGGCCTTTGACCTGAACGCCGTGGACTATCTGCTCAAGCCGGTGCGTACCCAGCGCTTGCTTGCGGCCTTGCAAAAGGTCCCGGCGCAGCATCCTGATGCGGCAGTGCTTGCCGGGATCGGCCAGGAGGTTCGCGGTGGCGGGCGCACGCATCTCTCCTGCCATGAACGCGGGCGTCTGCTGCTGGTGCCCGTTGGCGAAGTGCTCTATTTCAAGGCTGATCTCAAATACGTCTCCGCCCGCACGGTCGAGCGGGAATACTTGCTCGACGAGGCGCTGACGCATCTGGAAAACGAATTCTCCGAACGTTTCATGCGCCTGCACCGTTCCGTGCTGGTGGCCAAGACGGCATTGGCCGGCTTTGAAAAAGCAGCCGGAGATGATGCCGAAGCTTACGGCTGGGCGTTGCTGCGCGGTGTGCCGGAAAAGCTGCCGGTCAGTCGCCGGCAATGGGCGCCGGCCAAGGCGGCCATGGTCGCCTGATCGCTTTGAGGGCTGCTTTCAGGGTGTAACGAGTTTGACGTGGGGGAAGGGTATTTCAATTCCCTCGCGGTCGAAGCGCTGCTTGGCGCGCCGCAGGTATTCACGTCGCACGCCCCATTGCGAATTTGGAATGACGCGAAAACGACAGCGAATAATGACCGAGGAATCAGCCCACTGCTCGACGCCGGCAATTTCCAGTGCTTCGAGAATCTGTGGCGCAAATTCTTCATCCCGGCGTAATTCTTCACCGATCGTGCGCATCTCGACCATCACCCGGTCGACGTCTTCGCCATAGCCGACACCGAGGTCGATGACCGCATAAGCGTGACCCAGACTCATGTTGGTGACAATCGTGATCTGGCCGTTCGGCACGTAGTGCACGTTGCCGGCGTAGTCGCGCAGGCGAAGGTAGCGCAAGGTCAGTTCTTCGACGACCCCTGTTTTTCCGCCAGCTTCGATGACATCACCAAGGCGGATCTGGTTTTCCAGTAGCAGGAAAAATCCTGTGAAGTAGTCCTTGACCAGGCTTTGCGCACCGAAGCCGATGGCAATTCCTGCCACCCCGGCAGCACCCAGGAGCGGGGCGACCGAGATCCCGAATTCGCCAAGAATGAGCAGAACGGTGATGACGCTGACCGCGACGGTCAGCGCGTAGCGCACGACGCGCGAAAGAGTGCGGACCCGCTGCATGCCTTCCAGCGATTCCTGCTGGCTGGCAATGGCTTCACGCAGGCGTGGCAAGAGTTTTGTAATGAGACTTTGGGCCCCTGCTGCTAGCGCAATGATCAATGCGATACGCAGGGGGGTGGCGAATTGAAGCAAGGTATCTGGTATGGATGCAGTATTGATATCTAATGTCCTCTGAGCTAAAAATACATTGAATTATAATTTAAATTGCACTCATAAAAATTCAGAAATGTAAACATTAAGGGGTAAAATCAATATTCTGGTTCGATTAAGTTATTTAATCGCTTATAAAATACATTGTTTACAAATCTAATTTAGGGCCTTCCCCTGATGGATCGACATCCCCTCGGCAAACAGAGTCCGGTGTAAGTGGTGTCAAGGAGTCTCCCCATGTTGTTAGCAACCGATCTCGATGGCACTTTTCTGGGCGGTCTGGCCGAGCATCGCCAGAGCCTGTATCAACTGATATCCGACAGTCAGGATATTCAACTTGTCTTTGTCACCGGCCGGGGGCTGGAGGCTGTGATGCCGCTGCTGTCCGACCCTGCAGTGCCGGTGCCGGATTTCATTTGCGATGTGGGCGGGACGGTCGTAGAGGGCGGGACCTTGCAACCCGTGCAACCGCTGCAGGCGGGGATTGATCGGCGCTGGCCCGGTGAGCATGTAGTGGCGGAGGCAATGAGGCAGTTTTCCGTGCTGGAGCGTCAGGAGGTGCCGCAACAGCGGCGCTGCTCCTATTTTTGTCACAGCGATGCGGTGACGCCGGCACTGGCCAGTGTGGCTAAAGGCCTGAATTGCGACGTGCTCTATTCGGACAGCCGCTATCTCGACATCCTGCCGAGCGGCGTCAACAAGGGCAGCACGCTTAGCGCGCTGCTTAAGCATCTTGGTGTTGAGCGAGATCAGGTGCTGGTGGCGGGAGATACCCTGAACGATTTGTCGATGCTTGAAGTCGGCTTCAGTGGTGTTTGCGTCGGTGAGTCGGAGGCGGCGTTGCTTGAGGCGACCCACGAACTGAGTCATGTGCTGCGGGCCAGCGATGCCGGATGTGGCGGTATTTTGCAGGCCATTGTGCATTTCGGCTTGCTCGCCCAGGACTATGTGCCGCGTTCGGGCGACGCGGCGGAGGTGGGGCGTGCGGATTTGGTGATGGTTTACCACCGCTTGCCTTATGAAGAGCAACGCATTGGCGGTCGTATTGTTCAGCGCCGTCCAAAGTCGCCAAACGGCATCATCCCGACCCTGCTATCGTTTTTCGGTGCTGGACAGCGTGGCTCGTGGGTGGCGTGGAGCGTGCACGATGCCGCCAACGATCCACCGTTTGAAATCCACACCAAAGTGGATGCCAAAGCCTATCCGGGGTTGGTGGCTGCACGGGTAGCCCTGTCCGCCGAGGAAGTGGATGTTTTTTACAAGCGTTTCTCGAAAGAGGCCTTCTGGCCAACCTTGCATACCTTTTGGGAGCGGGCAATTTTCCGCGAAGAGGATTGGAAGGTGTTTCTTGCGGTCAACCGGAAATTTGCCGAAAGAACGGCTGCCGAAGCTGCACAGGGCGCGACTGTATGGCTGCACGACTACAACCTGTGGATGGTTCCGGCGGCGCTGCGCGAACTGCGGCCCGATCTGAAGATTGCCTTCTTCCATCACACTTATTTTCCCTCGGCCGATGCCTTCAACGTGCTGCCCTGGCGACGTGAAATTGTCGGCAGCCTGCTCCAGTGCGATTACATCGGCTTCCATATTCCCCGCCAGGCCGAGAATTTCGTGGATGTGGCCGGTGGCGTCGCCTCGATCCATGTCGTCGAGCGCAAGGCCTGCGCCCCGCGCTTCCTGAGCTACGGTTGTGCGGTCGGGCTGGAAACGATGACCACCCAGATTGAGGTGCATGGCCGCCGCATCGGGCTGGGCGCGCATCCGGTCGGGCTGGATCTGGGGCGGGTTCAACAGGCTTTGAGCCATCCCAGGACAGCCGGACGCCGGCAGGCGATCCGCAACGAATTTGCCGGCAAACGCATCGTGATTTCGGTCGAACGCCTGGATTACACCAAGGGTACGCTGGAGAAAGTCCGCGCTTTTGGTGATCTGCTGGCAACCACGCCAGCCTTGCGCGGCAAGGTGTCGCTGGTGGTTGTCTGTGTGCCGGCGGCCAAGGAAATGACGATTTACGACGAATTGCAGGGGCAGATCGAGCAGGCCGTTGGCCGAGTCAATGGCCAGTTCAATGAAGTGGGCTGGTCGCCCATCCGCTTCTTCTTCCGCCCCTTGCCCTTCGAAGAGGTGGTCGCTTGGTATGCCGAATCCGATATCTGCTGGATTACTCCGCTACGCGACGGCCTGAATCTGGTGTGTAAGGAGTATGTGGCGACGCAGGGGCAGACGGACGGCAGTGGTGTGCTGGTATTGTCCGAGTTTGCGGGTGCCGCCGCCGAGTTACACGGTGCCGTACTGACCAACCCGCATGATCCGGCTGATCTGCGCGAAAGGTTGCGTCAGGCGCTTGACATGGATGCCGGCGAACGCGATTCCCGGCTGCGCGGCTTGTACGACATCGTTTGCCATAACGATATCGATCGCTGGGGGCGGGAGTTTCTGGCGGCTGTGGCGGCTGTGCCGGCCAGCGCTGGGTAATATCTGTCCGGAGTTGGCCGCCAGGGGCGATTCCTGCGGTCAACCGGAAAAATCGGCGGATTTTGAAAATTGTTGGGGCAGCCAAAATGTCGTTTCCGCAGGCCAGGCGGATACCAGCCAGCGCTGACTCCCGTTAAAATGCGCGGGCGATGTTCGCCTGGCGCCACGATGTTTGGCCGGGTGTTGATCAACCCTACCCGAGCCGTTTCCCTTGAGCCAAATCTGCCCTCATTGCAACTATGCCCGCAAGGCCGACGATACCGCGCCGGACTGGCAATGCCCGTCCTGCGAAAAAGCCTACGTCAAGGCTGGTGGATCGCTGCCGCCCGAGGGGCTGGTGCAGTATGGGACGGCGCGACCCGAGCGCCGCAGCGGGGGCGCCAAATGGTTGGTGTTGCTGCTCGTATTTGGCGCGGCGTTCTGGTTTGGTCGCCCGTTGCTGCAGGGGCGACCGCTCCCGACAGCCGTGGTGCAGTCATCCTCCGAGCAGCCCGCCGTCGTCCTTTACGCCACCAGCTGGTGCGGCTACTGCAAGATGACCCGCGAATTTTTTGCGGCCAATGGCATCCGTTACACCGAGCACGATATCGAGCAAAGCTCGGTGGCGTACAAGGAGCACAGGAATCTGGGCGGCAATGGCGTGCCGTTGATCGTGGTCGGTGACGACGTCATCAAGGGCTGGAACGAACAGGCGCTGCGGCAACTGCTGGGGCCTTGGCTGAAGAGTTGAGACGCCTGAAGCGACCATGAAAAACGGCCAATTGATATTGGCCGTTTTTTTGTCTGTCACCCGCCGGGACGGGCGGTTTTCCTGCGGTCGCTGCGTTCAGATCGCCAGCGAACGGCGGCGTTTGACGATGACGCCCATCAGACCCAGACCGGCGATCAGCATGGCAGAGGAAGCCGGTTCGTCGACCATGGTCATCGGCTGGATGCCAGCGGTTTGGGCGAGTGGGGAAAGCGGAATGGCCGGGTCGCCGAGCGCAATGGCGCCCCTGACCTGGGTGATTTGATAAGGACCTTTGCCGGCACTGTAGTTGGCCTGGTAGCCGAAGCCACTCAAGGTATTTCCGACCAGAATGCTGGTGCTGGTGGAGTCGGCCGTCCAGATAATTGTCTTGGTGCCGTTGCCGAGATTGAACAGGTCGTTTGCCGCAACTTGCGATGACCAACCGGTAGGCGAGGCAATCGCGCTGATGCCGGCATCGGTGAAGAAGGGCAGGGCGAATTGGCTGATGCTGGTCAGCTCACCGTACCAGGTGCCGGCGTCGCAAGTCAGATAGCAGTCAGTGGTGTTGGTGACGGTGTAGCTGTAGTTCCAGCTTGAAGCACTGCCGGTGACCGAGTCCACGATATTGGCGCTGGGCTCTGCCCAGGCGATGAGAGCATGGCTGGAAGCAGAAGCGAGGGCCAGCGTGGTGGCGATGATCAGTTGGCGAATTTTGGTGTGGGGTGTCATTGAAATTCCGGATACTTGAAAAAATGCATTCGGCACAGTTTAGTGGACTGTGCCGAATGCTTCCGTGAGGAAGTTCCGGTTTTAGCGCGATCAGCCCAGGGCGCGGGAGACGACCTCAAAGACATCGGGAGACAGGCCGGCGTGGTTGCGGATGCTTTCCAGCGCGGCTCTGGCATGACGCTGACGTTCGTCGTCGAATTTTTTCCAGCGGTCAAAGGCACGCGCCAGGCGGGAGGCGATTTGCGGATTCAGCGCATCGACTGCCCGGACCTGTTCAGCCATGTAGGCGTAGCCCTCGGCGTTGTGGAAGTGCGCGAGATTGGCGCCCAGCGTGCGGAAGACGGCGTAAACCTTGTTGGGTTTGGCCAGGTCGAAAGCCGGGTGCGCCGTCAGTGCCTTGATGGCGGCCATTGTGCTCGGGCGGCGGCTGCCGGACTGGACTGCAAACCACTTGTCGACGACCAGTGCTTCGTTTTGCCAGTGCTCGTAGAACTCGGCCAGTGCCGTGTCACGCTCGGCGCAGTCTTCAGCTTCCACGTTGGCCAGTGAGGTCAGCGCGGCGAACTGGTCGGTCATGTTGTCGGCCGTCTTGAACTGCTGGAAGGCGAGTTGACGGGTGGCCGGGGTGTCGAGTTCCAGCAGGTAGCCGAGGCACAGGTTGCGCAGGGCGCGGCGGCCGGCTTCTTCGCTGCTCGGTGTGTAGGCCTGGGTCGGGGCGAGGGCGGCGTAGATGCCGGCAAGCTCGTCTTCGAGCTGCTCGGCGATGTGGCGGCGCAGGCCGTTGCGGGCAGCGCGCAGGGCGACCGGGTCGACGACTTCCAGTGCTTCTGCCAGCGTCGATTCGCCGGGCAGGCTGAGGGCTTCGGCGACGAAGGCGGCGCCGCGCTGGGCATGGGTTTGCAACAGGCGGCGGGCGGCGTCGATAAAGCTGGCCGGCCAGATGGGCGACTGACCGGCGGCGATGGCCGCTGTGGCGTCGAGGATCAGGTTCGAGGCGAGGCGCTGGCCGGCTTCCCAGGCGTTGAAATAGTCGGGTTCATGGGCCAGCAGCAGCGTCAACGCGTCGGGGCGATAGTCAAACTCAAGAATGACCGGGGCCGAGAAGTCGCGCAGCAGTGACGGGATTGGTTCGCTCTCGATAGCGTCGAACTGGAATGCCTGCTCATTTTGCGTCAGCAGCAGGGTTTTTTCGGTGCCGTTGATCAACTGGCCGGCGTTATCGAACAGGGCGACGCGGATCGGGATCAGGTAGGGCTGCGTGTCGCTGGCCAGTGCGTTGCTCTGCTGGCAGCGTAGCGTGTAGGTTTTCGTTTTAGGGTCAAAATTGCCGTTGACCGCAACATGTGGCGTACCGGGCTGCTGGTACCAGCGCATGAACTGCGTGAAGTCGAAACCGGAGGCGGCCGCCATGGCGGCGACGAAATCCTCACAGGTCACGGCCTGGCCATCGTGGCGGCGGAAATATTCGTCCATGCCGAGGCGGAATCCGTCGCGGCCGATCAGGGTCTGGATCATGCGGACGACTTCGGCGCCCTTTTCATAGACGGTTGACGTGTAGAAATTGCTGATTTCCATGTACGACGACGGCCGCACCGGGTGCGCCATCGGCCCGCCATCTTCGGGGAACTGGGCGGCGCGCAGGCCGCGCACGTCGCTGATGCGGGCGACGGACGGGTCGTGCTCGTCGAAGCCGAACTCCTGGTCGCGGAAGACGGTCAGGCCCTCCTTGAGCGAGAGCTGGAACCAGTCGCGGCAGGTGACGCGGTTGCCGGTCCAGTTGTGGAAATATTCGTGGGCGACGACACGGTCGATGTTCTCGAAATCGACGTCGGTGGCGACGTCGCCGCGGGCCAGCACGTATTTCGTGCTGAAAATGTTGAGGCCCTTGTTCTCCATGGCGCCGGCATTGAAGTCGCCAACGGCGACGATCATGTACTGGTCAAGGTCGCATTCCAGGCCGAAACGTTCTTCATCCCAGCGCATCGATTTTTTCAGCGCGGCCATGGCGTGCGGCGCCTGATCGAGCTTGCCCGGCTCGACGTAAAGAGCAAGCTTGACGGCGCGGCCGGAGGCGGTGGTGAAGCTGTCGAACAGGCCATCAAGCTTGGCGGCGACCACGGCGAACAGGTAGCTCGGCTTGCGGAAGGGATCGACCCAGCGTGCCCAGTGGCGGCCATCGGCTTTATCGCCGGCACTATCGAGATTGCCGTTGCCAAGCAGGACGGGCAGCGCGGCCTTGTCGGCGTGCAGCGTAACGGTGTACGTCGACATCACGTCCGGCCGATCAAGGAACCAGGTGATTCGGCGGAAACCCTGTGCCTCACATTGGGTGAAATAGCCGTCGTTGGAGAGGAAGAGGCCGAGCAGTTTGGTGTTGCGGTCGGGATCGATGCGGACGACGGTTTCCAGCGTGAAGGCGTCGGGCAGATCGGCTATCGTCAGCGTGCTGGAAGTTTCCGAAAATGGCACTTTTTTCCGGTTGACCGTGACACTGATGGTTTTCAGCTCGTCGCCATCAAGTAATAGCGGCTGGGTGGCAACGGCGGGGTTGCGGCGCATGGCTAGCGTGGCGCTGACAGTGGTGCCGCCAGCTTCGATGTTGAAGTCGAGATCAACGGTATCGATCAGGTAGGCGGGGGCGGTGTAGTTCTCGAGATAGACGGTCTGGGGTGTTTCGGTTTTCATTGTTGGGCTGTGATCGTAAATTAACCTGTCGATAATACGTCAAACCTTCGGTCGAAATCGCATGCGGATGGCAATCGAGACGGATAGTCGCCGGACGAGGCCTCAATCCTGATCGGCCCGGGCGCTTTTGGCGATCGAGCGAAGCAGCCAGATGCTGCCCAACGCTGCGCCGATGTAGCCGAGCAGGCCGAAGAGTGGCAGGCCGAGCAGGGTCGGGCCGCCCGGTACGGTCATCACGATGGACGACCCGACGATCAGCGCGGCGACGACGATGCCGATGGTCATTCGGTTGGCGGCGCTGTCGATCTGGTTGCCGACGCGTTTCAGATGCGTGACGTCGATGCGAATATCCAGTTGGCCGCGGCGTGCCGCACGCAGCAGGCGGGAAATATCCTGTGGCAGGCCGGTGAGCAGGCCGAGCATCTCGGTCGCCGTCTGCCAGCCGCGTCTGGCCAATGCGCGAGGCCGGTAGCGGGCGCGCATGGCAGCTTCCAGCAGCGGCATGGCTTCGCCGGCCATGTCGAAATTCGGGTCCAGTTCGCGGCCCATGCCCTCCAGCGAGATGAAGGCCTTGACCAGCAAGGTGAGATCGGCCGGCAGCGAGATCCTGTGTTGGCGAAGGATGGCGATCAGGTCGGAAAGCATGGCGCCAAGACTGAGTTGCTTGAGCGGAACGCCATGATACTGATCGACGAAGGCCTCGATTTCGAGCAGCAATTCGTCCTCATTGACCGGCGTCTCGCCCATCCAGTCGAACAGCACTTCGACGACCCGCCGTGGCTCGTGCTTGACCAGGCCGAGCAGCAACTGCACCAACTGCGCCTGCCGTGTTTCGGTCAGGCGGCCAATCATGCCGAAATCGATGAAACCGATACGATTGCCCGGCAGATAGAACACATTGCCGGGGTGTGGATCGGCGTGGAAAAGGCCGTCCTCGACGATCATTTTCAGCACGGCATGGGCGCCGCGTCGGGCGAGAATCCGGCGATTCAGGCCGGCATGCTCGATGGCCGCCAGTTGTCGGCCGGAAATCCCGTTGATGAATTCCTGCACGCAAACGCGCTCGCCCGTCCATTGCCAATAGACCTTGGGGATAACGATGACCGGGAGCGCTTCGCTCGTCGCCTGTGGCGCCTTGCCCGGGAGCGGTGGTGCCGCTGTATCGAGGTCTACGTAGCCGGCGAAGTTGGCGGCGATGCGTTCGGCGCTACGGCATTCGGCAGAAAAATCCAGTTCGCGGCGCAGTGAATGGGTGAATTGGCTGACCACTTCGCTGGGACGAAACAGTCGCAACTCCGGATATTCGCCTTCGGCAATTTCGGCCAGCCGGTGCAGCCAGCGCAGGTCGGCCTCGATGACCGGCCGGATATTCGGCCGTCGCACCTTGACCACCACCTCGCTGCCATCGCCGAGGCGGGCCCGATAGACCTGGGCGATCGACGCAGCCGCCAGCGGTTCCGGGTCGAAGGCGGCAAAGACGTCGGCCGGCGCAGCGCCGAGATCCTCGGTCAGTTGCTGGCAGACGCTCTCCCACGGGGCCGGCGGGGCGCTATCCTGCAGCTTACCGAATTCGGCAATCCATTCCGGCTCAAAAAGATCCACCCGCGTCGCCAGCATCTGGCCCAGCTTGACGAAGGTCGGGCCCAAGTCTTCCAGCGCCCTACGAGCCCGGGCCGGTGGCGGCAGGTGGGCCAGTTCGTCGGCTTCGCGCCAGTGCAGCGCGTGGCCGGCGCGTTCCAAGGCGTTGGCCAGTCCCATGCGCCGCGCCAGGTCACCAAACCCATAGCGAATCAGGATCGAGGCAATATCGTGCAATCGCCCTAGGTCACGCACAGCCAGTGCGGCCTGCCAGAGCATCAGTTTTCCTTGTCGCGGCGCTCGCCCGGCTTGATGCGATCGGCCAGCCCGCTGAGCATCCCCGCTGCGAACTGGCGAACCAGATCTGTCGTGGCGTGGGCCAGATGCAGGCCGACCTCGACCTGGGTGCGCCCGGCTTCTTCCAGCTTCTGGGTCATCACGGACAGCGTGTCCTTGATCTGGTGGCCCACAGATGAGCCATGAATGCGCGAATGCTCGGCAATGTCCGTGAGGATGTCGCCAACGACATTTTTGGTGGCCGACGCGGATTTTTGCAGAGTTTCGACAAACATCGTTTCAAGGGCGGCAAAGTCGTTTCGAGCACGGGTCAGGTCTTCCCGAGAAAAGGACTGCGCCTTGCTGGTCGCTTCTTCCAGCGCCAGCTTCGATGCTTCGGCACATTGCGCCAGTGCCGCATCCAGCCCGCTGACCGCTTGCTTCAGATGGGTCCGGGTGGCCTCGATACTGGCCGCTGATTTCTGCAACTGAGCTTCCGCCCCGGCGCGGGCGCCGTGCAGAACGGTGCTTGCCACCTGGCGCAGCGATTCCAGGTCAAGTTTTCGCTCGCTGATCTGGCGCAGCGTCAGTTGGCGGATTGCCTCCTGAATATCCTTGCCGGCCTCAAATGCCTCGCGGACCTGCGTTTCGAATGTACCAGCCGTGTTTGGCTTGTCGTCTGTTTCGTTCTTCATGATGCGGAACCCCCAGGTCTGGATTAGAAAGCCCGGCAAATTGACGTGATCTTCCTGAGTTCAACGCGCCAAGTTGCCGCCTGATGCATGCGGGCCAAGGCTTGGCCATCGGGCCGCGATGCCCTGAACGCCATGCTAAAAAAATTGTAGCCCTTGTGTGCCGTTTTCGCTGCCTGTCTGAAAAGAATAAAGCGCACAGGTTAGAGGCGGCGTTTGGATTGCTCACCGGCGCGACGGTAGCAAGCCATATGGCGGGGCAGGGGGGCCGCCACCCAGTGGTGGCGGTTTTCGGCTCAGCGCTTGCTTGGCTTAGCGGTCGTGATCATGACCATGACCGTGGCCGTGGCCCCGGTCATCGCCGCGATAATCGCGGCGGTCGTCCCCTCGGTCATAGCGACGCTCATCGCGTCGATAGTCACGCCTTTCCTCTCTGCGCTCTTCGCGGTCGAAGTGACGCCGCTCTTCGCCACGATACTCGTTGCGGTATCCGCCACGGCGCTCCTGGTAGCGCGGGGCATATTCCTGCTGATACCAGTTGTCCTGCACGAAAAAGACGCGTTCGCCACAGGCGTTATAGCGATGACAGTATTTTCGCCAGTTTCGCGAATGCCCGGGTGGGACGCGCAGATAAAGTGGCGGGCGGCCAACCGGCACGCGTTCAATCATCATGGGCTGCGGGAAAAGCAGAGGCGGCGCCGGGAAGCCGCCAATATCGAGGCGACCATAAAATCCGGGTTGGCCAATGCTGACCGAGACCTGGGCGGCAGCCGGGACGCTCGCACTCAGTGCGGCAGCGGCTAGGGTTGCCGCGATCAAAAAACGTTTCATGTACGGAGTTTCCTTGAAGAGTAGTGCCTGAATAACGCGCACTATCAATGCGTCGATGACATTGTGGCGTGAAACAAATTGTAAGTCCGTGTCAGCATGTGTCGGGGATATTTAGCGGCGCCGCCAGATTTGCCAGCGTTCGCGGCCGGCAAAGACCGGGATGGAGTCACTGACGGCCTTGTCTTCGATGCATTCGAAATTGGTTTGCAGCAGGGCATCGAGCTCTGCGGCCTGAATGCCGAAAGGGGGGCCTTTCGGTTGCTCACAAATGAAAAAGAAGCCGGCGAGCAGGGCGCCGGATGGCAGCAATTCGGCGACGCGCCGGCCCCAGTCAGTCCAGAGTTTGCGCGGCAGCGCGCAGAGAAAGGCGCGTTCGTAAATCAGTGCATAAGGCGAGTCCGGCGTGAAGGTAAAAAAGTCGGCACAAAGCAGATTGACCTTGGCCCCAGCCAATACCTCCCTGGCCTTCTCAATGGCCACCGGCGAGAAATCCAGTGCGGTCACCGGCCAGCCGATTTCGGCCAAGTGTGCCGCTTCCCAAGCGCTGCCGCAGCCCGGAATCAGTGTGTTCAACGGTGTTGCATGGGTGGCGATAAAGTCACCCAAGGCAGACGGAACTTTGCCGGCATCCCAGGGCGTAACGCCCTCGCCGAAGCGTTTGCACCAGAACTCCGGATGTTCCGGACGTTGCTCTGGTGATTTGATCGATTCTGTCATGGCGCTTTCAATGCACGAGCCGATTGTTCGACCGCGTCTTCAAGATAGGTTTGATAAAAATCGGGCAGTCGGGCGCCAACGATGGGCTCGGCCAGTTTGCGGCCATTCGGTCCATAAAAGGCAACGACCGGGACCAGCTTGATCTTTTCTGCGCTGGTGACGCTGGCGTGGGTGCTCGGCTGGCCCTTGAAATCGATGAGTGCCTGGCTGTCGCCATCCTGATTGATCTGACGGATCACGACACGATCACGGTAGCGCGGGTTGGCGGCCATTGGTTTCAGGTAATCGCGTTTAACGGCTTCACAGTATTTGCAGTCCTCTCGGCTGAAAATGATGATCAGCGGCCCGCCAGCCCTGGCCGCCTGTTGCGCTTCGGAACGCAGGTCAACAGCAAGGGGCAGGTCGGTAGCAGCCAAGGCGGGAGCGGCCTGCCATGCTAGAATCAGCCCTCCCAAAAGCCCTGCCCATAGCCTGCTCATGTCCTGTCCTTCCAAGATTGTCATTGCCTCCCGCGAATCCCGTCTGGCCATGTGGCAGGCGGTGCACGTCAGAGAACGCTTATCGAGTTTAAATCCCGGCAGCGAAGTTGTCATTCTCGGCATGACGACCAAGGGTGACCAGATTCTTGACAGGCCGCTGGCCGAAATTGGCGGCAAGGGCCTGTTCATCAAGGAACTCGAAGTCGCGATGCAGGAAGGCAAGGCCCACCTTGCCGTGCATTCGATGAAGGATGTACCGATGGTGATGCCCGAAGGCTTTGTGCTGGCCGCCATTTCGGCCCGCGAAAATCCGCGTGATGCCTTTGTCTCGAACAAGTTCGAGGCGCTGGATGACCTGCCGGCGGGGGCGGTCGTCGGCACTTCCAGTCTGCGTCGGGAATCCATCCTGCGCGCCAAATATCCGCAACTGGTGATCAAGAGCTTGCGCGGCAATCTCGATACGCGCCTGAAAAAACTCGATGCCGGCGAATACGACGCGATCATCCTCGCCGCCGCTGGTTTGATTCGTCTGGGTTTGGAAAATCGCATCAAATCCGTGTTGACCGCCGAGCAATCGCTGCCGGCGCCAGGGCAGGGCGCACTGGGCATCGAACTGATCGATGGCGCGGCCGACATGGCTGACGTCGTTGAGCCGCTCAATGATCCGGAAACTGCTCATTGCGTCAAGGCCGAACGCGCCTTTTCCCGTGCCTTGGGTGGTAGCTGCCAGGTGCCGCTTGGCGGCTACGCGATCATCGAAAACGGTCAGCTCTGGCTGCGCGGCTTCGTGGCGACGGCAGACGGCAAGGAGGTGGTCAGCGCCGAACTGCGTGGTAATCCCGCAGATGACGAAGCGCTTGGTCTGCAACTGGCGACCGAGCTTCGTGCCAAAGGCGCCGACGCCATTCTGGAAAAGCTCGCGCATTGCAAATGACTGATCACGGCCCGTTGTCTGGCCGAACCATTGTCGTGACCCGGCCGCGAGCGCAGGCAGCGCCGCTGGCTGAGGCGATTGCCGCAGCAGGTGGCAAACCGCTTATTTTTCCCCTGCTCGACATTTCGCCGGCCAATGATCTGCAGCCGCTGGCAGAGACCGTCGCTAGATTGGCGGACTATTCGCTGGCTGTCTTCATCAGCCCGAATGCGGTTGAATACGCCTTGCCAGCCATTTTGGCGCACGGTACGTGGCCGAAGCAGCTGAAGCCGGTCGCGATTGGGCAGGGAACGGTGAAGGCATTGGCTGTACACAGCATTAGCGGTTGCGTCGCGCCGAGCGAACGTTTCGATTCCGAGGCCTTGTTGGCGCTACCTGAGTTGGCGGCCGATAAAGTTCGAGACAAGCGCATCGCGATTTTTCGCGGAGACGGTGGCCGCGAATTACTGGCCGATACGCTGCGCGAACGAGGGGCAATGGTCGATTGCATTACTTGCTATCGCCGCGCCGGTCCAGCAGCCGGCGTGGGGCCGCTGATCTCGGCTTGGCGTGCCGGTCAGCTTGATGCACTGGCGGTATCGAGCAGCGAAGGTCTGCGCTATTTTTGCGATCTGCTCGATAGCGAAGGCCGTGCCTTTCTGCAAAAAACACCGATTTTCGTCCCGCATGCCCGCATTGCCGAAAATGCACGGGCTTTGGGGTTAAGCAAAATTCTCCTCACGGAGGCAGCAGACGCTGGCATTCTTGCTGGCTTAGTTGCTTATAATTGGTCGGCATGATGCCTGAAAACGAAACTATCCCCTCTTCGTCGAGCATGACTTACATCCAGGCGCCGCGTGCCAGGCGGCAAGGTCTTTGGTTGCTGGTGGCGATTGTCGCGCTGGCACTGGCCGGCTGGCAGTGGTTCGACACCCGGCAGAAGCTGATCGACCTGCAGCAGGAGGTCAGCCGCAAGCTGGCTGACTTCGACACGGCCCACAAGGAAGATCACGGCGCCCAGAAGCAGACGCGTGAGCAGATCGATGCCCTGCAGAACCGGTTGGGCGCGCTCGATGGAAAGCTCGCCGAATTCCAGGGGCAGTCGACCACGCTGCAGACCTTGTATCAGGATATCGCTCGCAGTCGCGAGGAGGTGGCCTTGCTGGAGGTGGAGCAGTCGGTCACGCTGGCCGGGCAGCAATTGCAACTGGCCGGCAACGTGCCGGTTGCCACGTTGGCCCTGCAATCTGCCGATGCGCAACTCGCCCGCCTGGATCGCCCACAGTACCTGCCCCTGCGCAAGGCGCTTGCCAACGACCTGGCGCGCCTGAATGCATTGCCTTTTGTCGATACGGCCGGCCTCAGCCTGCGTCTGGAGCAGATCGTTCTGGTGATCGACAAGCTGCCGCTGGCTTCCTATGGTCGACCGGAAAAAACACCCGAAAATCAAAAAACGCCGGACACCTTGCCGTGGTGGCAAGTGACCGGCACGGCAATGTGGCAGGAAATCAAGGATCTGATTCGCATCCAGCGGTTTGACCGCGAAGACGCCGCCCTGCTGGCACCCGGCCAAGCCTATTTTCTGCGTGAAAATCTTAAATTGCGCCTGCTCAACGCACGTCTGGCCCTGTTCTCGCGCGACCAGTGGACGTTTCGCAATGAGTTGAAAGTCTCTCAGGAGTTGCTGGCCGCCAACTTTGACGCCAACGACAAGTCAGTACAGACCGCACAATCAACGCTGCGCCAGATGACGGCGACCGACATCAATGTCGAGCTGCCCACCCTGAAAGACAGTCAGGCGGCCTTGCGTGGCTTGCGCCAAGGCAAGGAAAAGCGGTGAAAGGGCTCTTCTGGATCATCGTCCTGTCTTGCGCGGCGGTTGCCGTCGCGCTTGGTGCACGGTTGAACGACGGCTATGTTCTGCTGGTCTTCCCGCCCTGGCGGGCTGAGGTCTCGCTGAATCTCTTCATACTTGCGCTGCTGGGGGTGGTGGTTGTGCTGTATCTCTGCATCCGTGCCTTGTCGGTGACTTTTGGCCTGCCGAAGCGCGTGCGCGAATATCGGGCTCAGCGCCAGCGCGAAAATGCTGGGCTGGTTTTTCAGGATGCGGTTCGCCTGCTGTTTGAGGGGCGTTTTGGGCAGGCGCTGAAGAAGGCGATTGAAGCGCATGGAGCCGGTACCGCTCCCGGCCTCTCAGCGCTGATCGCCGCCCGCGCTGCCCAGCGCATGCGCGAGCCGGAAAAACAGCAATTCTGGCTGGAGCATGCCAAGACCGACGATCCGCGTACCGAATCGGCCACCTTGATGCTTGATGCCGAAATGGCCAATGAGGAGCGTCGTTTCGATGAAGCGCTGGCCGCCCTTGAAAAACTGCAGGGCAAACAGGGCCGTCACATCGCAGCGCTACGCCTTGAAATGCGCGCCCGGCAAGGTCTGGGGGACTGGGACGGCGTGCTCAAGTTGGTGCGCCAACTCGTCAAGCGTGATGCGCTGCCGCCTGAAGTGGTACGCGAAGTTCGCACGCAGGCGCATCTGGGCAATATCGCCAAGTGTGTGGCCGATCAGGGCAAACTGACCGCGTATTTGCGCTCCGTGCCAGAGGAGGAGCTTGGCCGCCGCGTCGTTCTGGCCGCCGCCAGAGCGCTGGTGGCGCAAGGCGGCGAGGCCCCCGCGCAGAAACTGATCGAGTCGGTGCTTGATGCGCTGGAGAACAAGGAATGGCAGCCTGAATTGCTGGTGATCTACGGTCGTTTGACCGGGGGGGAGCAGACTGCACGGATCGCCAAGGCTGAGGCCTGGTTGCGTCGCCATCCGGAAGATGCCCGTCTGCTTGAGGCACTGGGCAGAATGTGTCTGCGCCAGCGACTGTGGGGCAAGGCACAAAGTTATCTTGAGGCGGCCTTGGCGGTCGATCCGTCGCAACAAGGGCACCTTGAGCTGGCCAGACTTTTCGACCAGTTGCAACGAGCGGACGAAGCCAACAAGCACTACCGGGCCAGCGCCCTGCTGGATGCCCGTTAGGCGCTGCCGGCGTCCGGCTTTTGGCTACACCCAGTCCTGCGGCTTGAGGAAAGCGTCGTAAAGCTCGGCTTCCGGCGTGCCGGCTTCCGGTTGCCAGTCGTAGCGCCATTTGACGATGGGGGGCAGCGACATCAGGATCGACTCGGTGCGCCCTCCGGATTGCAGGCCGAATAGCGTGCCGCGGTCCCAAACCAGATTGAATTCGACATAACGGCCGCGGCGATAGGCCTGGAAATCGCGCTCGCGTTCGCCGAACGGGACGTCACGGCATCGGGCCAGTATCGGCAAATAGGCTTGACTGAAAGCATTGCCGACGGATTGGGTTAGATTGAAGCAGCGCTCGAAGCCGCCTTCGTTCAAGTCGTCGAAAAACACTCCACCGACACCGCGTGGCTCGTTGCGGTGTTTCAGGAAAAAATATTCATCGCACCATTTCGTGTATTTCGAATAAACCTCGTCGCCGAAAGGTGCCAGTGCATCCTTGCAGGTCTGGTGAAAATGGATCACATCGTCGCGTTGAGCGTAGTAAGGGGTCATGTCCATGCCGCCGCCGAACCACCAGACGTCCTCCTCGCCATCCTTGGTGGCGACGAAACAGCGGACGTTCATATGCGCCGTCGGGCAGTAAGGATTGCGCGGATGAAGCACCAGAGAAACACCCATGGCCTCCCACGCGCGCCCAGCCAATTGCGGACGAACGGCGGTGGCCGAGGCGGGTAGTGATTTGCCGGTGACGTGAGAGAAGTTGACACCACCGCGCTCGAAGAAATTGCCTTCTTCGATCAGTCGTGAAATGCCGCCGCCACCTTCCGGACGATCCCAACTGTCGGTGCGAAAGGCTTGACCGTCAAAGGCTTCGAGTTCGCCGACGATAGCGGCTTGCAAGCCGGTGAAATAGGTTTTCAGGAGCGCTGTATTTATCGTCATTTAGGCGGATTATGAATTCGTGGTTGAGGGCGGTGTGGCGTGCAGCATGTAACGATTGCGGCCTTCAGCCTTGGCGCGATACATGGCCTGATCGGCCCGGTTGACCAATTGCTTGACCGATGTTGTCTCGGCCTGTGGTCCGCTGCAGGTCGAAATACCGATCGAGACGCCGATCTGAATCACCAGGTTATTGATGCCGATGGGCATGGAAAGGGCGTCAATGCATTTTTGAGCCACCCGTTCGGCGGCTTCACGCGGCATTTCGGTATCGTTGAGCAGGATCAGGAACTCGTCGCCGCCCAGGCGGGCCACCATATCGACATCGCGAATGACGATACGCAGGCGCCAGGCAATTTCCGCCAGCACCAGATCGCCAATTTGATGGCCGTGGGCATCGTTGACTGGCTTGAAACCATCGATGTCGAGGAACAGAAGTGCCAGTCCCCGGCCGCTGCGCTGTATCCGGCGTAACTCGCTTTCAAGTTGCTCGTCGATCAGTCGGCGGTTGGGCAGGCCGGTCAGCGGGTCGTGATGAGCCATTGCTTCCAGTCGCTGCTCCTGCTCCAGAAGGCGGCTTTGCAAGCGGTTGAAGCTGTGCGCGACATCTGCAACTTCGTCGGCAGTATGGGTCTCTACCGGCTGCATCGGACGCGTGCCTTCGGCCATGTCGTGCAATTCCTTGGCCAGCAGATTGATCGGCTTGAGCAGATGGCTGAGAACCGCGAAGAGAAGGACAATGCTGGGCAACGAGAGCAATGCGGTGATCAGAAGAGTATTTTTGAGGGTGTTCGAAACCGGTTGGAAGGCATCGCCAGTGGCTTGCCTGGCCACCAGTAGCCATTGAGCGCTCGGGATATCGGCGATGGCGACCAGTTCATCGGCATTCTTCGCATTACGCAGTGTCGTGATGCCGCGCTGGCCACTCATGGCGGCATCCAGCACGGGGTCCTGCCCATGGAGGGGCAGTGGAGTGACTGACAGCTTCATTTCCGAGGCCAGCACGAAAAGGCGGTGTTGCGGAGAAATCAGTTCGTAGATGCCGTTTTTTCCGGGGGCCGCATCAAGGATCAGGTCGAGAAAGCCGGGCGCTGTCATCGGCGTGACGCCGGCGAGAATGCCGAGAAGCTTTTGCTCGTGATCGAATACCGGAATCGCAATGACCAGCGCCGGCTGACCGGTGGCGCGAGCGATCAGCGGTTTGCTGACGAAGGGTTGCCCGGTTTTTGTTGCGCCAACATACCAGTCGCGGTCGGTAAAGGATTTCGGGCGAGTTTTAAGGCGCGGCGCATCGCCGATGGTCGGTCCGCCGTCGGGCGGAACCGCCATCAGACCAATGGGGAAAAGCGTGTGAATGGCCTTGCGGTCTTCCAGCCACCGCTGCATCGCCGGTGGGTCGCTGAACAGTGAGGGTGGCATGTTCAGCGCAACACGTTTCAGGCTTTCCAGGCGCAACGTAACCTTGGCGTCTATGTCGCGAGCGATGTAGCTGGTCGTCGTCAGCTGTTGCTTGGAGAGCACATCCTGCATGTCGTCATGAAGGATGCGGGTGACGAAGAAGATAATGAGGCTGATGCCAGCCAGGAATAGAAGGACGGATACGGCAGCAATCCGTATTTTCAGACTGCTGCCGAAACGCCGCTTCATGGTCTGGATGTCTTAGCGGCTGATGGCGCGAAAGCCGATGTCTTTGCGGAACTGCATCCCGTCCCAGCTGATCTGGACTGCAGCTTCGTAGGCGCGTTTCTGGGCAAGCTTGACGTTTTCACCCAATGCCGTAACGCAGAGCACGCGGCCACCGTTAGTTACCACTTTGCTGTCCTGGTTGGCCGTGCCAGCATGGAAAACGTGGGCATCCTCGCCGAAACTGTTGCCGGCCGGCAGGCCCTGGATGATATCGCCCTTCTTCGGTGTGTCCGGGTAGTTGGCTGCTGCCAGCACGACACCCAGCGCAATGCGGCGGTCCCATTCGGCTTCGACCTGATCCAGTGTGCCATCAATGCCGTGTTCCAGCAGATCGACGAAGTCGGACTTGAGGCGCATCAGGATCGGCTGGGTCTCAGGGTCACCCATACGGCAGTTGAATTCCAGGGTCTTGACCGAGCCATCCTTGGCGATCATCAGGCCGGCGTAGAGGAAGCCGGTGAACGGGATGCCGTCGGCCGCCATACCACGCACGGTGGGCAGGATGATCTCGCGCATCGCCTTGGCGTGCACTTCCGGCGTCACGCACGGGGCGGGGGAGTACGCGCCCATGCCACCGGTATTCGGGCCGGTGTCACCGTCGCCGACGCGCTTGTGGTCCTGGCTGGAAGCCAGGGCAAGCACATTCTTGCCATCGACCATAACGATGAAACTGGCCTCCTCGCCGTCGAGGAAATCTTCGATGACGACACGGGCACCGGCATCGCCCAGCTTGTTGCCGGACAGCATGTCATCGATTGCGGCATGCGCTTCTTCAAGCGTCATGGCGACCACGACGCCCTTGCCAGCCGCCAGGCCATCGGCCTTGATGACGATGGGGGCGCCGTGCTTGTCGATATAGGCATGTGCTGCGGTCGACTCGGAAAAAGTCTCAAAACCGGCAGTCGGAATGTTGTGGCGGGCCATGAAACGCTTGGCGAAATCCTTGGAGGATTCAAGCTGGGCGGCTTCCTTGGTTGGCCCGAAAATCTTCAGGCCGCGGGCGCGGAAAACGTTGACCACGCCGGTCGCCAGTGGCGCTTCCGGACCGACGACGGTGAGCTGAACCTTGTTCTGCTCGGCGAAATCAGCCAACGCTTCCGGATCGGTGATATTGACGTTTTCCAACTCGTGCTCGCGCGCCGTGCCGGCGTTACCGGGGGCAACGAACACCTTCTGCATGCCTGCGGTCTTGGCCAGACGCCAAGCCATGGCGTGCTCGCGGCCGCCGGAACCGATTACCAATAGTTTCATGGCTGATCTCTGTTGAGGATTTGTTATTAGTGACGGAAGTGGCGGGCGCCGGTGAACACCATGGCCAGACCATGTTCGTCGGCAGCAGCGATGACTTCCTCGTCGCGCATCGATCCCCCCGGCTGTATGACGGCCTTGGCACCGGCCGCGGCCAGCACATCGACGCCGTCACGGAACGGGAAGAAGGCATCGGAGGCGACGACCGAACCGTTGAGGTCGAGTCCGGCATGCTGTGCCTTGATACTGGCGATCTTGGTCGAATCGACGCGGCTCATCTGGCCGGCGCCGACACCCAGCGTCATGCCACCACCGCAGAAGACGATGGCGTTGGACTTGACGAACTTGGCGACGCGCTCGGCGAACAGCAGGTCTTCGATCTGCTGGGCAGTCGGCTGCACCTTGGTGACGATCTTCAGGCCGGATGCCTGCGCGGTAAAGTCGTCGGGCGTCTGGACCAGCAGGCCACCACCGATACGCTTGAATTCAAGCGCGTTCAGTTGGCGCGAGATCGGCACGACCAGTACGCGCAGATTCTGCTTGGCGGCCAATGCGGCCTTGGCTTCGGCGGTGAAAGACGGGGCAATCAGCACTTCGACGAAGTGCTTGCGATCATTCATGGCATTGACCACATCAATGCCGACTTCGCCGTTGAAGGCGATGATGCCGCCGAAGGCAGAAGTGGAATCGGTCTTGAACGACTTTTCATAGGCGCCAAGCAGGCTGCCATCGATGGCCACGCCGCATGGGTTGGCATGCTTGACGATGACGCAGGCCGGTACATCGAAGGATTTGACGCATTCCCAGGCTGCATCGGAGTCGGCGATATTGTTGTAAGACAGTTCCTTGCCCTGCAACTGGGTGTAGGCGGCAATGCTGCCGGCGAGCGGGTTGGGTTCGCGGTAGAAGGCGGCGCTTTGGTGCGAGTTTTCGCCATAGCGCAGGATTTCAGTGCGGTCGAAGGCCAGTTGCAACTTGGCAGGGAAAATGGCCGGGGTCGGCGCGACGGCTTCTGGTTGGGCTTCGGCACCTTCGTCGAGACCGGTCAGCCAGTTGGCAATCATGCCGTCGTAGCGGGCGGTGTGGGTAAAGGCCTTTTTGGCCAGATTGAAGCGGGTGCCCAGTTGCAGGGCACCAGCGTTGGCCTGCATTTCGGCGAGTAGCGGGGCGTAGTCTTCCGGATCGGTGACGATGGCGACGCCCGCGTAATTTTTGGCTGAGGAACGGACCATGGCCGGGCCGCCGATGTCGATATTCTCGATGGCGTCGGCCAGCGTTACGCCGTCCTTGGCGATGGTTGCGGCGAACGGGTAAAGATTGACGCAGACCAGGTCGATCATCGGAATGCCGTGGGCGGCGATGGTCGCCATGTGCTCCGGCAGGTCGCGACGGGCCAGGATCCCGCCGTGCACCTTCGGATGCAGGGTCTTGACGCGGCCGTCGAGCATTTCCGGGAAGCCGGTGTAATCACCGATTTCGGTGACCGTCAGTCCGGCATCGCGCAACATCTTGGCGGTACCGCCGGTGGAGAGAAGATTGACCCCCTGGGCGGCAAGGCCCTGGGCGAATTCGAGGACGCCTCGCTTGTCGGAGACGGAAATCAGCGCTTGCTTGATGGTCATGGCGATTACAGTAGTTGGTGTTCGGTCAGTTTCTTGCGCAGGGTATTGCGGTTGATGCCCAGCATTTCGGACGCCAGTGTCTGGTTGCCGCCGGCTTTGGCGAGCACGATTTCCAGCATTGGCCGTTCAACGCTTTTGAGTACCATGTCATAGATTGCGCAGGGTTTTTCGCCATCGAGATCGCGAAAATATTGCTCGAGTGCCTCCTGCACGCAAGCGGATATGTCCTGTTGGCTCATGCTGCCAACGCCTCCTCTGTATATTTTAAATGAGCATGCTCTTCCGCTAGACGGAAGAAAAAATCGTTCACCGCCTGCATCTGTTGGTCGATGCTGGGCAGGACGTTCATTTCCTTACGGAAGGCCGCCGAACCAACCAATCCCTTGGTGTACCAGGAGATATGCTTGCGGGCGACCTTGAAACCCGTTTCCGGGCCGTAGAAAGCGTAAAGATCATGGAGGTGTTCGAGCAGAATGCTGTGGATTTCCATGACCTCGGCCGGCGGCAAGTGCTCGCCGGTCTTCAGGTAATGCTCTATCTCGCGGAACAGCCAGGGACGGCCCTGAGCGGCGCGGCCAATCATCACACCGTCGGCGCCGGTCACGTCGAGCACGTGCTTGGCTTTTTCCGGTGTCGTGATGTCACCATTGGCAATGACCGGAATGTTGATCAAGGTCTTGACCATGGCAATGGTGTCGTATTCGGCTTCGCCGGTGTATTGCTGGCAGCGCGTGCGGCCGTGGATGGCGACGGCACGAACGCCGGCTGATTCGGCGATGCGGGCGATGGTCGGTGCGTTCTTGTTGGCGATGTTCCAGCCGGTGCGGAACTTCAGGGTTACCGGGGTGTTCGGTACAGCGCCGACCACGGCATCGAGAATCTTGCCAACTAGTTCTTCGTCCTGCATCAAGGCCGAACCGGCCATCACGTTGCAGACTTTTTTGGCCGGGCAGCCCATATTGATGTCGATGATCTGGGCGCCGTTGTCCACGTTGTGCCGGGCAGCCTCGGCCATCATCTTTGGATCGGCCCCGGCGATCTGCACCGAAATCGGCGCAACTTCACCCGTGTGATTGGCGCGGCGCAGCGTCTTGGCGCTACCGTAAAGCAGCGAGTTGGAGGTCACCATCTCTGACACGGCCAAGCCGGCGCCCATTTTTTTGCATAGCTGGCGGAACGGGCGATCGGTGACCCCGGCCATGGGCGCGACGAATAGATTGTTGCGAAGCTGAAAACCGGCGAATTCCATGGGCGTGCGTGGGGTCTGGGTAAAGCGGGGAAGCCGCGTATTTTACCCGAATTGGCGCCTAAAAAATAGTCAAATTGTAAAGGCGACGGAAAGCAAAAGTGCGAACGCGAACTGCAACCCGGCGGTAGCGGCAAGTATCTTGTTGAAGAACGGGCCGGGCGCTTCATGGCTAAACTGCCGGATCAACCTGAGGGCGAGCGGTAGCGAGAGCAGCGGCAGGGCAGCCTGCCAGCCAAGCCCGGAAAGCAGTGGCAGAAAAGCATATGGGGCAAGCATCTGGGCGGTATAGATGCGTTTTGTCGCTGCTCGGCCAAGGCGAACTGCCAAGGTGTTCTTGCCGCATTTTGCATCGCCATCAAGATCACGGTAATTGTTGACCGTGATCACGGCGGCGGCGTGGATGCCGACCAGCGAGGCGGCGAGCAGTGCAGAGAAAGACAGGCTCAGTGTCTGTAGATAGTAACTGCCGCCGACGGCCACCAGGCCGAAGAACAGGAAGACGAAGAGTTCGCCCAGTGGGCCGTAGGCAATCGGCTTGGCGCCGCCGGTATAGGCCCAGCCGGCGCTGAGCGACGCCAGCCCGATGGCGACAATCGGCCAGCCGCCATGCCAGACAAGGTAAATTCCGCACAGGAAGGCCAGGACAAAGCTGAACCAGGCGCCGGCCTGAACTTTGCCCGGGGTCAGCCAGCCTTCGGCGGTGGCGCGTCGCGGGCCAAGACGTTCGGGCGTGTCGGTGCCGCGCAGGAAATCGCCGACGTCGTTGAACAGGTTGGTGCCGATCTGAATGAAAGCAGCGCCCAGTATCGCGGCGAGGAATGGTTGCCAGAGTACCTGATGGCTGTCGTGCCAAGCGACCGCCGTGCCGACCAGGACCGGCGACACGGATACGGAGAGCGTTTTCGGGCGGCAGGCGAGGAGCCAGGCGGTACTGGCTTTCATGCGACGGTTATTCATTGGTTATCGGCTGGATGGCGGCACGGCAATTTAACCGATAGCAGGCACGTTCGCCTTTGGTCTGGATCAAGGCCAGGCGCGGGCGCCCCAGATCATGCGCTTGGCGACGAAGTGACGGGCTGGCGGGAAAATGTCCAGCGCAAAGAGGCCGAGGCCGCGAGCCAGTTTGAGCGGTCCGAAGTCGTTGGAAAAAGCGCGGACGATCTGATCCGTGAAAAACGCGCCACCGTGACGGTCGAGTCGGCGGCTGGTGGCGTAACTGGCCAGACTGCTGCGGTCAACGCCGTTTTTAAGCAAAATTTCAGAAAGTTGCCAGGCATCGCGGAGGCCGAGATTGAAGCCCTGACCGGAGACCGGGTGCAGGGTCTGGGCGGTGTTGCCGATCCACACTTCGTTGTCCTTGGCCAGTGTGTCGCGCATGCGCAGCGCAAGCGGGAAGCGGCTGCGGGGGCCGGGATTGGCAAAGGCCATCCGTTTGCCGAACCGGGTTTGCAGGGTGGCCGTGAATGTTTCGTCATTCATGGCCATCACGGCGTCAGCTTTGGCGGGGGGCAGCGTCAGGACAATGGAGTATTGGTCGCCAAGCGGCAACAGGGCGAGGGGGCCATCCGGGGTGAAGCGTTCCCAGGCGCGCTGGTTGTGGCCGGGCGTTGGGGTGACTTCGCAGATCACCGCGTGCTGATCGTAATCGCTGACCTTGACGGCCGAATCATCGCCGGGCGTGCCTTCGGCGTGAACCACAACCCGGCTCCGGAAGGTGCGCGATTGGCCGGCGTGGTGGAGCGCAACCGTGACGTGTTGATCGCCCGGAGTGATGTCGAGGATTTCAGCCCCCGACAGAACGGCATCCGGGGCAAGGTTGGCGGCCAGCGCAGTCACCAGGTCGCGGTAGCGGACGACGTAGCCGAGGGCTGGCAGGTCGTAGTCGGCGCGGTCGATCAGGGTGCGGCCAAAGCCATCCTTCTGCGAGACGTGGATGGTTTCGATCGGCGTGGCGACGCGGTTTGGCCAGGCGTGGATCTGCTCGAGCAACTGGCGGGCGCCGTGTGACAAGGCGAGGGCGCGGGGGTCGGCTTGCTGGGCATCCGCCGAACGGCGATCCAGTAACACGGACTTCACGCCGCCGGCAGCCAGTGCAAGATGCAGCGTCATGCCAACCGGCCCGGCGCCGATGATCAGGACGTCAACGTGTTCAAGCGCAGTGTCAGTCATGGCGCATGACTTCCTCGATGTCAGCGACGGTCTTCGGCGCCGTGGTGAAGATGTCGCAGCCGGCTTCGGTGACACGGACATCGTCTTCGATGCGAATGCCAATGCCGGCCAGTGCTGGTGGAATATCGGCGCCGGGACGAATGTAGAGGCCCGGTTCGACGGTCAATGTCATGCCGGGGGCCAGCTTGGTCCACTCGTCGCCAAACTTGTATTCGCCGGCATCATGCACGTCCAGGCCCAGCCAGTGGCCGGTACGGTGCATGTAGAAGCGGCGAAAATCGCCTTTTTCAATCAGGTTGTCGATATCGCCTTGCAGCAGCTTGAGGTCGATCAGCCCCTGGGTCAGTACGCGTACGGCGGCGTCGTGGCCTTCCATGAAGTGGCGACCGGGGGCGGTGACGGCAAAGGCAGCGCCCTGCGCAGCGAGAACGATTTCGTAGACATCCTTCTGTGCCGCATTGAAACGACCATTGACCGGAAAAGTGCGGGTGATGTCGGCTGCGTAACCGTTGACTTCACAACCGGCGTCAATCAGGACCAGGGTGTGATCGTTGAGCAGCTTGTTGTTCTCGACATAGTGCAACACGCATGCATTGGCGCCGCCTGCAACGATGGGCGTGTAGGCGTGGGCATCGGCGCCGCGTTTGCGGAATTCATAGGTTAATTCCGCTTCCAGTTCGTATTCGGCCATGCCGGGGCGACAGGCGCGCATGGCGCGGGCGTGACCGGCGCTGGCAATGTCGGCTGAACGCTGCTGGATGCCGGCTTCGGCGGCGTCCTTGACCAGGCGCATGCGATCAAGTTCGACGCGCAGGTCGTGGATGGCGCGCGGGGCGCGTTTGCCGGCCCTGGTCTGGGCGCGGACTTCGTTGAGTGCCTTGGCGATGCGTGTGTCCCACTTGGTATCGTGCCCGATGGCGTGCCACAGCGTGTCGCGGTCGACGAGGAATTCGGCCAGTTTTTTGTCGAGTTGCTCGATCGGGTAGGCGGCATCGAAGCCAAAGGCGACCTTGGCGGCCTTGGGACCATAGCGGTAGCCGTCCCAGATTTCTCGCTCTTCGTGCTTCTCACGGCAGAAGAGGATGGATTTCGGCTTTTTGCCGCCGATCAGCACGACGACCGCTTCCGGCTCGGGAAAGCCGGTCAGGTACCAGAAGTAGCTGTCAAATCGGTAGAGATGGTGGGCATCGCTGTTGCGGATGACTTCGGGCGCCGTCGGCACGATGGCGACACCATCGCCGATGGTTTTCAGCAGGCGCTTGCGGCGGGCGAGAAAGTGGGCGTGGGTCATGCGTTCCTCAATTCGGCATCCAGTTCCGCAAGGCGCTGCGGCGTTCCTACATCGACCCAGCGGCCGGTGAAGCGTTCCCCGGTCAAGCTGCCAGTGGCGATGGCTGCGTCGAGCAGCGGGCGCAGTTTCATGATGGTACCGGGTTTGACCTCGGCGAAAAAAGCCGGCGAAAAAACTCCAATGCCGGCGTAGGTGAAGGTTGCTTCACCCTTGGCGTAAACGACGCGTTCGCCGTCCAGGCTGAAGTCGCCGCCGGTGTGGTGGGCCGGATTCGCCACCATGACCAGATGGGCTAGCGGTTTCCAGCCTTCCACGGTCAACCGGAAAAAACGGCCAAAATCGAAATCGCAATAAACGTCGCCATTGACCACCAGGAAGGGCTGGTCGCCGATCATTGGCAGCGCGGTGGCGATGCCGCCGGCAGTTTCCAGTGCGCCCGGCGGTTCAGGTGAGTACTGGATTTTGAGGCCCCAACGTGAACCGTTACCCAGCGTCTGCTCGATCAGTGAGCCGAGGTGGGCGTAGTTGATGACAATTTCCTTTAACCCCGCCGCCGCCAGTCGCTCCAGGTGCCAGACGATCAGTGGCTTGCCGCCGGCCACGAGCAGCGGCTTGGGCGTATGGTCAGTCAGCGGCCGCATGCGTTCGCCGCGGCCGGCGGCGAGGATAAAGGCTTTCATCTAGCGGCGGTAGCCGATCTGCTCGGTGTTGCCTTCCAGCTTGTCGAGCAGGTTGAGCAGCGGCTTGAGCTGGACGTAGCGGTGGGCTGTCTTGCGCGCATAGTTCATGAAGCGTGGCAGGTCTTCGCTGTATTTTTCCTTGCCGTCGCGGTATTTGAGGCGACAGAAGATGCCGAGCACCTTGAGGTGGCGTTGCAAGCCCATCAATTCGTAGTCGCGCCAGAAGGCACCGAAGTCTTCGCGTACCGGCAGGCCGGCGGCGCGGGCTTTTTCCCAGTAGCGGATGACCCAGTCGATTTCCTGTTCTTCTTCCCAAGAGATGAAGGCGTCGCGGAACAGCGAAACGACGTCATAGGTGATCGGGCCGTAAACCGCGTCCTGAAAGTCAATGATGCCCGGCGTCAGGCGCTCGGCACTTTCAACAAGCATCAGGTTCCGCGGCATGAAATCGCGATGGACGAAGACCTTGGGCTGGGATAGCGCCGAGTTGATCAGGAATTTGAAGGTCCGATCAAGCATCCCTTTTTCGTTGTCGTCCAGCTCAACGCCAAGGTGGCGGCTGACGAACCATTCGGGGAAGAGGTCGAGTTCGCGGCGCAGCAATGTGGCGTCGTAAGGCGGCAGGGTGGCAGGGGTGGACGAGAGTTGCCATTTGACCAGCACGTCCAGCACGGGGCGAATCAGCATGTCGGCCAGCGAAAGATCCGCGTTCAGCGCATCGAGATAGCCGATGCGGCCGAGGTCGGTCAGCACCAGAAAACCGTTGTCGAGATCCTTGTCGAGGATGCGCGGGGCAGCCAGATCAGCCTTGGCGAGTAAGCCGGCGACGTGGATGAAGGGCTTGCAGTCTTCTTTTTCCGGCGGAGCATCCATCAGAATGCGCGTACTGCCGTCCTGCCAAGTCAATCGGAAATAGCGGCGGAAGCTGGCATCGGCCGAAGCCGGAGTGATCTGGACGGATTGATCCGGGAAGCGACTGGCGACCCAGTCTGTAACAAGTTGATCGCGCGGCGTGGGTTGCATAAGCGGGCTAGGGTCTGTTCGTTGTAAAATGTTCGGATTTTAACACTCGGGTACCGGCCATTCTGGTGTCGCCCCTCAACTGATCGCCCTGATGACCGGTTTTACGCGCCGTCCGCTTGCTGTTTTCGTCTGTTGCCTGTTTGCCGGGCTACAGACGGGCCATGCCGCCGCCGATGAGCAGCGACTCGCCCTGCCGCCAGGGACACCGGGGTCGGCTCCGATGGTGCCGTCCATCGTGGAAATTGATGACGATGTGCAGCTACGTTTGCGCACTGAGCAAAAATTCAACGTGATGGGCAAGCAAAAAGCGTCAACATTCTCGGTGGTCGGTGTCGATACACCCTCTGTCCTGAAAAAGGACGACGCTTATCCGATTTTTGTCGTTGCTGATCAAATTGAAGGTCAGGCCGAAGAATTAACCGTGGCCAAGGGCAATGTCGAGATGCGCAAGGTTGGTTCGCAGATATTGGCTGACCGTCTAACCTACCGTGTTCTTGAGGATGAGGTCGAGGCCTCCGGTTCGGTGCGGGTGCTTCAGGATGGCGCCGAAATCGATACGCCGCATCTACGTTTGAAGCTCAATGCGCAGGTTGGCTCCGCCGAGGATGTGAAGTATCACATCCTCAAGGAGACGCCGAGCCGCTTCTACAGTCCGACGCAAACGGTGGTGACGGTGGCGAGCAGCAATGCTGCGACTTCTGGTGCGCCGATGATGCTCAATGTGGCGAATAGCTACGGCCTGCCGACCAAGTCGCCGGCTCAGCGACCCGTCGAAGCGAACGGTCGGGCCGAGCGCGTTGATTTCGAGGGCGAGAACCAATTCACGTTTTTTTCGAATACGTTTTCGACCTGCAAGCCGGATCGTGAGGACTGGTACATGCAGGCGTCGGAGACGCATCTCGACTACGACCGCAATGAAGGTACAGCCAGCCATGCCTCCATGTGGTTTGGCGGTGTGCCATTTTTCTATACGCCCATGGCATCGTTCTCGCTCAATGGCCAGCGTCGATCAGGTGTCCTGCATCCGCACTTTTCGACCTCGACGCGCAGCGGTATCGACTTCACGGTGCCCTACTACTGGAACATCGCGCCGAACTATGACCTGACGCTGTTCCCCCGTTACATGAGCAAACGAGGCTTCCAGCTTGGCGCCGAGGCGCGCTACCTCGACTACAACTACCAAGGTATGACGCGGGTCGAGTATCTACCGAATGATGAAATGGCCAATCGTCAGCGCTATGGCTACCGGATCGAGCACCAGCATATTCTTGGTCAGGGCGTTTCAGCGTCGGTTAACTGGAATGGCGTTTCGGATGACTTCTATTGGCAGGATCTGTCGTCGCGCCTGTTGCAGACTTCGCAGACGCAGTTGCCCAAGCAGGTTGCGCTGAATTATGTGCCGTCACCATGGCTGCAGACCAACCTTCAGGTCCTGCGCTATCAGACACTGCAACTGGATCCGGCCAATCCAATCGCGCGTCCCTATTTTCTCGAGCCGCAACTGAACGTCATGGCCTTTCGGCCGAATCTGCTGAAGATGGACTTCAGCATGATCGGGCAATACTCGCGCTTTACCCATGTCGACGCCGGGAAGGTGCAGGGCAACCGCTTTGTGCTCTACCCTCAGCTTTCGCTGCCGATTGTTAATCCTGCCTTCCAGATCACGCCCAAGGTCGGTCTACACATGAGCCAGTATTCACTGGACAACCAGGCCATCGGCCAGCCGGACAGTGTCAGCCGTGTCCTGCCGACCTTTTCGCTGGATTCTACGGTGACTTTCGAGCGAGAAGGTGACTGGTTTGGCAAAGGTTATATCCAGACACTGGAACCGCGTCTTTACTACGTGAATATCCCGTACAAGGATCAGAGCCGGATTCCACTCTTCGATACTGGTCTGGCCGACTTCAACTTTGCCCAGATTTTTGCTGAGAACCGTTACAGCGGCCTGGACCGGATCAACGATGCCAACCAGCTGACGGCAGCGCTAACGACTCGTCTGCTGGATGGCGACACGGGGGTCGAACGTTTCAAGGCCATGATTGGCCAGCGTTACTACTTCAAGAAGCAGCAGGTATTGATTGCCGGCGAAGCAGTTCGCCAAGACGATTTTTCCAATATGGTGGCTGCGGTCAATGGTCTGGTGGCGCCCAAGACCTATATGGATCTGGCCTGGGAATACAACTACCGGGACAATGTCAGCGAACGTTTCTCCGCAGGCGTCCGCTTTCAGCCGGAGCTCGGCAAGGTGCTGTCCGCCAGCTACCGCTACACGCGTGACCCTTTGACGACGCTTTCAACGGTTGATCAGATCGATATTGCCGGCCAGTGGCCGTTGACGTCAAAGTTTTACGCGGTTGGCCGTTACAACTACTCGATGCGTGACAAACAAGCGCTTGAATCGATTGCCGGCTTGGAGTACAACGCGGGTTGCTGGGCGGTGCGACTGGTTGGTCAGCGGCTGGCAGCTATATCCGGCAAGCCTAACGACACCCTGTTTTTCCAGCTTGAACTGAATGACTTCGGCAGTATCGGTTCCAACCCGATCGGCCTGCTGCGCCGCAGCATCCCCGGTTACGGCAAAATCAACGAACTGCCCGACAGCAGCCTGCTTACTTCCCAATGAAGACCATGAACAAACTTATTCGTCACCTGATTGTCCTGATCTGCTGTCTCGGCGGCCTGCTGGTACACCCCGTCTCCGCTGCGCCGGAGCGGGTGATTGAGGCCGATCGCATCGTGGCCGTTGTCGGCGATGATGTCATCACATATTTCGATCTGCGCACCCGCCTGGCCGCTGCCCTCAAGCAGTTGCAGAAGCAGGGGACACCGCTGCCGCCGCAGGATGAACTGGAGCGCCAGATGCTGGAGCGCCTGATCATGGAACGGACTCAGCTGCAATATGCCCGAGAATCTGGTCTGAAGATCGACGATACCCAGTTGGACCAGGCTATCGGGCGAATTGCCGCCGGCAACAAGATGACCCCCCAGCAGTTCCGGACAGCACTCGAAAAGGATGGCGTGCAGTACGCACAGTTCCGCGAGGAAATCCGTAATGAGATGGTTACTGTCCGTTTGCGTGAGCGCGAAGTCGACAGCAAACTGATCGTCTCCGATGGCGAAATCGACAACTATCTGGCCGACCAGGCGGCCAAGGGCGGTGGCGAAGAATATCAGCTTGCCCACATTCTCCTGCGTGCACCGGAGTCGGCCAGCCCTGAACAACTGCAAAAGCTACGTTTGCGTGGTGAGCAAGCCTTGAAGCGGGCTCAGGCCGGCGAAAATTTTGCCGAATTGACGGCAACCTTCTCCGATGCGCCGGATGCCCTGAAGGGCGGCGATCTTGGCTGGCGTCCGCTGGATCGACTGCCGGCACTCTATGCCGAAGTCAGCGCCCGCCTGCAACCCGGACAGGTCAGCGAGCTGCTGCGTTCTTCGGCAGGCTTCCATATTGTCAAACTGATTAACAAACGTGGTGGCAGCATGCCGGCTTCGGTACAACAGACCCATGCGCGCCATATTCTGGTTCGCATCAACGAGGTCGTTTCTGAAGCGGAAGCCCGGCACAAACTTGAAAGCGTTCGCGAACGCATCGTCAATGGCGTCGATTTCGCCGAACAGGCCCGCCTCTATTCGCAGGATGGCTCGGCCGCCAAAGGAGGTGACCTCGGTTGGCTTTCTCCAGGGGACACGGTTCCGGAATTCGAGCGTGCGATGGATGCGCTCAAGGTCAATGAAATCAGCCCGGTGATACAGACTCCCTTCGGTATGCACCTGATCCAGGTGCGAGAGCGCCGTGAGCAGGATGTCTCGGCCGAGCGCAAGCGCGGTGCTGCCCGACAGGCCCTGCGTGAACGCAAGCTGGACGACGCTTATCAGGACTGGCTGCGCCAGTTGCGCGACCGCACCTACGTCGAAAACCGACTCGAAGAAAAGTGATGTTGCCGGTCATTGCCGTGACCAGTGGCGAGCCCGCTGGTATCGGTCCGGAGCTCTGTCTGTGTCTGGCTGGCTATGAGGGCGACGCGCAGTCGGTCATTCTGGGTGATCGCAATCTGCTTCAGGCGCGTGCAGACCAACTTGCTCTGGCCGTGAAATTTCGCGATTTTTGCCCCGAAAATCCGGTTGACCGCAGCAAACTGGATGTCCTGCACATTCCGCTCGCCGTGCCGTCGCAAGCCGGCACGCTCGATGCCGCCAACGGCGCTTACGTGCTGGCCTTGCTGGATCGGGCGCTGGCCGGGTGCCAGTCCGGCGAATTTGCCGCGATGGCCACGGCGCCGGTGCATAAAGGCGTGATCAACGATGCCGGCGTGCACTTTACCGGCCACACCGAATACCTTGCCGAGAAAACCGCTACGCCGCTCGTCGTCATGATGCTGGCCGGCGATACCGAGCGCGGTCCGTTGCGCGTGGCGCTGACGACGACCCATCTACCGCTGAAGGATGTGTCAGCAGCCATCACGGCCGATGTGCTGGAAACAACGCTGCGCATTCTGCACGCCGACTTGCGCAGTAAATACGGTTTGGCTGAGCCGCGCATTCTGGTTGCCGGTCTCAACCCGCATGCCGGCGAAGGCGGTTATCTCGGTATGGAAGAAATTGAAGTCATTACCCCTGTGCTGGAAAAACTGCGCGCCGAAGGCATGCAACTGTCCGGTCCCTATCCGGCTGACACGATGTTTACCCCACCCATTCTCGCCCAGGGTGACGCCGTGCTCGCCATGTATCACGACCAGGGGCTGACCGCACTGAAGTACGCCACCTTCGGCAAAGGCATCAACGTCACGCTGGGCCTGCCTATCATCCGCACCTCGGTGGATCATGGTACGGCACTGGAACTGTCCGGCACCGGCAAGGCTGATCCGGGCAGTCTGTTCCAAGCAGTCGCTGAAGCCGCACGCATGGCATCAAGGAAAAAACAATGAAGGGTCACGTCGCCCGCAAACGTTTTGGCCAGAATTTTCTGGTTGATCCCGGCATCATCGCCGCCATCGTCTCGGCCGTGGACCCCAAGCGCAATGAAACCGTCGTCGAAATCGGTCCTGGTCTGGGGGCGATTACCGAGCCGCTGATGACGCGTGTCGATCATCTGCATGTTGTTGAAATCGACCGCGACCTGATCGCCCGGCTCAAGAAGCAGCACGCTCCGGAACGCATGACCGTCCATGAAGGCGATGCGCTGGCCTTCGATTTCGCCAGTATCGGCAAGGATCTGCGGCTGGTTGGCAACCTGCCCTACAATATTTCGACGCCGCTGCTGTTTCATCTGGCCGAATACGTCGACGTCGTGCACGACATGCACTTCATGCTGCAAAAGGAAGTTGTCGAGCGCATGGTTGCCGAGCCGGGGACAGCCGATTTCGGCCGCATGTCGGTGATGCTGCAATACCGCTTTTATCTGGAGTGGCTGATTGATGTGCCACCGGAGAGTTTCGATCCGCCGCCCAAGGTCCAGTCGGCGGTCGTTCGCCTGATTCCCAAGCCCGTTTCGGAATTGACGGCGAAAAATCAGGAAAAGCTGTCGCAAGTCGTGCTGACAGCCTTTTCACAACGCCGCAAGATGCTGCGCAATACGATGAAGGCGTTGTTGAGCGATGCCGGCTTTGCCGAACTGGGTATCGCGCCTACCCTGCGTCCGGAAGATGTTTCAGTAGAGGATTACGTGCGTATCGCCAATTACCTATCGGCCTGACCGAGGCAGAAAGTGGACGAACACCGATGCAACGGCACTTCCCGCGGTCAACCGGAAATAAAGCCCGAAATTGAAATATTTTGGGGCGTAAAAAAACCTGCCGAGGCAGGTTTTTTTACGAGCGCCGAGCCGAGTTACTTCTTCATCGGGCAGGTATTCATGCCAAGCAGCGTATAGGCCGGGCACCAGCCCATCAAGCCGGTGGCCAGCGGCACGATGCCGATATAGCCCCAGACCGGCAGCATGCCGGCTGCGGTAGCGCCGATCAGGCCGGCGCCGGCAACGATACGCAGGATTTTGTCGATTCCGCCAACATTTGCAGCCATGGTGTTTTCTCCGTCAGGTTATGTGTACAACCCCAATGTAACGGTCTGGCTTGATGATGTATGTAACCTCGGTCACACAGCCGCAAGTTTCTGCAAACCTTCCCGATCAACGACCGTAAGCTGTTCGCGCCCCAGCGTGACCAGCCCTTGGGCGGCAAAGCCTTTCAGCAGTCGGCTGACGATTTCACGGACGCTGCCCAGTTCGTCGGCCAGTTGCTGGTGGGTGACGTTGAGCGTGGTTTCCTGGCGGGCCAGCAGCAACTTGGCCAGTCGTTGATCGAGACGGGCAAAGGCGACTTCTTCAACAAGCTGCATCAGTTCGCCGATACGGTCGGCAAACAGGTGAAAGACGAAGTCCCGAAAAGGTGCATGTTCGACCATCAGCTTGGCAAAGACACTGACCGGCAGGGCCAGCAGGGTGAGCGGCGTTTCGGCAATGCCGCGCGCGTTATAGTCGGAATGCCCAAGCAGGCAGCTGGATGAAATAATGCAGGAGCCGCCTGGCGTGACGCGGTAAAGCATCAGCTCGCGGCCGTTGGCGGCCAGCTTGATGACCTTGATGCTGCCTTCAAGTAAGAGCGGAAAGCCTTGGCAGGGCTGATGTTCGGCGAAAACCTGGGTGCCGGCTGGCAAGTGCATGATGGCACCGGGTGGCAGCAGCGCGGCGAGTTGGGCTGCCGGCAGGCTGGCGAGCGCCGGGTACAGATTGGCCAGTTTTTTCGGGTCGACCGCAGTGGTCATGTCAGGCGGCATGAAAACGACTTCATCAGCCCACGGTCGCCCAGACGGGGGCGTGGTCGGACGGCCGTTCTAGCTTGCGCGGCGCGCGGTCGATACCGGCGGCGGTGCATTGCTCGGCCAGCGGCGTTGACAGCAATACATGGTCAATGCGCAGCCCCTGGTTTTTCTGGAAGCCGAGCATCCGGTAATCCCACCAGGAAAAGGTCTTTTCCGGTTGCTCGAACAGCCGGAAGCTGTCGCTCAGACCGAGTCCGATGAAGCGCTGGAAGGCGGCGCGCTCGGGTTCAGAGCAGAGAATTTGTCCTGCCCAGGCCTTGGGATCGTGCACGTCACGATCGTCCGGTGCAATGTTGTAGTCGCCGCACAGCGCGAGTTTCGGGTACTTCTGGATTTCCTCGCCGAGCCAGATGGCCAGACCATCGAGCCAGCGCAATTTGTAGTCGTATTTCTCGCTGCCCACAGCCTGGCCATTTGGCATGTAGGCGCCGATGATGCGGGTGTCGCCCACGGTGCCGCTGATCAAGCGTTTTTGTTCATCGGGAAAATGCGGGTTGCCGCAGATAACGTCGTGGATTGGCTCACGGGCGAGCAGGGCGACGCCGTTGTACGTCTTCTGGCCGGAAAAGGCGACCTGATAGCCGGCCGCTTCGATTTCAGCACGAGGAAAGTTGTGGTCTTCGAGCTTCAATTCTTGAAGGCACAAGGCATCCGGCTGGGCGCTTGCCAGCCAGTCAAGCAGGTGCGGCAGGCGAACCTTCAGCGAATTGACGTTCCAGCTGGCAATTTTCACTTGCTGGCGCCGCCCGAAGGTTTGCTGCCCAGCGGTGCGCTCTTCGGGTAGCCGGCGAGTTCGAGCAGATTGTTGTAGGCCCCTGACTCGAAGCCGCGGAAGCGCGGTTTGCCGACTTTGACCGACGGGACGAAGACATCGCCCACCAGTTGCTTCAGCTCTTCGATTTCTTCCGGTTTTTGCAGCATTTTTCATGCAAAAGGTACGCCGCGGCCATTCAATAGTTCGCGCGCCTGCTTGCACTCGGTGATGCAGTCGGTGGTGGAACAGCACGACCGGAAACGCTTCGGCCGCCTTTTTGGTGGCGAACGACAGGCCGTCGCCGGCATCGGGATTGCCGCCCACCTTGACGACGCTCCTGGCTTTGCCTGGTGGTGGTGTATCGGTAACGACCGTTGGCCGTTGGTCTGTCCACCGATAGGTTTCCGCAGATGCGCCGACGCTGGTTAGCGCCAGGCAGATCACGAACAGATAACGCATGATTTTCTCCCTGATCCCCTATTAGGCAGCAATCATATGGAAGGCGGCGCGCTCGGGTTCAGAGCAGAGAATTTGTCCTGCCCAGGCCTTGGGATCGTGCACGTCACGATCGTCCGGTGCAATGTTGTAGTCGCCGCACAGCGCGAGTTTCGGGTACTTCTGGATTTCCTCGCCGAGCCAGATGGCCAGACCATCGAGCCAGCGCAATTTGTAGTCGTATTTCTCGCTGCCCACAGCCTGGCCATTTGGCATGTAGGCGCCGATGATGCGGGTGTCGCCCACGGTGCCGCTGATCAAGCGTTTTTGTTCATCGGGAAAATGCGGGTTGCCGCAGATAACGTCGTGGATTGGCTCACGGGCGAGCAGGGCGACGCCGTTGTACGTCTTCTGGCCGGAAAAGGCGACCTGATAGCCGGCCGCTTCGATTTCAGCACGAGGAAAGTTGTGGTCTTCGAGCTTCAATTCTTGAAGGCACAAGGCATCCGGCTGGGCGCTTGCCAGCCAGTCAAGCAGGTGCGGCAGGCGAACCTTCAGTGAATTGACGTTCCAGCTGGCAATCTTCATTGTTCTTGCAAAGCTCTGTGGTTGCGTTGTTTTGTCATGCTGACATTGAACTGGTGGGTCATTGGTGGGCCAAAATCGTGGTGCCGAATAGTCGGCGACACGAAATGATTGCACAGAAATGCAGAGCGTTGCGCCGTTCGTTGCAAGCATGGAATTCTGTACTTGCTGAGTTCGGTCGCGGTATGCCCTGCCGGTTGTAGAGGTATGACGTGATAAAACACAGGGGCAACAGGGTCATGTCGACAGAGTGACGGCCTTGGCGCAAGCGGTGGCAGTTGCATGCCATCTCGCCCCTCCCGCTTGATCGTTCTGGTAATGCCCCGAAATTAAATGTCTCGGGCAGCGAAAGACATCACCGCCCTACGCCTGTCAGCGTAGGGCGCGATGGAGTTCGCCCATGAGCAAGCAAAAATCGGCCACGACGGCCAAGCATTTCGATGACCTTCCCGGTTCAGCGCGTGTCGGTAGCGACGTTGCACGAGTCATCTTTGACGTAAAAGCACTGAGCACCCTCTGGCGCTGGGAAAAAGAGGGGCGTTTGCCTCCTTCTAAGAAGGTTGCTGGGTCACGGTTCAAGTCATGGAGTGCCGGGGAGTTGCGCGCTGTCCTGAATGGGGGCGTGAAATGACCGCCCGACAAGACGAAGCCCGCGTACAAGGCGGGCTCCATGGTGCAGCTTGGAAAGACGACAACCCGAATGCTGCCATGCTTTGGGCGCCGATCTTCGGTGGGGTGTGACCATGGCCCACTTCCGAAAGATTGATGTCCGCATTTGGAACGATGCCAAGTTCAACGAGCTTTCACACCTCGGCAAGCTGATCTTCATTTTCCTGATAACGCATCCCGGCATGACGATGTTGGGAGCCATGAGGGCGACACCGGCAGGGCTGGCCGAAGAACTGCAGGCCTCTCCCGAAGGCTTCCGGGAAGCCTTTGATGAAGTCTTGTTGAAAGGTCTGGCAAAGGTTGATCAGAAGGCATCGTGTATCTGGTTGCCGAACTTCCTGAAGTACCAATCTGCCGAGTCTCCAAACGTCCTCAGAAACTGGGCAAAACAGGTTGAATTCATACCCGAGTGCAGCCTTAAAACCCTTGCCGTTTCTGGCTTGAGAGACTATGCGGAAGCCTCTAGCGAACCCTTCCGTAAAGCCTTCCGCGAAGCCTTCGGCAAAGACTTCCCCGAATCAGTAAGCAGTAAGCAGTCAGCAGTAAGCAGTAACCCACCCCCCCTTTCCAAGGCGGGAGATGGTCATTTAGTGGACGTACACGGCGCAAACCCAAGCGGCATAAATTCCGGCAATGGGGGCGAAAATGACTTTTGAACTTCGCGCCTACCAACTCAACGCCGAACAAGAAACCCGCCTTGCCATGGCTAGGGGATTGAAGCGTATCTGCCTCTACCTGCCCACCGGTGGCGGCAAGACCCTGACGGCGACCAGCATCATTCAGAAGGCAGTTGCCAAGGGCCGCAAGGTGGTTTTCTTGGCGAACCGCAAGCAATTGATTCAGCAGACCAGCGCAGTCCTGAACCGCTACGGCATCGCCCACGGCATCCTGCAGTCTGACAACACGCGGAACCTTGATGCTCAGGTTTTGGTGGCCAGCATCGACACCGTTCATGTCCGTGGTCTGCCTGGCGATGTGGGATTGATCATCATTGATGAATGCCACGGTGTCGCCGGGTCTGAGAAGTACAGAAAGCTGCTGGCGAAATACAACGCCGTACCGGTGGTCGGCCTGACGGCTACCCCGTTCGCTGCTGGCATGGCCAAGGACTTTCAGGAGATTGGCGGCCGATTGTTCGAACACCTGGTGGTCGGGGCCACGATCAAGGATCTGATCGCCGAAAGCTATTTGGTCGATTGCGACATCTACGCGCCGTCTGAACCAGACTTGAAGGGCGTTAAAAGCTCCAAGGGCATCGATGGCGTGCTTGATTACAACCAGTCTGACCTTGAAGAGGCTGCCGACAAGCCGGAACTGATCGGCGATATCCTGACGCATTGGCGCAAGTTGGCCAACGGCAAGCAGACTGTCGTATTCGCCACCAGCATTGCGCACTCGAAGCACATCGTTGAACAGTTCACTGCTGCCGGTGTGGTTGCTGAGCACATCGACTATTGGGCTGACGATGACGAGCGCGCGGCCATCCTGGGGCGATTCGCACGCGGCGAAACGATGGTGCTGTCGAATGTGGCGCTGCTCTCGGAAGGTTGGGACTGCCCGGCCTGTGAGGTGATGGTTCTTGCCCGCCCGACGCGCAGCCTGATTCGTTTCATACAGATGGTTGGCCGTGTCCTGCGTCCGGCCTACGGGAAAACCAAGGCGCTGCTGCTTGATCACTCAGGCAGCACGGCACGCTTGGGCCATCCCTGCGACGACCTGCCACTAGAACTGGACGACGGCAAGCCCAAGACCGCGAAGGCCAAAACGGAAGAACGAGCGGAGCCATTGCCGAAGAAATGCCCGTCCTGCCACTTCATGAAACCGGCCAAGGTCCATGCCTGCCCGCAATGTGGTTTTGAGCCTGAGCGGCAGAGTGACGTTGTGGTTGGTGACGGCGAACTGGTGAAGATGGATCGCAAGAAGCCAGCGGCAAAGGACACCAAGCAACACGTCTTCAGCCAATTGCTTTTCATCGAAGAGAAACGCAGGTATCGGCACGGTTGGGCAGCCAATCAGTACCGCACCATTTTCGGTGTTTGGCCGCGTGGCCTGAACGAAGTGACGGCGACCCCGACCGACGAGATTTTGAACAAGGTCAAGGCAAACCAGATCGCGTATTCCAAGTCAGCAAAGCGTGGAGGCGACCATGCAGCGCCTTAACGTTCGAGATGTTGCAGCCGGCAAGTGGCCTGGCCTGCTACTCAATTTCGGCCTGACCGAGCGCCAGCTATCGGGCAAGCACTGCCCTTGTCCGGTCTGCGGCGGAGAGGATCGATTCAGGTTTGACGACAAGGACGGCCGCGGCACGTTCTTCTGCTCGAATTGCAAACCGGGTGACGGCGTTCAGTTGGTGATGGCGCTGAAGGGGTGGGATTTCCGGACTGCAGCCAAGGAAATCGAGCAGGCGGCCGGCGTTGTTCAGGTCGGTGCGATTCAGAAAGTTCAGGGCGAGGCCGAGAAGCTGGAAAAGTTGCGCCGTGTGTGGTCGGAGTCGAAGCCGCTGCAAGAAGGCGACGAGGCCACGCGCTACATGGCAGGGCGGGGGCTGACGCTGGCAACAATCCCGGATTGCCTACGCCTGCATCCGGCACTTCCGTACTACGACGGCGGCAAGTTGCTGGGGAAGTTCCCGGCGTTGATTGTCCGGGTGGTCGACGCATCCGGCCAGGGCCTGACGTTGCACCGCACCTACCTGACCAACGGCAAGAAGGCGTCAGTTCCCAGCCCGAAAAAGTTGATGCCAGGCAAGCAGATCAACGGGGGATCAATTCGCCTCGGTCCGGTGGCGGAATGGATTGGTATTGCCGAAGGCATCGAAACCGCACTTGCCGCCTCGCAGCTTTTCAGCGTCTCGGTCTGGTCCTGCATCAGCACGGCAGGCATCGAGAGTTTCATCCCGCCAGATGGCGTGCGCACCCTGACCATCTTTGCCGACAACGACACGAACCATGCGGGGCTGGCTGCAGCTTATTCGGCAGCACACCGGCTGTCCATGCAGGGAATGGTCGTCGAAGTATGCGCACCGCCGACGGTCGGCGACTGGCTGGATTATCTGAACGAAAAAAAGGAGGCCGCGTGAGCGCCGAACAACAGAACAGCTTGATTGCGATGCTGCAGCAAGTAGTCGATTCACAGAAACCGAGGCAGCAACCGCCAAAGCGATTCAATCCTCGTCCCCCCGGCGTTATCCAGTCCGGCAGTGCCACCGATGCCGTGGTGAAGTTCCTGAGCAAATCACCCGGGCTCAAGACCGAAGCGCAAATCGTGTGGGCAACCAAGCGGACGCACTCTGCCGTGTCGTGGGCATTGCTCAGGCTTCGCAGTTGGGGGCAGGTCGATGCCATTGGAGACCCAAGCCGAAACAGCCGCTACCTCAGATACAGATTGAAGGTTGAGAAAGGAGAGGCCAACGGGTTTCCATTGGAGACGCAGGCCGCGAAGTGGTAACTGCCGAGCGGGTGATGCAGGAGCGGGCGAGGATTTCTGCTTTGTTCAACGATGCCGAGAGCAGGGCACACTTCGCTTCAAGGGCCGCGGCACGTTCCAGCGCCGGGCCAATGACCGCGCAGAAGCCGTCAAGGCGATCGACGCTCTCTTCGGTGCGGTTGTCAAAGGCCAGGGCCATGATGTCGTTCATGGCATCGGCCAGCAGGCAGGCCGCGTCGTCACCTTCCTCGATGTTGCGCAAGGCAACCAGGAGCTTTTCTGCATCGTAGTTGCCGGCCTTATGCGATTCCTCGGTTGAGAGCAGTTTCAGACGTTCGTTCATTGTCGTTTCTCCTTGTCGTTGAGTTAGGTTGATTCCGTTACTGGTACATAGTATGAACTGCTAAAACGGATTGTCAAGCATTTACTGCTATGTGCTACACTGCAAAGCATGCAGGCACAAAAGGAACAGCGATGGCATTAAGTAAAACTCAGTCAGCGTTAGCGCTGGTGCGGCAGGGCTTGCCAGTGAAGAAGGCAGCGGAACTGGCCGGCGTGGCAGAGGCAACGATTTACATTGCGCAGAATCGACTCAAGGGCAAAGAGCAGTGTCCGTGCTGTGGCCAGGTGGTTCGTGAAGGGTTCGTGGTCAACAAGGACGTGCTGAAGGATTCCGCTGCATGAGCGACAAGCAGCAGCGGTACCGCATCAGTTGTGAAGTCGATGGCGTTTCGTATGCCGGGAATTACTGGATTGCCGGAAAAATCCTCGTGGTCTCAACGTCCAAGGGCGGGGCGAGCCACCAGGTTGGAAGCAGTGATCATGAAGCCCTGGCCATGGAGTTGCTGCGACGGCTGGCCAGCGACGGTAAGGCTTAGATTCCTGTGTCTATGCCTTTGGTCTGATTGCCACTACCACCTGCGTAAGCGGACAATCTGTAGTTTTCAACTGACTGTGATCAACATGACAATGCTTCTTAAGGTGGCCGCCACACTTGCGCTGACGCTTTCTATCGCCACCTCGTGGGCCGACGAACCAGAGCCAGCGAATAAGTACCAAGCTGTCTATGTGTCGAAGGTTGCCGTAGAGGCAGATATGGATCGCACTAGCCCTGAAGAGGTGAAGTATTACGCCGACATCGAAACGGAGGCAACGACCAAAATCACCCAATGGTTCAAGGATGAAGGTTTTACGATTGCCGACACACCAGACGCCGCCACTGACGGACTGGCGATCATCAATACGAAGGTATTATTCAATGCAGGGAACCGAGCGCTACGGTGGGTTGGCAGCTTTATGGGTGCGGGCAAGGCAACCGCTGATGTAACAATGGAAGCGATTGACTCAAAATATGGCACGAAGGTTACATCCCAGAACGCCAAAGACAGCTTGCGGATCGGGAATCTCGGCGGTAGCGCATCAAGCATGTTGATGGGCACGATAGGTACGGCCTGGAACTACGTTGTCGCTGACATCAATGAGTTGAAGTAATTGCCGACCAATCCGCAGATGAAATACTAGGGTGATAGCGAAAGGTTGGGCCTTAGCTTTTGGTGGCCAAACTATGCCGCGTTGCCGTGCAATTGGATAACCTCGGCGCCGGCCTTCAGCTTGTCCAGATAGTTGGCCCAAGCCTGTAGCATTTCGCTGCGCTGTTCCAGGTATTCGGCACGGTTATAAACACCACGAACCCCCTGCATGGTGTGATTCATCGCCTTCTCGATAACGTCAGTGTTCCATCCCTGTTCGTGCAGCATCGTTGATGCGGTGCGCCGGAAGTCGTGAGGAGTGAAGGGGGCAATCCCATGGCAGTTATTCCTCTTGATTGATTCGTGTAGGGTGCCGGTGGATATTCCCTTGCCTGGTTGTCGCCCCGGCAGCACAAGGCCGATGCCGCCAGATTGTTTGTGCAGATCCCGGAGAATCGCAAGCGCCTGGGAGGATAGCGGCACTAGATGGGGCTTGCCGTTCTTGGTGCGCTCTCCTTCGATTGACCAAAGGCCTTGCTCCAAATCGAACTCCGGCCAATGGGCTTGCAACAGTTCCTCCCGACGAACCATGGTCAGGAGCAGCAGCCGGAAAGCAGAAATCGTTTCAAGTTCTCCCTTGGCGCTATCTAGACTCCGTAACAGGGTGCCAATCTCGTCGGGTGATAGCGCGCGATCCCGCGATTTGCGCTGTCCAATGATGCGAGGGGGAATGGCAGCCGCTGGGTTTGCCGACATCAATTGTCTGCCAATCGCGAGGTCAAACATTCGCTTGAGCGTGCCATGGACCGCTAGGGCAGAGGCGGGCGCGGTTTTCTTAATTCCATCGAGGAAGTGAAGGATGTCGGCCGGGGTAATGTCGACCAGCGGGAATTTTCCGAGCTTGGGAATGATATAGGCGTCAAATATCCATCCCCTGCCACCGCTTGGGTTCTTCGTGCGTTTGTCGAGATCGGCTCGGTAGAGCTTTGCCAGTTCGCTGATTGTGCTGGCCAAGTTGGATTGCTGCCGCTCCCGCTCAAGTTCTCGGGCCGGTGATTTTCCTCTGGCAACCATGGTGGATAACTCAAGGTGGCGCGCATTGGCTTCCTTGAGGCTGATTGCTGGATATTGGCCGATCGTTACCTTCTCACGCTGCCCTAGTAGCCGGTAGCGGTAGCGCCAGGTTTTGATTCCGGCCGCGGTGATGTCGAGATACAGCCCCGCTTGAAAGGTGACTTCATAGCGCCTGCCGGTGGCCTTGAGTGCCTTGATCTGTATGTCGTTGAGCATGGATGCCACTCCGTTTTGACCCACTGCATGTACAGTGGGTCACTGGTGGGTCATTCTATGCGCAATGCCATGCAACATCAAGCTATACGAATCGTAATTAATCCTTTGTTATCAATGTGTTTTTTGGCGCGTTTTGGATGGGCGCAACGCTGTAAAACATCGATTGATATAACAGCTGGCAATTTTCACTTGCTGGCGCCGCCCGAAGGTTTGCTGCCCAGCGGTGCGCTCTTCGGGTAGCCGGCGAGGTCGAGCAGATTGTTGTAGGCCCCTGACTCGAAGCCGCGGAAGCGCTGGTTGCCGACTTTGACCGACGGGACGAAGACATCGCCCACCAGTTGCTTCAGCTCTTCGATTTCTTCCGGTTTTTGCAGCATTTTTTCAGTAAACGGTACGCCGCGGCCATTCAATAGCTCGCGCGCCTGTTTGCACTCGGTGATGCAGTCGGCGCTGGTGAACAGCACGACCGGAAACGCTTCGGCCGCCTTTTTGGTGGCGAACGACAGGCCGTCGCCGGCATCGGGATTGCCGCCCACTCTGACGACGCTCCTGGCTTTGCCTGGTGGTGGTGTATCGGTAACGACCGTTTGGCCGTTGGTGTCCGTCCACCGATAGGTTTCCGCAGATGTGCCGACGCTGGCTAGCGCCAGGCAGATCACGAACAGATAACGCATGATTTTCTCCCTGATCCCCTATTAGGCAGCAATCATACCGCTATGGCGAAGAAGCGCATCAACACTTGGCTCGCGACCGCGGAAGGCCTTGAAGGATTCGATGGCCGGGCGCGAGCCGCCAACCGACAAAATTTCGTCAAGGAAGCGCTTGCCGACGGTGGCATCAAATGGATTGCCAGCCTCTTCGAAGGCTGCGTAGGCATCGGCCGACAGCACTTCGGCCCACTTGTAGCTGAAATAGCCGGCGCCGTAGCCGCCGCCAAAAATGTGCGAGAAGCTGTTCGGGAAACGGTGCCATGCGGGCGGCAGCAGCACGGCGACTTCCTTGCGCACGTCGTTGAGCACGTCCATCACGGTCAACCCGGATTTCGGGTCGAAATCGGAATGGATCAGCATGTCGAACAGCGAGAACTCGATCTGGCGCACGGCCATCATGCCGCTCTGGAAATTCTTGGCGGCCAGCATCTTGTCGAACAGTTCGCGCGGCAGGGTGGCGCCGGTATCGACGTGGGCCGTCATGCCCTCGACCACTTCCCATTCCCAGCAATAGTTTTCCATGAACTGCGACGGCAGTTCGACGGCATCCCACTCGACGCCGTGGATGCCCGAAACGCCGAGCTCTTCGCCGCGCGTCAAGAGGTGGTGGAGGCCGTGGCCGGTTTCGTGGAACAGTGTCGTGACGTCATCATGCGTGAAGGTGGCGGGTTTGCCGCCGACCGGGCGCGAGAAATTGCAGTTCAGGTAGGCAATCGGTTTCTGGATGCCGTTGAGCACTTTTCGACGCGAGCGGGCTTCGTCCATCCAGGCGCCGCCGCGTTTGGTTTCGCGGGCATAGAGGTCGAGGTAGAACTGACCGACCAGATCGCCGGCCGGGCTTTCCAGCCGGTAGAAACGGACGTCCTCATGCCAGACCGGCGCCGTATCCGGCTTGACCTTGACGTTGAACAGGCTCTCGATGACCTTGAACAGGCCGCCGAGCACCTTGGGCTCGGTGAAATACTGCTTCACTTCCTGCTCGGAGAAGGCATAGCGTTTTTGCAGCAGCTTTTCGGAAACGTAGGCCGCATCCCAGGGCTGGAAGTCGGTCAGGCCGAGTTCATCCTTGGCGAAGGCGCGCAGCTCGGCGATATCCTTTTCGGCAAACGGCTTGGCCTTGGCCGCCAGTTCGCGCAGGAAAGCGAGCACCTGGGCCGGCGTATCGGCCATTTTCGGGGCCAGCGACACTTCGGCAAAGTTGTTGAAGCCGAGCATCTTGGCGTCTTCGATACGCAGTTCGAGCATGCGCTGGATGATCGGGGTGTTGTCCCACTCTGGTTTGCTCGAACCGTCGTGGAATTCGGCAGCGCGCGTCGCGTAGGCGCGGTACATGCGGGCGCGCAACTCGCGGTTGTCGGCGTACTGCATGACCGGGCCGTAGGACGGGGCTTGCAGGCTGAAACGCCAGCCGTCGACGCCGGCCTTTTCGGCGGCGGTCTTGGCGGCTTCCTTGGCATCGTCGGGCAGGCCGGCGAGCACGGCTTCGTCGGTGACGACTTCGGAAAAGGCGTTGGTCGCGTCGAGCAGGTTTTCGGCGAACTTGGCCGAAAGCTGCGACAGTTCTTCCATGATGGCCTGGAAGCGCGGCTTCTGGTCATCGGGCAACTCGGCACCGGACAGGCGGAAATCGCGGACTTCGTTATTGACGACCTTTTTCTGTTCGACGCTCAGCGTGGCGTACTCGGCGCTGTCGCGCAGCGCCTTGTACTTCTCGAAGAGCTTGAGGTTCTGGCCGAGTTCGGCGTAGAAGCGCGAGACTTCCGGCAGCATCTCGTTGTACGCCTCGCGCCAGGCGGGAATGTCATTGACTGAATGCAGGTGGCCGACGATGCCCCAGGCGCGGCCGAAGGGCTCCAGGCCATCGGACAGCGCACCGGCAAAGTCCTTCCAAGTGGCCGGCGTCGTGTCGGCAGTCAGGCGTTCGATCAGCGCACGGCCGGCGGTCAAGAGCGATTCGATGGCCGGTTTGACGTGTTCGGGCTGAACAGTGTCGAAGCGTGGCAGGTCGGAGAAATCGAGCAAGGGATTGGTGGTCGTCATTTTTATATTCCAGGCAAGAAAAACGGGCGGTCAGGCCGCCCGTCGAATCTGGGGGCAGAACCCCTATTCTACAAGCTCGCGGTAGGCATGCCACGAGGCATGGCCGAGAATCGGCATGATGACGATCAGACCGAACAACAAGCTGGCGAAACCAAGCAGGGTCAGGGCGACAAGCAGTGCCGCCCACAGCAGCAAGGGCCCGGCATTACGGGCGAAGGTGCGCAGGCTGGTCATCATGGCGGTGGCGACATCGGCATTACGGTCGAGCATCAGCGGTACCGAAACAACGGCCAGTGCATAGGCGAAGAGGGCCAGAACACCGCCCAGCGCAAACCAGGTGGCGGTGAACGCCAGGTGCTCGCCGCCGAAAATGACCTGTTTAAGATAAACGCTGGCATTGGGTGCCGAGGTGACGCCGATCATGGCGAAGGACATGGCGGAAAAACGCTCCCACATCAGGGCGATCAGGGCAAGGATCAAACCGAACAGGGCCAGTGACCGCCCGTTGCGTGCGAAACACTTGAGCGAGTCAATGAACAGTATTTTTTCTCCGGCTTCATGGCGCCGGCTTAATTCATAGAGCCCGGCCGCCAGCAGCGGCGCGATCAGGAAGAAGCCGGAGATCGAGACGGTGAGCAGATGCGGTGTCTGGAGGAATGCGAGGATGATCAGATCGCCGCCCAGTGCGAACAGCAGGCCATAGGCCAGAGAGGGGAGCGGGTTGGCGCGCACATCCTGCCAGCCGGCTGTGAGCCATGCCAGCGGGCGGCCCATGCCGATCCGCTGGATGCCCGGCAAGGTCGTGCCGGACGGTGATAAGGGTTTGCTGCGGTCATTCATGGCTGTTTCCCTGTGAAGTTGCAGCCTTTGGACCCGGCCATGGCGGCCGGGTTCAGGCAAAGTGATTACAGCGTCTTGCCGGTCAGACGTTCGTACGCCTCGATGTACTTTGCGCTGGTCCGGGCGATCACGTCAGCCGGCAGTTTCGGGCCGGGGGCGACTTTGCCCCAATCCAGCGTTTCGAGGTAATCGCGGACGAACTGCTTGTCGTAGGACGGCGGGTTGCTGCCTTCCTGGTACTGGTCAGCCGGCCAAAAGCGCGAAGAGTCAGGCGTCAGCGCTTCGTCGATCAGGTGCAGCGTGCCGACGGCATCGATACCGAATTCGAATTTGGTGTCGGCGATGATGATGCCGCGACCACGGGCGTAGGCAGAGGCCTCTTCGTACAGCTTGATGGCGGCGATACGGGCTTCGTCAGCGAGTTGGGCGCCGTTCTTGCCGGTGCCCGCCAGCGCTTCGGCCAGGTCGGCGGCGCAGTTGGCCTGGGCGACTGCCAAGGAAACGTTCTCGTCATGATCGCCAACCGCAGCCTTGGTAGCCGGCGTGAAGATCGGGGCGGGCAGCTTGGCGGCCATCTTCAGACCGGGCGGCAGGGCAATACCGCAGATGGCGCCGGTTTGCTGGTAATCCTTCCAGCCGGAACCGATGACGTAGCCGCGAACGACCGCTTCAATCGGCAGCGGACGCAGACGCTTGACGACGACCGAGCGGCCACGGACCTGTTCGCGTTCGTTGTCGGCAACGACGGATTCCGGATCAACGCCGGTCAGCTGGTTCGGCACAATGTGGCCGAGCTTGGCGAACCAGAAATCGGCGACGGCGGTCAGCACTTCCCCCTTGCGCGGAATCGGGTCCGGCAGGATGACGTCGAAGGCAGACAGACGATCGGACGTCACAATCAGCAATTTGTCGGCATCAACGGCGTAGATGTCGCGGACTTTGCCTTTGGAGATCAGGGGCAGGCTGGTAATGGAGGACTGGAACAGCGGAGCGGACACGGCAGATTTCCCGAAAGCAAAAGCCGGATTATAAATTAATGCGACGAATCGCCCGCTTCCGCCGCGAGTTTCTTGTGCATGCGACTGGTACCCCAGGCGACGATGCAGGCAATGATCGGAATCGAAATGGCGGTGATGACATCGGTGTTCAGGTGATGCAGCTCTTTCGTGCCCTTGGCCAGATACTGGACCAGTTGCGAGCCGTAATAGGTCAGGACGACGACGGAGAGCCCTTCAACCGTTTCCTGCAGGCGAAGCTGCAGTTTGGCGCGGCTGTTCATCTGGCCAAGCAATTCCTGATTCTGGCGCTCCAGTTCGATATCGACGCGGGTGCGCAGTAATTGGCTGTTGCGAGCAACGCGTGCCGAGAGCTCTTCCTGCCGACGGCTGATCGCCTCGCAGGAATTCATCGCCGGCAATAGGCGGCGTTGCATGAATTCCTCGAAGGTCGGCAGGCCGGAAATCCGCGTTTCGCGCAGCTCCTCGATGCGTTGCATGACCAGCCCGTGATAGGCATGAGAGGCGCCGAAGCGGAAAGTGGTACGGGCAATGGAATGTTCGACTTCGGCGGCCAGTTTGGACAGGATGCCGAGCACTTCGCGCTCGTCGTTCATCGAACGGGCCTGACCAATGCGATCCATCAGCTCGGCCAGTTGTTTTTCGCCCCTGTACAACCACCTGCCGACTTCCTTGGCGACCGGCAGGCCGAGCAGGGCCATCATCCGGTAGGTCTCGATTTCGACCAGTCGCTGCACCGTGCGGCCCGCCTGACGCTGGGTCAGGCTTTCGTTGAGGATCAGAAAGCGCGAGAAGCCGTTGTCAATCTTGAAGTCCGTGAAAATCCACGCGGCTTCGTCGGCTACCTTGGCGGCGACCATGGTGCGGCCGTTCGGCGTCAGGCCGGCGAGCACCGATTCCGGGGTGATGTCTTTGGTCGAGCGCAATTCAACATGGATGGCGACCATCAGCTTGCCGGGGATACCATGCAGCCATTCCGGATGCACGGCGTCAAAAGCGGTGGCGTCCGGGTGAAGCTGTTCGCCGGTGTCGAGCGGACGGAAGAAGGTATAGCTCGAAAATTCGGTATGCAACTCCCAGCGCATGCGGAAGGTGCTGGTCTCGATCATCATGTGCGAGTCGGAGCTGTCGATCGACGTGCACACGTGGCCGTGACTGAGCTTGGTCAGATTGTCGCGCTCGGCCTGCACCGTCGTTGCGCTGTGCTTGAAGACCAGATGCGAGACAAGCACCGCGCCGACCAGCGGTACCGGCGGGCGGGCGTGAAATTCGTTGTTCAGGCGTTGGCGGAGCGGATGCTCTTCCAGTTCGGCAAGCGTCAGGCGAGGATGCATGATGGTGGCGTCCATGAAATGTTGCAGTGCAGCAGATTGTAGCCCAACAATTTCGGGATCAAGTGTGAGGTTCCAGAGTTTAACGCGGCTGTTCGTAGGTATTGCAACGGGTTGGAGCTTCCTGCGGTCAACCGGAAAAAATGGTCAAAATTGAAATTTTCAAACCAGACAATTCCACCGAAATGCACTCGCAGCGGGGGAACAGCCCTGCCTGCCGGGTTCGCCGGAGTGCTTCAAGCCGACGCCAGGGAAGCATTGTTGGCCTACTTGACGGATAATTCGCCTTTGGCCTCAAGGCGTTTTTTTGTGATAGATCGCTCATTGCCGATAAACGCCGACCCTGACCACTGATAAAGGCATTATGAAAGACTATTACGGCTTGCTCGGCGTTGCGCCGGATGCGACCCAGGAAATCATCAAATCGGCTTACCGGAAGAAGGCGGCGCAGTTTCACCCCGACCGTAACCCCGAGCCCGACGCCGCCAGCAAGTTCAGGGCGGTGCAGGAAGCTTACGAAGTACTGGCTGATCTTGATCGTCGCAAGGTTTACGACGAGACGCGGCGTAGCAGCCTGATCGACGACCCGCTGGTCGTGGCGCGCGAAATCTGGTCCAGTCATCTAGGAAACATGCAAACGTGAAAAAATCTTATTACTTCGCTGAATTATCTTCGTCCTACGACGCTGAAATTCAGGACTTGCTGAACGATTCAGAAGGCAACTCGGCGCTCAAGGCACGGCTCAAGGAAAAGCGCCAGGAATTGAAAGCCATTCTGCCGATGATTGAATTCAGTCCGGAAATGGTCGTGCCTGTCTTCTACGACGCCTTCACCTTTCCCAACAGCCAGGCCATGGCTGCCGCCGTGATGTGCGAGCCTGATGACGGCGATTTCCCGATCTGGGACGACATCAGCGCAGCCATCAAGCTTGAGGCATGGGCCGCGCCCTACGTGTCCGCCGTACTGACCGAAGGTGCCGGCGAGAATTTCATGGTCACTGCCGCCTGCCTCGAGTTTCTGCGCAAGTTCGATCACCTCGCTCCGGCGCCGGTAAAGAAGGACGATGAGGATGAGGCCGCTGACGACGAGAAAGCGCACAGCAATCTGAACAGCGACGAAGACGGTGACGATGAAGATCGCGATCTGGCCGAAGCCGGCGACGACTGGCTGGGTGAGCAGGGCTTCGACTCGCTCAAATCCTGATCCTGGCTGACGCAGCACCCGGCATTCGAATTTTTGACAAGGCATGACATGACACACCCCGTCGTACTCAAGACATCACAACTCATTCTCGCCGGCGATGTAAAAGGCGCCGAAACAGCGCTGGCCAACATCGCCGACACCGAGGGCGATGACGCGCTGGTCGAGATTCTGGACGACATCGCGCCCAAGGATTTGCTCGCCATCATGCGCGGCTTCGATGGCTCCAGGCAGTCGGTGGTCAATATGGTGGTCATGCCGGAACAGTTTGCCCGTGCCGTCATTCTCGAAGTGCGCTATCGCGACCAGACACATGCCGCGCTGCACGGCATGATGAATGCCGTGCTCTATCGCGACGAGGAAATGACCGCTGAATACCTCGAAGCAATTGGCGAGATCGAGGGCGGCTACGAAGTGCTGGCCAATTATTTTGGCGAGCGCGATGATGAGCTGCTGGCCTTCGCCATGTCGGGCGTCTTCACCGAAGATTTCGACGGCGAACATGGCCATGAATCGAAGTCGATTTCCTGGCTCAACGAGAAAATCGACGAGCTCGACGAAGCCCTGCACGAAGGCAATTCCATTACCGGTTCGCGCCCCAAGGTGCCGCGTTCGGAAATTGCCGATCGCGACTGGATGGAAACCGCCTGGGTGCTGCGCTACGAGTTGCCGGATATTTTCGAGCAGATCGTCATCACCTTGCGTGATCGCCTGCTGCGCCGGGTCGAAGTGCTGGAGGATGGCGAATCCGGTGATAGCGCCCCGAAGGCAGCCACCGCTTCGTCGGCGCCGGAAGAGGAATCGGCGCTCTAGACATGGCTTCCGTCAAAAACTCGATAGCGGTCGTTGATGACCGCCCCTATTTCGAAAAAGCCGTTCGCTACGGGCTGGAACAAGGCATCCTGACGCCGGAAAACATCACCCGCATGGAAGCAGATGGCCCGAAAGGGATCGTCCAGATCGCCGATCATTTCGGCACAGCCTACCTGCGTACCGATCTGGAAAGCGCCGTCGCGCGCATGGCCAACCTGATCAGCCTCTATCTCGAAGATTTCTCGAACGGCGATCTGCGTGCCGCCGCCATATCCTTGCGCGACAACACGCTGCTCTCGCATTCGCGCGGCGGCTCCGAGATGCTCAAGCGCCTGCACGCCATGCCCGGCGACACCAGCCTGCATCTTCGCAAGGTCGAACCGGCGGCGCAGAAGATTTTCGTCAATGAGCGCAGCTTTGCCTTCCCGCTCAGCGTCGCCAGTTACCGGGCGCAGGTTGAGCAGTGCCAGGCCAACCAGATGCGCATCGACTTCGCGCGCTGGCTGGCGCGGCAACTAGGCGCCCAGCAGGACGAATACGAAGACTACAGCGCCGAAGAAGTCATCCGCTCAGCCATGCTGCTGCTCTACGTCGGCGCCAAGACGCTGGAATTACCCTCGAAATCCGAATTCATCAAGCTCGTCGAAGCCCTGCGCAAAAAGTCGTTCAAGCACAAGCCGGCGACGCTCGATGCCTTCCTGCGTGAAGCGCCGGAAGCCTTCCAGCAAATGACCCGGCAGGCGATGGAGAGTTTCATCGAAACCGCCTTGCCGCGCCTCAAGTCACCGGAGAAATCGGCCGACGAAATCCTGCACGGCGAAGCACAGGGCGCCTTTTTCGTGCGCGACATGCCGGAAGAAGACGTCGTCGCCTACGACAAACTGGTCGCCAAGGAATGGGTGCGCATCACCAAGGGCGAAGCCGATGATCCCGCCGTGCTGGCCACCCTCTTCCTCAACGTGGCGACCGGCCATCCGCCCAAGGCATCGGCCCTGCTCAAGGACGCCAAGAGCATCATTGCCACCTTCCGCGCCCAGGGTTTCGACCACAAGGCGGTGCTTGCTTTCATCGAAGAGCACGCCCCCTTCGAGCAACGCGAAGACCTGAAGGCCATGTGGTCGAAGGATTTGAAGCCGGATGCCGAAATCCATCTGGCCGACAATGACCCGCAAATGCCTGATACCCACATGGATCGCGCCCTGAAATATTTCCGGCAGAATTGCGTGGCGAACTGGAAGGGCAGCAGCCGCTAATCCGGCTTACTGCCGTTCCGAATAAGTCGGCAAGGTGATGCGGAAGGCGATGCCGAGCAGTCGGGCGGCAAGCACGACCGCCATGCCGACCCATGCCGCAATCACCGGCGAGACGCCCAGCATTTGCAGCCCGACCAGCGCCAGCGCCCCGGCCCAGGCAGCGGAGGCATAAAGTTCGCCGCGCACGAAGACCAGCGGCACCTCGTTGCACAGCACATCGCGCAACACGCCGCCGACCACCCCGGTAATGACGCCGAGCAGGCTGGCCACCAGCCATGGCGCCTGCCATTCCAGCGCAATCTGCGTGCCGGAGACCGTAAATAGCGCCAGCCCGACCGCATCGGGAATCAGAAAGCGGCGCGACGGCAGGTGCAGGGCGCGCACCGCAAAGAAAATGAGCAGCGCGGTCGCCAGCGCGACCACCAGATAGGTCTGGTCGTTGATCCAGAACACCTTGCGGTCGAGCAAGACGTCGCGCACCGTGCCCCCGCCCAGCGCGGTCGCGCCGCCGACCATGACGGCGCCGATCAGATCCATGTTTTTGCGGCCGGCATCAAGCACGCCGGTCAGGGCGTTGACGGCAACAGCGGCGAGGCCGATCCAGTAAAGCAGGTTTTCCATGGGTTGATTGAAATAAGCGGAAGCGCGAAGTGTAGCCGTTTGCGTCGGGCCGGGCATGCGCCGCCGGGGAAATCGAAAATTGTTACAGTCAGCGCCAGCCGCACAGGTTATAACTAACTGTCATCGCCGATGATTCTCTCCGAATTTCTCTCAAGCGCCCATGTCCCTCATCTCCAAAACCGATCAGCAGCTGATCTTCCATCCCCTCGACTTTACCCTGGCCGTGCTGCGCAACTTCAGCAAAAACCAGGGCTTGTTGCTGGCCGGTGCGGTGGCCTACTACGCGCTGCTTTCGCTGTTGCCGATGATCATTCTGCTGGTGCTCGGGCTGTCGCACTGGGTGACTCAGGCGCAACTGCTGGCCACCTTGCAGCGCTATCTCGAATGGCTGGTGCCCAGCCAGGCCACCGCCGTGCTGACCGATGTATTGGGCTTTATCAACCACGGCGTATCGATCGGCGTCGTCTTGCTCGGCACGCTGATCTTTTTCAGTTCGCTAACCTTTTCCATCCTGCAGAAGGCCATGGCTCAGATATTTGCCCATCGCCGCGCAACGGTGAAACGGCATCCCGTAGTCTCGGCGCTGCTGCCCTACAGCCTGCTCCTGCTCGCCGGCGTCGCCTTGCTGGGCGTCACCGTGCTCTCGGTCGCCATCCAGAGCCTGTCGCAGGAAAGCCTCTACGCTTTCGGCGCCGAATGGCCATTGCGCCGCCTGTCCGGCCTCGCCTTCTACAGCATGGGGTTGACGGCTGAAATCCTTATCCTGACCCTTTTTTACATCGTGCTGCCCATCGGCCGCACCCGCATCCGCCACGCCCTGCTCGGGGCGGTCGTCATCACCCTGATCTGGGAAGTCATCCGCCACGTACTGGTCTGGTATTTCGCCACCCTGTCAAAAGCCAGCGTCGTCTACGGCTCGCTGACCACCGCCGTCGTCGTGCTGTTCAGCATCGAACTGGCGGCAACCCTGCTGCTGCTCGGTGCGCAGGTTATTTCGGAGTATGAGCAGCTGGAAAGCCGGTTGGGTGATGCAGGTGGTGCGGGCTGAGTAGTTGCTACGGTCAACCGGAAAAAATTGGCAAAACTGAAATTTTGCGAACCCGCCCAAGCAACACAAAAAGCTGCGTGTGAAATGCCATTTGCAATTTTGGACAAATGTTCATACTGTCCGGTTTGTCGCCAGAAAGCTATCGAAAATACGCAAATAAATGCTCCAAATCACTGCCACACAACTACCTGCGGCAGTCCTATTTTCCAGCTTATTGGACAAGTGTCCGAATCAGGTGGCAGTTTTGTCGTCTACTACTAGTTAAGAATCAAGGGGCCACATGGAGCAACTGCTAGCTTTCTTAAATACAAATTCCGGGGCAATCAATGTAATTTTCTCCGGCGTCGTAACTATCGCAACGGCAGTTTATGCAGTCCTCACTTGGAAGCTCGTTTCGGAAACGCGCCAAATGCGTCAGGTGCAAACAGAGCCGAAGATAGAGATCACTCTTCGCTCAGTTGATGAAGCAATTCACATACAGCGTTTGCATGTCCGCAACATTGGTCTTGGGCCGGCAATGCAACTCACTTTTAGACCAAAGGTTCTCGCAGGAGAAGAGGGCGCCCAGTCCCTCATAAACGAACTAACGCAGACAAACTTCTTCACGTCTGGAATTTCTTATTTAGGACCTGGCGAGCAACGCTACTCGCACTACACTCAGATGACTGAGAATTTCGAGGCAAAAATTGCCTCCGTGATTGCATTCGAACTTAAGTACAAGAGTGCCACCGGCCTGAATTACAAAGAGACGCTTATTATCGACATGTCCGAACACAAAGGCAGTTACCAGCTTGGCAAGCCTCATTTGTATTCAATCGCCTTAAGTCTTGAAAAAATACAAAAGGATAGCCGTCCTTGGTGTTGACGACCTTGTAGATGGCGTCGGGATTGGCCTGGGCTTTTTTGAGCACGCTCTGCCATTCGACCTCGGCGGAACGCAGGCCGTCGATTTTCTTGTGCAAGGTGGCAACGCTTTCGGCCAGCTCGGTCTTGAGCTCTTCATTGAATTGCTCGACCTTTTTGGCGGTGGGATTCATGACGATCAGCGCGGTATTGGTCAGCGTCGCGACGAGTGCGACGCCGACAAGGATCAGGGTCAGCTTCTCGAATGATTTTGCCTTCGCGGGCTTTTCTTTGCTGTCGGTGGCTTCTTTTTCGCTCATGGTCTCGCTCCCGGGTGGCTTGTTCTATCTGCTACTACGGCTGATAAGTCCGTGGACTTGAGTTTTGCGCGGTTGGGGTGGTCAACCGGGCTTGCTACGGTCTACCGGAAAAAACGGCCAAATTTGAAATATTCGAAGCTTGCTTGGGTCAGCTTCGTATCATCTTTAACCTGATGAATTTGAAGCTGACCCCAACGGCATCGGTCAGGCGTTCAGCTTTTTGGCTGAGGGCAAAATCTCAGCCAGGCAAAGCCGAGCAGGCCGGCGGTGAAGGAGGCGAGCAGGATGGCCATCTTCGAGGCGTTGATCACGTCGGGATGGCCATGGAAGGCGAGGTTGGTGATGAAAATCGACATCGTAAAGCCAATGCCGCCGAGCAGGCCGGCGCCGAAAATGTGACGCCACTTCAGATCACCCGGCAGGCTGCACAGGCCGATGTTGACGGCGAGCAGGCTGAGCAGGGTAATGCCCAGCGGCTTGCCGAGCACCAGGCCGGCGATGATGCCGGCGCTGTTGGTGCTGATCAGGTCGCTTTGCCAGCCGCTGTTGATGACAATGCCGGTGTTGGCCAGCGCGAATATCGGCAGGATGATGAAGGCGACCGGCTTGTGCAGGAAATGCTCCAGACGGTGCGAAGGGGAGTCTTCGTCTTCTGCCTTGGCGGAGAACGGAATGGCAAATGCCAGCAGCACGCCGGCAATGGTGGCGTGAACGCCTGATTTGTACATCAGGTACCACATCAGGGCGCCGCCCAGCAGGTAGGGCGTGAGCGCCATCACCCGGAATTTGCGATTGAGTGCGACCAGACCACCAAAGACAGCCAGCGCGCCCAGCAGGTAGGCCAGCGAGAACTGCGCGGTGTAGAAGACGGCGATCACGATGATGGCGCCGAGGTCGTCCATGACGGCCAGGGCAGTCAGGAATATCTTGAGCGAGGCGGGAATTCGGCTGCCCAGCAAGGCCAGTACGCCCAGCGCAAAGGCAATGTCGGTAGCCATCGGGATGCCGATACCCGTCTGGGTTGGCGTGCCGTTGTTCAGCGCAAAGTGAATCAGCGCCGGCGCACAAATACCGCCGATGGCCGCGATGATCGGTAGTAGTGCATTCCGGAAGTTCGACAGCTCGCCGACATAAAGCTCGCGCTCAAGTTCGAGGCCGACAAACAGGAAAAATACGGCCATCAGGGCATCGTTAACCCAGTGCTCGACGCTCATGCCGCCAATATAGCCGTGCCACAGCGCGTGGTAATCATGCTCCAGCACCGAATTGGCGATGGATAGCGAGACAAAGGTGCAGATGATCAGCAGTATTCCGCTGGATTTTTCTGACTCGAAAAAGGCGTTGAAGGTTTTGGAGAGGACGGTCTTGGGGGGGATGATCATGGGGTTTCGTGTTGAAGGTATATCGGGAAATTACTACAAGACGGCTTGCAGATCGAATTTTGCGTCAGGCCGGCGCGCGATTTGCGATGGCTTTCAGGCGAATTTTGACGTTTTTCGAATGTCATGGAAACACTATGTCTTCTTTGTGTACATTTTTAGGCTGGCGATTAAATAGCTGAGCTTTTAAGGCGCTAGCCATTTTGTGTTTGAGCATTATGGGCGCCAAAAGTGCGGTCGTTCGGAGAAGTTGTTATTGTTTTTGCAGATTTTGTTAAATTAACAATGTTGGTAATTTTTGCTTCGGTAGCATGATTAAATTAGGAAATATTCATATTGAAAATTCCAGTGACAAATTTTTGAGGCTGTGCTTTACTCAAATTCATAATTCATCAATACAAGTTTGAAATTTGTTTCGAAACTGTCTGGGTGCCTGTTTTGGGCTGGCTGGTTTCGTTAAAAAAACGATGAGAGAGACGGCATGCTCGATGTGGCGGTGTCCTTCCTGGCGGATGAATTTAACGCTTACCTGTTGCGTCGCACTGGCTCGGCGCAATTGGGGCAGGTTGTGCCGGGGGGCATCCTTGACGACAAGGGCAGTCTGGCTATCGCCGGCGGTACGGTAGCCCTCAGTCTCGTCAATATCGAAGAAGAGCGCGTGATGCGCGAGCATGTGCCGGCGCGGGTTTTCAGCAATGGCCGCGAGATGGTGCTGCAGCCGGAACTAAAGCTGAATCTGACGCTGATGTTCGCAGCAAAAATGACGGACTACCCGACGACCTTGAAAGCGTTGTCAAACGTGCTGACCTTCTTTCAGTCGCACCCGGTATTCAGTGCCGAGGATTACCCCGCGCTTGATTCGCGCATCGGCAAGATCGTCATGGAGCTGTACAGCGTGACGCCGGAAACCCTGAACCAGATCTGGGCCAGCATCGGCGCCAAGTACCAGCCCTCGGTGCTTTACCGGGCGCGGCTGGTCACCATCCAGGATCAGGAGCCCTTCATGCCGGGCGAGCCGATTACCGACATCGGTCTGGAACTGCACGAAAAATGAGCATCCATTTCCGTACGCTTTTCGAAGTTGAAATCGAGCACGGTTATTACCAGGGGCTTTGTGCGGACTTCGACTTTATTGTGCCTGCTTCTGAGCAGGCGCTGGCTGCCGGCAAATTGCTGACCCGCGTGCGCGACGGACGCCTGCACGTGCTGTTCGAGGCCGACGATGCCGGCGATCCGCTGCGCGACATTCACGGTACAACCCTGCTGATCGGCCTGCGCGTGACGAATCCGTATTTCGCCAATTTCACCGATGCGCCGGTCGCTTCGGGCGGCGTCGTTTTGTACGGCAACAGTGCCGATCCGCGCGCTCTCGACCCGGCGCTGGCTGCCAGCTTCATCACCCCGCGCCAGCGAATCTCGCCCGTTGAGCTTGCCCGGCCGCTGACATTGCATTGGCAGTATCAAGGCGCGCCACTGGTCGAGCAAAGTCTGGGTGGCGGGCAGGACGAAGCGAATTTTGAAACCCGGGACTGGCCAGTCGGGCGTTATCTGTTGTCTGAAACCGCCGCCGGTCCGGCGCAGGAATCGCACTGGCTTCAATCGCCGGCGCTGGCCGGCGAGCAGTTGTGGGGCGTATTGGCGCTCACGGTCGACCGGAATTTTTACGCAAATTCCCCAACTTTTCGAATCACGCTCCAGGCGCGCAGCGAGCAGCTCAAGTACTACGTCGTCGCCCGTAATTTTGGCAATGCGGAATTTGGCCAGCTGCAACTGGCCGATGCCGGCGCCGGCGAACAGGGGCGTGCCGTACTCAATTTCGACCGGGTGCTGCCCGCTGCTTTCACCGCCGATGATCTGCCGCCGTCGGCGCTCGGTGATGCCGATGCGCGCATCGTTCTCTTTCAGTCGTCGGCGCCGGTTGCCCGGCGTGCCGGCGGCTATCGCAAGCTTCAACTGAGGCGCAACGCCGAAGTTCTCGTCCAGCATCTGCCCCAGGCCGGTTCCGACCGGGCGCAGGCGCGTTTCATCGTCCACCTCGCCAAACCTTAGAAGGGGGTCAGTCCATGCCAACCTACCGCACTCCGGATGTTTACATTGAGGAAATTTCGGTCTTTCCGCCGTCGGTCGCCGAGGTGGAAACCGCAATTCCGGCTTTCGTCGGCTACACCGCCAACACCACGCTGATCACCGCCGGTGACTTGGTCAATTCGCCCCGACGTATCAAGTCATTGCTCGAATACGAAGCCTATTACGGCAAGGGGCCGAGCTATACGGTGACGCAGGCCAATATCGACGATGCCGGTAACTTTTTGACCGCCGACATCAGCAACAGCTACTTCATGTACGACAGCCTGCGGCTGTTCTACGACAACGGCGGTGGCGACTGCTACATCGTCTCGGCGGGCGCCTACAAGACGGTGGGTTCGCCGGTCGACCGCGAAGAACTCAAGACCGGCGTGCAGGCGGTGGCCAAGGTGGACGAGCCGACCATCCTGCTCTTCCCCGATGCGGCGACACTGAATGCCGACGACCTGGCCGCTGTGCAACAGGAAGCCCTCAAGCAGTGCGGCGAACTGAAGGACCGTGTCGCCGTGCTCGATGTGCGGCAGAGCGACCCGAACGGCGCCAGCTTCCGCGACAAGCTCGGCATCAACAACCTGAAATATGGTGCGGCCTACACGCCTTGGCTGAAGCTGAATTACAACAAGTCGGTTGGCTACGCCCAGGTCAAGGATAAGGTCTTCAAGAACGGCATTCAGGTGCCGCTCAAGGATCTGACCACCGAGCCGCAACTGCTCGCCGCATTAAGCGCGCTTGATCAACTGACGGCAGACAGCACGACACTGGCGGCAGCAGTGAGCGCCTATGCCGGTCCGGGTGAAACGCTGTCCAGCGCCTTCGCCAAGAAACTGGCGACCTACAAGGGCAAGGCCGCCCCGGTGCCGGCCGATGTGGCGCTGCTCTTCGAATACGTTTTCGGCATTGCCAAGGTGGTCGATGGTCTGGTCGATGCCACGCCCCTGAGCAACGCCAAGCTGGTGACTGACATCAACACCATGATTACCGGCACGCTGGCTCCCGCCTTCTCCAGCCTGATTGCGCTGGAAAAGGAAATGGCGGCCGACGTTGCGACCGCTGGCGGCGCCTATACCGTCGAGTGGGATCAGAACACGCCGCCGGCGACGGCTGCCTGGGCCGACCTTTTCGGCGGCGCCGCTGGCACGCCGGGTGCGTCGAGTGGCAATACCGAAGGCGCCACCGTTCCTGCCGTCATGGGCAGCGCATTACCCGGCCTGCAGAAGGGCTTTGCTGCGGCCAGCGGCGCCATCGCCGGCATCGTGACGGCGATCGCCAACTATCGCGGCCTGAACGAGCAGACGCTGTTCGAAAGCTTTCTGCCCTACCGCAACGTCGTCAACGGTATCGGCTCGACGCTGACCCTGTGCCCGCCAAGCGGCGCCATTGCCGGCATCTATGCCATGGTGGACAACCAGCGCGGCGTCTGGAAGGCGCCGGCCAATGTCAGCCTGAACGGCGTCATCGCACCGGCCACCAGTTTTACGACCAGCGAAACCGATGCGCTCAACATTGATGTTACCGGCGGCAAGTCGATCAATGCCATCCGCGCCTTCGTCGGCAAGGGCACGCTGGTCTGGGGCGCCCGCACGCTGGCCGGCAACGACAACGAGTGGCGCTACATCTCGGTTCGCCGCTTCTTCAACATGGTCGAGGAATCGATCAAGAAGTCGACCTACTGGGCGGTCTTCGAGCCGAACGATGCCAACACCTGGGTCAAGGTGCGCGGCATGATCGAGAACTACCTGACGCAGAAATGGCGCGAAGGCGCGCTGGCCGGCGCCGCACCGAAGGATGCCTTCTTCGTCCGCTGCGGGCTGGGCGTCACGATGAGCGCGCAGGACATCCTGGAAGGCCGGATGAATGTCGAGATCGGCATGGCGGCGGTCCGCCCGGCTGAGTTCATCATCCTGAAGTTCTCCCACAAGTTGCAAACCAGCTGATCCGCCCACTGACACGAAAGGACATCCACCATGCCCGCACAATATCCGCTGCCGGTCTTCCACTTCCGTGTGGAGTGGGGCGGCACCCGCATCGGCTTTTCCGAAGTGACCGGCCTGACGCAGGAAAACCAGGCCATCGAGTATCGCGACGGCTCTTTCATGGAGTATTCGTCGATCAAGATGCCCGGCCTGCGCAAGTTCAGCAACATCACGCTGAAGCGCGGCGTGATCAAGGCTGACAACGACTTCTTCAAGTGGCTGTCGACGATCAAGCTGAATACCGTCGAACGTCGCGACCTGACGATCAGCCTGCTCGACGAAGCGCACAACCCGGTGATGACCTGGCGGGCGCTCAATGCCTTCCCGGTCAAGGTTGAAGGGCCGCAGCTCAAGGCGTCCGGCAACGAAGTGGCGATCGAGGCCATCGAGCTGGCGCACGAAGGACTTGAGGTCCAGAACCCGTGAGCGATTGAGCGCAAGCTGCCATGGCCTCCTACTATCCGCCGGTCAGTTTTCATTTCGCGGTCGAGTTTGTCGGCTTGTCTGACAAGGCCGACACGCGCTTTACTGAAGTCGGCGGGCTGGCGGTCGAGATGGGTAGCGAGGAAGTGCCCGAGGGTGGCGAAAACCGCTTCGTGCAGAAATACCCGACCCGGGCCAAGTACCCGGAACTGGTGCTCAAGCGCGGCTTGCTGAAAAGCTCGGCGGTCTGGTCATGGATTCGGGACTGCATCGTCGATTACAAGATCGAGCTGCGCAACATCGACATCATCCTGCTCAACGAGTCGCACGAGCCGCTGATGACCTGGCATGTCATCGGGGCGTGGCCAACGAAGTGGGCAGTCGGTGATCTCAATGCCAGCAGCAACACCTACGCCGTCGAATCGATGCAGTTCGCCTACCAGTACTTCACGGTCGACAAGAATTAGGAGCCAAAAACGAAATGCCCATCATCATCGATGAAGTGGTGATTTCCGTCGAAGTCGGCAACCGCGAGGCCGGCGGAGCCAGTGCGGCCGGTGCTGCGCCGGTTGAGGATAAACAGGCGCTGGTCGAGGAATGCGTCGCCCGCGTGCTGGAAATCCTTCGCGAACGCGAGGAGCCCTGACATGAGTTCGGGCATCGGCGCGAGCGTAGGCCAGGTGATCGGCGCCGGGGCGGGCCAGATCGATGTTGGCGGCACGCCGAACGGGACGCTGGAAATGCTGACCATCCTGGCGCATGCCCAGCCGGACTATAGCGATCGGCCCATCAATTACTTTTCTGCCTACGTCAATCCGGCAGAAATCACCCAGTCCTACGAGATCGAATACGACGCCGCGCAGGGGTCCGGGACGACCAGCAGCCGCATGGAGTTCAAGAAGGTCAAGCCGGGCGACCTGACGCTGAGCTTCTTCCTTGATGGTACCGGGGCCAATGGCCGCCGCAAGGTCGAGGTTCAGGCCTGGGTCGAGCTGTTTCAGGAAGTCACCGGCTACAACGGCGACATTCACCGTCCCAATTATCTGAAAGTGGTTTGGGGCACCCTGCAGGTCAAGCGCTGCGTGTTGAAGAGCGCCTCGATTGCCTACAAGCTGTTCCGCGCCGATGGCGTGCCGCTGCGCGCCGTGATCACCGCTGTCTTCACCGACAATTCCGACGATCAGACTCGGGTCGCCACGGCGCAGGATCAGTCGCCGGACCTGACGCATCGCCGCATTTTCAAAGCCGGCGACCGTCTGCCGGCGCTCTGCAATGCCATCTATGGCGATCCGCGGCTTTACCTGCGCGTCGCTGAAGCCAACGGGCTCGACGATTTCCGGCATATCGAGCCGGGCACCGAGCTCTTCTTTCCGCCACTGGAGAAATAGACCGTGCCGGAAGCCCGCGCCCTGCCCATCGCCGCCGAACATCGCGAATTCACCGTCAAGGCCGGTGGCGAGGCAGTGCCGCGCGAATATCAATTGCTGTCGGTCAGTGTCACGCTGGCCGCCAACCGGATTGCCTCAGCCAAGCTGGTCTATGTCGACGGTGCGGCGTCAAGCGGGCAGTTTCCGCTCAGCGACAGTGATCTGTTCAAGCCCGGCCAAAGCATTGAAATCCTGGCCGGGGCGGGGCGCGATAGTACCTCGGTATTCATCGGAACAGTTGTTCGTCAGGGCGCGCGGGTGCGTGAAGCCGCCGCCTCGCAACTGGTTGTCGATTGCAAGCATGTGGCGATGAAGCTGGCCGTCACCGATCGCTCGACCGACTATTTTGATCAGACCGACAGCGACATCATCGACGCCGTGCTGAGCGCGGCTGGCGTGGGTGCCGATGTCGAATCGACCTCGTTGCAACACAAGCAGGTGCTGCAATACCAGAGCACGGATTGGGATTTCATCCTCGCCCGGGCGCGGGCCAATGGCCAGCTGGTGTGGTGCGAGGGCGACAAGCTGGTGGTGCGCAAACCGGCACTGGATGGCGCTACCGTCTGCACGTTGCAGTACGGTGCCACCTTGCTCGAATTCGAAGGCGAGATCGACGCCCGTTTGCAGCACCCGGCCTACAAGGGCGCCAGTTGGGATGCGGCCGGTCAGGAGCTGGTCGAAGTCGAAGGTGCCACGCCATCCTTCACGGCTCCCGGCGATCTGAGCAGCGACGATCTGGCCGGTGTCGCAGATCAGGCTTTCGACGTGCGCCACCCGGCGCTGCCGGAAGCGGAATCGCAGGCCTGGGTCGATGGCATCGCGCTCTATCACCGGGTCGACCAGGTTTCCGGGCGCGGCAAGTGCGAGGGCATCGCCACCGTCAAGCCGGGCGTCATTGTCGAGCTGGCCGGTCTTGGCCGGCGCTTCAACGGCAAGGTGCTGGTCAGCGGCGTGCGCCATGAATTTAGTCTGGTACAGGGCTGGAAGACGCACGTGCAGTTCGGCGGCGTCGATCTGGAGTCGCCGCGCAAGCCTGCAGCCGAGGGCCTGTTGCCCAGCGTTTCAGGGCTGCAGATCGGCATCGTGACCAGCAACGAAGACCCCGATGGCGAAGATCGGGTGCGTATCAAATTGCCCATGCTGGGCCTGTCCAGCGACGGCCTGTGGGCAAGGGTGGCTAGCCTTGATGCGGGGAACGACCGTGGTTTCTTTTTCCGTCCGGAAATCGGTGACGAAGTGATCGTCGGTTTCATGGCCGATGATCCACGTTACCCGGTTATCCTCGGCATGCTGAACAGCAGCGCCAAGCCGGCGCCTTTGAAAGGTTCGGACGATAACCACGAAAAGATGCTGAAGACCCGTTCCGGCATGACCGTACATTTCGACGACGACAAGATCGTCATGAAGTTGGCGACGCCGGCCGGCAATTCGATTGTGCTCAGCGAGGACGACAAGTCGCTGACGCTGGCCGACCAGAACGGCAACAAGATGGTCATGGACAGTGACGGCATTCATTTCGAGAGCGCCAAAGCAGTTGAAATGAAAGCCGGGACGGAAACAAAAATGGAGGCGTCGACCAGCTTCGAAATCAAGGCGGGTAGCGAACTGAAGCTTGAGGGCAGCGCCAGCGCCGAACTCAAGGGTGGTGGCATGGCGAAGCTCAGCGGCGCCTTGGTTCAGATCAACTAGGAGCAGAACATGCCAGCAGCGGCGGGTGTCGGCGATATCAGCAACCACGGTGGAACGATCATCGGGCCGGGTGTGCCGACGGTAATGATCGGCGGCAAGCCGGCAGCAGTGGTCGGCGACATGCATGCCTGCGCGCTCCCGCCCGTCGGTCACCAGCCAACCGTCAGCCCGTTTCCGATGGGCAGCGCGACGGTGATGATCGGTGGCCGGCCGGCGCTGCGGGTGGGCGACGTCTGCCTGTGCGGCGCCTCGGCAGCGGTTGGCAGTCCGACGGTGATAATTGGATGAGGCCCGCCATGAAATTTCATTTTTGGCTGAATTTTCCGGTTGACCGCGCCCCGAAGGAAGCACTCTTGGGGTGCGGCAATGGGTTTTGCGCAGAAAGAACGAGATCATGAGCGACGCCAGCGACCGCTACGAATCATTCCTCGGTACCGGCTGGAGTTTTCCGCCACGCTTTTCGCACAGCGGCGCGGTGATGGTATCCAACGAAACCGACATCCATGAAAGCCTGGCCATCCTGTTTGGCACCGCGGCTGGCGAGCGGCTGTTCGAGCCGAAGTACGGCCTCGACATGCACGAAATGATGTTCGAGCCGATGAGCACGACCATGCGCACCCTGTTGCTCGACCGCGTGCGCACGGCCATCCTGATCTACGAACCGCGCATCAAGGTCATCACGCTGAGCGTCGATAGCCCAGACCCGAATACCGGCCAGCTGAACATCCAGCTGGACTACGAAGTGCGCGCCACCAATTCGCGCTTCAACCTTGTTTTTCCGTTCTACAAAACCGACAGCAACGAGCTGCGCGCGGCGATGGCGCCGGGCGGAGGGCGCTAGGAAACCATGGCCAGCGACCGGATCCTGCAGAACGAAATTTCCCGCCTCGGGCAGAGCCAGGAAGACCGCTCGCCGGCCGCGCTCGACCCCGGTTTTGCCCCGGTCGATGGCCGCAGCGCGGCCGACCGCGTCGCCGAAGCCCGCCGGCTGGCGGCCAAGCTGCGCTATTACGGTTTCGATCCGGAGAGCGCCGACGGCGACTGGCAAGGACTCTTTCCTGCGGATGCAGAGCAAGCACTCACTCGTGATGATGGCACCGTGCCACCGCATCTCGGCCTGTTCGGTGCCTTCCTGGATATGCTGGCGCCAGCGACCGATGCGCTGAACGAACTGACCGCTCGCCACCTCGATTTTCAGTATCGCCGGGTGCTTGGTTTCGAACCGTTGCCAGCCGAGCCCGAACATGCCCACCTGGCGCTGGAACTGAAAAAGGCTGCGGCACCCTTCGCCATCACGCCGGCCCATCGCTTCACTGCCGGCAAGGGCACCGATGGTGTCGAGCGCCTCTACGTCCCGCTGCATGAAACGCTGATCGGGCAGGGCAGGATCGCCGCGCTGCACAACGTTTATCGCGATGCCGATGGCGTCCGCTTTGCGCCGGTCGCCAACTCGGCTGATGGCCTCGGCACGCCGCTCGATCCGGCCAAGCCACACTGGTCCGCTTTTGGCCATGCCGGGCTGGCCGCGGCGCCGCTCGGTTTTGCGTTGGCCTCGTCACTGCTGCGCCTGCGCGAAGGTCGGCGTGATGTGAGCGCCATTCTCGATGTCGCCTTTGCTGACAGCCTCGGGCTCAGCGGGCAGGGCATCGCCGACACGCTGCAGGCGTTTGTCAGCGGCGAAAAAGGCTGGCTTGGTCCGTATCCGCTGACCGGCACGCTGGCCGGCGGGCAGTTGACGCTGGCTTTCTCGGTGCCCGAGGGCGATGCGGCGGTGGTCGATTACGACGCCACGCTGCACGGCGCTGCCTTTGCCACCGCGCTGCCGGTGCTCCAGTTGTTGCTCCGACCGGAATCTGCCGCTACTTACGCCGACCTGTCCAAGCTGCGTCTCGACAAGGCGAGACTGACGGTCACGGTCGACGGGATAAAAACGCTGAATCTGGAAAATGATTTCGGCAGCCTCAACCCGAAAAAGGCCTTCCAGCCCTTCGGTCCGCAGCCGGTCAAGGGCTCGCGTTTCATGGTCGGTTGCGACGAAGCACTGAGCAAGCCGCTGACCGACCTGAAGATACGCCTGCGCTGGCAGGGCGCCCCGGACAATCTGGCCGACTGGTATGCCGACTACAAGGATGTCGCCATTGTCAGCAACGGCATTGCCGCCCGGCTGGTCTATGCCGACCGCAGCGGCAACGAAACCTCGCGTGAGCTGAACCTGATGAACCGCGTGGACGGCGTCACCACGCTCAGCCCGAATTCGCCGCTGGCCTCCTCATTCCCGCCAGTCTCCGAGATGGGCTTCGTCTATTCGATGCTGACCGGCGGCAGTCTGGTCAGTCGCGTTCTCGGCAAGCGTTTCATCAAGGCGCGGCCAGTCTTCCGGCAGGAAAAAGTGGCGCCACCGCCGGTACGCAGCGGCTTCGTGACGGTCGCGCTGGTCGAGGATTTTCTGCACGCCGACTACCGGTGCGAAACGTTGGAGCAGGCGCGCAAGACCAGTCCCAAGGTGCTGAATGAACCCTACACCCCGGTGGTGCAGGAGGTTGTGCTGGCCTATGCCGCGCAGTCGCCGGTCGCCGACCTGACGCGTGACGATCAGGATGGCTTCGCCGCGTCGCTCGACCTGCAGTTCTTCCACATCGGCGCCTTTGGCCAGCGGCGCGAGCATCCCTTCCTGCGCCGCGGCCTGGCCTGGGTCAACAGCAAAAAAATCAGCCTGTTGCCGGCCTATCCGGATGAAGGCGAGTTCATCCTCGGTGTCGATGGCGTCGGGGCCGGCGACAGCATTCATTTGCTGCTGCAGGTCGCCGAGGGTAGCGCCGATCCGGAACTGCTGGCGCAGCCAGTCAAGTGGTCGGTGCTCTGTGACAACCACTGGCGTCCGGCGGCACCCGAAGAAATCGCCCTAGACACCAGTCGCGGCCTGCGCGCCAGCGGCATTGTCGGCCTCGTGCTGTCACGCGAAACGACGACTGACAACAGCTGGCTGCCGGCCGGCCCGGTCTGGCTAAAGGCGGCGGTCAACAAGGACAGCGCGGCGGCCTGCAAGCTGATTGGCACCGAAGCCAATGCCGTCGAAGTCGTGCGCGATTGGTCCGCGGCCATTGAGCCCGCCGTTGAAACGTTGGCGGCGGGCAGCATCGCCAAACTGTTATCGCCGCCGGCGGGGCTCAAGAAACTGACGCAGCCCTACGCCAGCTTTGGTGGTCGGGCCGGCGAGAGCGCCGCCATGCTCAACCGCCGCGCGGCCGAGCGCCTGCGCCATCGTCAGCGTTGCATCACGCCCTGGGATTACGAGCGCCTGCTGCTCGAATACTTCCCCGCCGTGCATCGCGTCAAATGCATTCCGCACGCCAGCGAAACGTCCTGGATGGCGGCCGGCCATCTGCTGATCGTCGCCATTCCCGACCTGCGCAACCGCAATCTGCCTGACCTGCTGCAACCCAAGGTCGATCTCGACACGCTGACGCAAATGACCGAACTGGCCCAGGCCCATGCCTCGCCGCAGGTCACGGTGCGCGTGCGCAACCCGGCCTATCAGCCCATCCGCCTTGATTTCAAGGTCCGTTTCCGGGCCGGCCATCCCTTTGACTACACCCGCCAGCAACTGCACGATGCCATTGTTCAGGCACTGTCGCCGTGGGCCTTTGCTGCTGGCCGGCAGCTTGATTTCGGCGGCCGCATCTACCGTTCGGTGCTGCTCGATTTTATCGAGGAGCTGCCCTACGTCGATTTCGTCACCGACTTCCGCTGCGGTCTGGCCGGCCCTGGCGACCTGCTGCTCAACGATGTCGCCGAGATCGTCGCAGAACGGCCCGACACCATCCTCGTTTCGGCAGCCCGGCACGTGATTGCCGAAGCCACCGACTGACGCGAGAACCAACATGCTGCTACAAGCCAAGATCTCGCCCCTGCCACCCGCCGATCCCGGGCTCGACCAGCGTCAGCTGGCCGGCATCGGCCTCGACGGCGTGCGCCGCCTGTCACGCCGCCAGTGGACCGACCACAACACTCACGATCCCGGCATCACGACGCTGGAACTGCTCGCCTACGCGCTGACCGATCTCGCCTACCGGACGCGCTTCCCGATCGAAGACCTGCTCGCTGCGCCGGAAAACAACGCGGCCGAAATGGCCAGGCTGTTCGATAGTGCCGGCCAGGTTCTACCCTGCATGCCGGTCACCGAGGACGACTATCGCAAGCTGCTGATTGATTTGCCCGGCGTCAAGAACGCCTGGCTACATCCCGTGCCGACGACGCTTTACGCCGACCCGGCCGAAGGCACGCTGGCCGCCAAGCCGACCGGCAGCAAGACCGAGCGCCAGATAGAAGTGCGCGGCCGCTACCGCGTGCTGCTCGACTATATGGATGACAAGAACACCGTCGAACTGCGGCATGACGTTGATCGTGACGTGATGGCGATGTTGAATGCGAGGCGCTCGCTGTGCACCGATTTCGTTGGCATAGACCGGGTCGGGCAACAGCCGTTCAGCCTTTGCGCCGAAATCGATTTGAAGCCGGATGCTGATGCCGACCGCGTCGCAGCCGACATTGCTTTTGCCGTCGACCGCTTCCTGGCGCCGCCGGTGCTCAACTACACGCTGGACGAAATGCGTGCCCGCGTTCGGAGCGATGGTTCGACCTGGACCATACCCGAAATCTTCGAAGGGCCGGCGCTGGTCAACGGCTTCATCGACGACGATGAGCTGGCTGCCGCCGGTCTGCGCACTGAAGTCAGGCTGTCCGACGTGATCAGCGTGATCATGCATATTCCCGGCGTTGTCGCGATCCGGGACATTCTGCTCAACGAACTCGATAGTGCCGGCAAAGCCATCGAGCCAGCCGACAAGTGGCGCATTCCGGTGCCGCCCGGGCTTCAGCCACGGCTGTCGGTAACGCGTGGCCGCATTGTCTTCTACAAGAAAAACCTGCCCATCCCACCGAATGCCGCGCAGGTTGCCACCTTGCTCGGCGATCTGCGCCTGGCCGAGCGCCTCAAGCTTGAAGACGGCCAGATCGAAGACCTGCCGATTCCGCTCGGCCGCTATCGTGATCCGGAAAACTACCGCTCCTTCCAGTCACACTTCCCCGCCATCTATGGCATTTCCGAGGTTGGCCTGCCGCCTGGCGCTTCGCCACAGCGGGCAGCGCAGGCCCTGCAGTTCAAGGCCTGGCTGCTCTTCTTCGACCAGATCATGGCCAACTACCAGTCGCAACTGGGGCATGTCCGCGACCTGTTCTCGACCCAGCCCGATCTGGCGCAAAGCTATTTCAGCCAGATGGTCGACAGCTTCCCGGACTGGGAAAAGGTTTATGGCGACGGCTTCGATACGACCGAGCTGGGCGAGGTCGTCGAGCCGGACGGTAGCGGGTTGCTGCGCCGCAACCGCTTTCTTGACCACCTGCTGGCGCGCTACGCCGAGGATTTCCATGAATACTCGGCGGTCATGCAGGCCCGCTTCGGCATGGGGCCGGCCCAGGCGGCCAGTGCCAAATGCGTTTTCCTTGATGAATATCCGGCGATAGGTGGCGCGCGCGGGCAAGCCTACAACTCAGCCCTGAAGGGCGCTGACGATCTGTGGAACAGCGCCAATGTATCCGGCTTTGAGCACCGCGTGGCCCGCCTGCTCGACATCAGCAACTGGCGGCGCCGCAACCTGTCCGAAGTTGCCTACGACACTTACGCCGAGATTGATTCGACGCCGGGCGACGAATTCCGCTTCCGCGTCCGTCATCCGGTGACTGGCAAGATCCTGTTGTCGAGCAGCACGCATTACATCAGCACCACCGAGGCGCGCAACGAAATGGAACGGGCAATTGCCCGCGCCGAGCTTCCCGAGGGCTACGAACGCAAGACGACCAGTGACCGCCGCTTTTACTTCAATATCGTTGATGCCGGCGGTGAGGTCATCGCCCGGCGCATCGAGTACTTTGCCACCGCCGAGGCGATGGAGCTGGCCATCGCCGCGCTGATCGCCCACCTGCGCAATTACTACAGCGGCGAAGGCCTGTACGTCATCGAGCACCTGCTGCTACTGCCCGAGCAGGATGGCGATCCCTTCATGGATATCTGCGTCGATCCCGGCTGTACCGACTGCGCCGATCTCGACCCCTACACCGACCGCATCACCATCGTCCTGCCGGCCTATACCGGTCGCTTCCGTGACATGGATTTCCGCAATTTCGTCGAGGAAACCCTGCGCCAGGAAACGCCGGCACATATTCTGCCGCGCATCTGCTGGGTGAATAGCGACGACATGGCTGTCATCGAGAAGGGCTATCGTGACTGGCTGGCCATCCGTGCGGGTGCAGCCACAGCCGACCGGGCCGCCAAGATCAAGGCGCTGATCGATGCGCTGACCCATGCCAAGAATGTCTATCCGTCCAGCGGGCTGCATCCCTGCGGCCAGTTGGAACCACCTCCGTTCGTCCTCGGTCGCACTGCGTTGGGCAGTGCCAACGAGGCCCCTGCACCGTAGTCCGGGAGCACGACCATGGCCGACCCCCTCAAGATTATCCGCCGTCTCGACGCAGTGACCACCGATTACGCAATTTTTGAGCGCGATCAGGTCCTGACCGAGACGCAACTGAACAGCGTCGTTGAATATCTCGACGACCAAAGCCGGCTGACCCGCACGCAGCTGCTTGGCATCGGCATCGTTGGCGGCTTGTGGCCGACCGTTGGCAAGGAGCAGATCATCGTCGGCAAAGGCGTTGGTGTGACCAGCGACGGCGACCTGATTGGCTGGTCAGCCGATACCGCCTTCGACCGCTGGCTGGTCTACGACGAAAGCGCGCCGGCCTACGAGCCGTTCTACGTTGACGGCAAGATGCTGCCGCTGATTGAGCTGCTCACCACCGAAGACAAGCGCGACGGCAAGCCGCTGGCCGACATCGCCGACCAACTGAAGCAGATGGTCGCCGTGGCTTTCATGGAAAGCTACGAGAACGATCCCGATCTGTGCACCGGCGGCGATTGCGATAACCGTGGCCGTACCGCCCGTAATACCCAACGCCTGCTGCTGATCAATCGTGAAATTGCCGAAAAAATCCGGTTGACCGCAGCATTGCCGACCGGCGCCGACATCGCTCGCCTGTTGCCACGCGTCTTCGCCACGCGCCCCGATCTCGGTACCGGGGCGGGCGACAAGGTGACGATAGCCTCGGCCGAAGCCTTCGCGGCGGTGTATCGCAATGCCGGCAATGCCACGCTGGCCGCGCTGATCGATGCCATTTCGAGCATGAACAAGGCGCTCGACGGGCGCTGGCCGGACGACCTGCCCAGCCCCGCCGCATGGGCTGCTCGCTTGAAGGAGATCGCTGGCAAGATGGCCGCTGCGCAACCTGGCATCCAGTACTACCATGCCTTCGCCAAGGATCTGGTTGCCACTTGGGCAGATCTGCGGGCGGCGCTGTTTGCCGATGACTCAGTGCTGTGTCCGTCTGCCAACGCTTTCCCCAAGCACCTGCTGCTCGGCGCGCTGGCCGATACCAGTCAGCTGCGCACCGGGCGCTATCCGGCGCCGTGGCTGGTGGCCGGGGCAGCGCGCGAGCGCGTCCGTTACCTGATGCGCAAATTTGATCTGTTGATTACCAATTTTGCTTTGCCGGCTGCCAGCCAGGGGCAGAAAGTCATCCCCAGCCGCCGCGAAACGGCGCCGCTCGAACAAAGGGCCGTGCCGATCTACTATCGCAGCGACAGCGATGTGCGGGCATTCTGGAACGAAGAACGCCGCCAGCGCGACGAAACCGACGACAACCTTGGCTACTTCTGGATGCCGCCGGCCGACAAGAATGCGGCGGACGATCCTTTCCGGCGCGATCTTGGCGGCAACGATTTCTTCCGAATCGAAGGGCATATCGGCCTCAAAGTCGATCTGGCCGAGCCGGCCATCGAAAAGCTGATTCGCCAGCGCAACCTGCCGATTGCCGTGATCAGTGTGTTGCTGCACAACAAGCGCGAACTCGTCATTCGCGGTCCGCTGTTCAAGAAGAATAGCCTGCACAGCCTGCATTACCTGCTGCGGCAGGACCTGGCCAGCCAGATCAAGGACAACATCGCCTTCAGCGACCAGCTGGTCAAGGGCATCACCGCCGCGGGTGACTGGGCCGTGCGTCCGGCCGGCAATGCGCTGGCGGCAGCGCCTGCCGACACGGTGACAGCGGCCAAGGTCGTGCTGCAAAAAGCCAGTGACGATCTGGTCGGCACCGGCAACAAAGCGCTTAGCGTCCGCAGCTTTACGGCCTTCACCGCCCTGAAGGACACTCAGTGGTCGACCCGCTTCGACACGGCCGTGCTCAACACGACCAAAGTCAAGGCCAACCTCGGTGACATCATGCGTACCGATGTGATTTCGCCGGTGGATACCCTGACCGGCTCGAAGACGCACAAGTGGGTGGACTGGATTGGCGACATTCTGAAAAAGCGCGAGGACGACCAGAAGGATCGCCTGCTGTTCACCAACATGATCGGCGAGCATCCCGGCCTCGAACACTTCGGCGGCACCGTGCCGGGCGGCACGTTTGTGCTTGCCTACGACGACAAGGGCGTGGTCATTGGCGACCTGATGCTGCCCTACTGGATCGACGACAACGACGAAAGCGATCAGGAGGAACCCGAGTTGGTGCTGCCCGATATTCGCCTGCCGTACGAAGTCCTCCCGATCAAGGTGATCAAGCCGATCGACCTGACGCTGAACGAATTCAGGGAGGTCAAGATACTGCCCGAGCTGAAACTGCAGGAAAACTACGCCACGTTCTTCCGTGAATCGCTGGGCAGTCTGGGCGATGTCCTGAAGAACACCAAGGCCGTCACTGGCGTTGATGTAGCCGGTACCAAGGCAGCGACGAGCGACCGCTACATGGAGCAGATGCTGGCCATCGTCAAGGGGCAGCAAGAACAGATCACCGGCTTGCGCGCCGTGGCTGGCGACGACCGGGTGCCGGCCGATACGCGTGAAAAGGCGGCGGCTCAGGCCAAGGAACTGGAGAGTCAGCTGGCTGCCTCGGTCAGCACGACCGTCGAGTATTTCGCCGTTGCCGCACCGGAAACAGTGCGTTTCGAAGCCGACAAGGCAACGGTTTACGAGACGGTCGGCGCTGCCATCAATACGGTCACCGACAAGACAGCCAGTACCACGTTGCAGACCAACCTCAAGCAGACGGCAGTGACCGCCAACAAACTGAATACCGGCAGTTCTGCCGTGGTCGTCACCCAGGTGATGACCAACGCCGGCTTCCGCATCGGCTGAGCGGGATACGGCCATGAGCGTCACGCACCGCATTCGCCGACAACGCTGGCAGGTCACTGCCGCCAGCGCGGCCGATGCCTTTGCCGTGCGCTCGATGCTGCGCCGCGAAAACGAACTCAGCCTGTTGCCGGCGCTGGAAAGCGCATTTGCCGTGCTCGACGACGGCGAGCGGGAAATCCATGTGTCGCGCCTCGACGTGTCGATCCGCATTTCATCACTTGAGCGCCTGGCCGAGGAATTGCCCGTCAGGCTTGCCGAGGCCGCGCGTCAGGCATTGAGTGAGGCAGTTACCGCCGAGCCGCAAATGTCAGCGGCGTCGCGACATGACCTGACCTCGACCGGGCGCCTGCGCCACTACCTGATCAGCGGGCAGGTCGACTGGTTCGATGCCGAGCGTGACCCGGCGCAACTGCGTCAGCAACTGGCTGACGAGGCCATGCAGTGGAGCACCTCGCCCGCTACTGCCTGGCCCGGCCTGCTGGCCGATCTGCCGCAAGGGGCACAGGCGCGTGCCGATGCCTTGTTCCGCTTTCTGCAACTGCTCGATGCTGACGGGCGCGTTCGCTGGTGGGCATTGGCTAGCCGCCTGGCTGAAACCCGGGATGGCGATACGTCGGCCTGTCTGGCGATGTTGCGCCGAATGGCGGCCACTCGCCCGGCTGACCACGCACTGCGCTTGCAGGCGCTTGGCTTGTTGGCGCTGTCAGGTGGCCCGGCGCGTTCTGCTCAAGATCGCAGCGAATGTCTGCAGGCTGCGCGGGCCTGTGCCGGGCAACTGGAAACATTCGCTGTGGTCGACCGGGAAAACTGGCTAAAAATCGAAACCTGGCTGGGTGGCGATGCGGAACCGCTTACGGATCATCCGGATGGCGGCGGCCAGCGTGCTGCGAACCCGACGGCGCTGGCGTCGGAAACATTCCAAAATTCGTCGAATTTTCCGGTTGACCGTGAGCAAGCCCTTGGCCAGCCCCTGCGCTCGGCCGGGCTGATCCTGCTCCACCCGTATCTGCCGCGCCTGTTTGCAGCGCTCGGTTGGGTCGGCGAAAGTCATCCGCAGGGTGAGCCTTTTCCGTGGTCCAGGTTGCCGCAAGCCGCCGCCTTGCTCAACTGGCTGGCCACGGGGCGCGACGAGCCGTTTGAATTCGAACTTGGCACCGCCAAGCTGCTGCTTGGGCTGAATCCGGATGACCCGCTGCCCGTCGCCGCCGGCCTTCTTGGCGATGCCGAGCGGGAGGAGGGCGAAGCGCTGCTCGGCGCCGTCGTTCAGCACTGGTCAGCGCTGGGCAGAACCAGCATCGACGGTCTGCGCCTGTCCTTCCTGCAGCGCGGCGGCCTGCTTTATCCGGCGGCTGACGGCTGGCTGTTGCGGCCGCAAGCCGAAGCTTTCGACCTCCTGATCGACCGCCTGCCCTGGGGCATTTCCATCATTCGCCTGCCCTGGATGCCACGCAGTCTGCACACCGAATGGCAGAGCGCCTGAAAGCCACCGCCCTCGATCTCGACGCCGACCTCGGCTGGCTGGCGGCGCTGTTGCAGCATCGCCTCGATACCTACTTCGCCGAAAAGCCGGCCAGCCCGGTCTTGCCCGGCGACCGGGCGCCGCCGATGCTCGACGACAGCCCGTCGCCCTACGCCGAATTCCTGCGGCAGCAGGCGTTGACGGTCGAGGAACGGGCCGTGATGCTGCTCGCGCTGGCCCCGCTGCTCAGGCCGCAATTGCTCGACGTCCTGTGGGCGAGAAACCCTGCCAGCCAGCGCGGCTACAGCGAATTTGGCGGCGTGCAGGGCGCCGCGTCCGGGCATTTCATCCCGACCGGCGAGACCGCCTGTTTTCTGCTAGCTGGCGACGCGTTGCCCGAACGCCTGCGCGTCATCCATCTGCTCACCCACGGCGAAGCGCTGCTTGCCGGCAATGTCTTGCTGCCGCTGGAGTCGCCGCCCGGTGAATCCATCCTCGCCGGCCGCCTGCAAGCGGTGCCGGCATTGCTCGCGCTTTTCAATCTTGATGCGCCCGGCGGCGAGGCCGATGCACTGCCGGCCCAGCGCGTGACAACCGGCCTGAACTGGGCTGATCTGGTCCTGCCGCCGGCGACGCTGGCCCATCTGGAAGAAGTTCGCGACTGGCTGGAACACGGTGAAACCCTGCTCCACACGTTGGGCATGGCGGCGCGTGTGCGGCCCGGCTACACCTGCCTGTTCCACGGGCCACCAGGCACCGGCAAGACGCTGACCGCCTGCCTGCTCGGCAAGCTGTGCGAGCGCGAGGTGCATCGCGTCGATCTGTCGATGGTCGTTTCCAAGTACATCGGTGAAACGGAAAAGAACCTGGCCCGCGTTTTTGACCTCGCCGAACAGCGCGGCTGGATTTTGTTCTTCGATGAAGCCGACGCACTGTTCGGCCAACGCACTCGTGTCGATAGCGCCCACGACCGCTACGCCAATCAGGAAGTCAGCTACCTGCTGCAACGCATCGAGGATTTTTCCGGCGTTGTCATCCTGTCGTCCAACCTGCGCGGCAATATCGACGATGCGTTCTCCCGCCGCTTCCAGTCGGTTATCGCTTTCCCGATGCCGCAGGCCGAGGAGCGTTATCGCCTGTGGACCGAGTCGGTGCCGGCCTTGCTTGAACGCGATGTCGATCTCGATTTCGTTAGGCTGGCCGAAAAGCATGAGATTTCTGGCGGCACCATCATCAATATCATCCGCTACGCCGCGTTGCGCAGTCTGGTGCGCGGCGACCGTCGGCTGGCGGTCGAGGATATCAATGACGGCCTGCGCCGCGAACTGCACAAGGAGGGCCGGGGCTTTTAACCGGGCTTGATATGGAAGCCGCCGCCCGCCTGGTCAATCGCCCCGCACCGCCGATGCCGGCAGCGGCCGTCAAGGTCGCCGAGCCGGTGGTGGGGCACAACACAGGAACGCGTGTCCAGTGTCAGAGCCTGCGCGTCTCGGCGCCCGGCGATGCGGCCGAGGTCGAGGCCCGCCACGTCGCGCGCAGCATCGTCAGTATGCCGGCGACGGCGGCCGCACGGCCGGCCAGTGTGGTCAGTCCGGCGACGCTGCATCGAGCCAATCCAGTCCAAGGCCCGGCTGTTGCTCCGCTCACACGGCCGCAACAAACAGTGCCCAAACCGCCGGCCAGCAGCGGCGAAGCGCTGCCCGAGGCGGTACGTCAGGACATGGAGTCCCGTTTCGGTGCCGACTTCAGCGCCGTGCGCATTCATCGCGATGCCCGCGCCGCGCAGGCCAGCAGTGCCCTCAATGCGGCGGCTTTTACCGTCGGCAACCAGATTCATTTCGGCGCCGGACAATTCAATCCGGCCAGCGGCGAGGGGCGCGAACTGCTCGCCCATGAACTGACCCACACCATCCAGCAGGGCGCCGCACCGCAAGCCCAACGACAGATTCAGCGCAGCCTGGCGCCGCAGGTGAGCGAACGCAGCGCCCCGGCCGTGCAGCGCCTCGGCCTTGGTGATGCCCTCAACTACTTTGCCGAGCACGCCAATTTCATTCCCGGCTTCCGCATGTTCACGCTGGTGCTCGGCGTCAATCCGATCAACATGCGGGCCGTCGACCGCTCGCCGGGGAATCTCTTGCGCGCCCTCGTCGAGCTGATGCCGGGCGGCGCGCTGATCACCCGGGCGCTGGATGGCTACGGCATCATCGACCGGGTAGCCGGCTGGGCGCAGCAGCAGATGAACAGCCTCGGGCTGGTTGCCAGCAGCATCCGGCAGGCCGTTGACCGCTTCCTCAATTCGCTGAGCTGGACCGACATCTTCGATCTGGGCGGCGTCTGGGAGCGGGCCAAGCGCATCGTGACCGAGCCGATTGCGCGCATCACGAGTTTCGTCGGCAACCTCGTTTCCGGCATCCTCCAGTTCATCCGCGATGCCGTGTTGCGGCCGCTGGCCGGGCTGGCCCAAGGCACGCGCGGCTGGGATCTGCTGTGCGCTGTGCTCGGCCGTAACCCGATCACCGGCGACCCGGTGCCGCGCACCGCCGAAACCCTGATCGGTGGCTTCATGCGCCTGATCGGCCAGGAAGAAGTCTGGCAGAACCTGCAGCAAAGCCGCGCCGTGCCGCGCGCCATGGCCTGGTTCCAGGGTGCGCTGGCCGGGCTGATGGGCTTTGTCAGCGCCTTGCCCGGCCTGTTCCTCAGCACGCTGCGCAGCCTCGGTATCAACGACCTGCTGACGCCGGTGCAAACCTTCGGCCGCATCGTTCGTGTCTTTGGCGACTTCGCCGGGCGCTTCGTCAGCTGGGCCGGGGCGCAGGTGATGAGCCTGCTCGAAATCATCTTCGATGTCGTCGCACCGGCCGTCATGCCTTACCTGCGGCGGGCGGCCGGGGCTTTCCGCACCATCGTCGCCAACCCCATCGGTTTCGTGCGCAATCTGGTGCGCGCCGCCATTCAGGGCTTCCGGCAGTTTGCAGCGAACATTCTTGCCCATCTGCGCGCTTCACTGATCGGCTGGCTGACGGGCGCCATGGGGGCGGCCAACATCTACATCCCGCAGGCGTTTACGCTGCAGGAGATCATCAAGTTCGTGCTCAGCGTGCTTGGCCTGACCTGGCAGAACGTGCGCGGCAAACTGGTTCGCGTGGTGGGTGAAAGGGCTGTTGCCACCATGGAAACCGGCTTCGATATTGTCGTCACGCTGGTTCGCGACGGACCTGCTGCGGCGTGGGAGCGCATCCGTGAAAGCCTGAGCAACTTGCGCGAAATGGTCATCGAACAGGTGATGAACTTTGTCCGCGACCGCATCGTGATGGCCGCCGTGACCCGCCTGGTGTCGATGCTCAATCCGGCCGGGGCCTTCATTCAAGCCATCATCGCCATCTACAACACGGTGATGTTCTTCGTCGAACGGCTGCGCCAGATCGCTCAGGTCGCTGCTGCCTTCATCGACTCAATCGCTGCCATCGCCGGCGGCGTCATCGCTGCGGCCGCCAACCGCGTCGAACAGACCATGGCCGGGTTGCTGACGCTGGTCATCAGCTTCCTCGCTCGCCTGGTCGGGCTGGGCCGGGTTAGCGACGCGATTACCAACATCATCAACCGCATTCGTGCGCCGATCGACCGGGCGCTGGATCGGGTGGTCGACTGGATCGCCGGCATCGGGCGCCGTTTCCTGGCGCGTGATACCTCGCCCACCAGTGCACTGCGTGGGCCGGTGCTTGCTGCTTTGACCCGGGAGCTGGCTGGAGCGCGCTCGCTGGAACAGGTCGATCCGATCCTGCAACGGGTGGCGGCGCAGAATCGCGCTCAGGGCATTCGCCGGCTGAGCCTTTCGCCGCCCAATCCCGATGGCGAAGTGCAGGTTTTGGTCGAGACCAATCCGACGGCGCCGATCGCCTTGCTCCGGCCGCAGGGCGCGGTGCCGCGCGGGCGCAGCGTGCGCGCCAATATCGAACTGACGCTGGCACCGGGGCCTGCCGCAGCGCCAGCCCGTCCGGGTGCGAGCACGCCGATAGGTGCGACGCCGGAAGGAGCGCGCAGTACGACGGGGCCTAACGCCAGAAGCTTCAATGAACTCGATGCAGCGCATGACAGCGCGACCACCCGCTCGGCGCGGGGCCGGGCCATCGGCGGTATCGTGTTGGAACCGGAGGCCAATCGCGTCCAGCTGGTGACTTGGAACACCGGCAGCCTCAACCCGGATACGGCTGGCAACCAGACCCATGCCGAACGCCAGTTCGACCACTGGGTCGAGCAGGTCGACGCGGTTGCTGAAGGCCGCAGGTGGTTAGGCCGGGTGACCCGCGTGGACATGCATTTGCGCGACTACAGCCCCTGCGGTATCTGTTGCAGCATGCTGCGCTCGACGCGGCGGAAATTCCCCAATGCCACCGCCGCCAACATCTACTGGTACCAGCTCTATACGGGCCGCGGCGACCCAACGCGCTGGCACAACCTGCGCGATCTGAACCAGTGGCAACTGCACGCGCCGGCCTCCGCCATGCCGATTGAGGGCAGCCAGAATGGAACCCTGGTGACGCTGGTCAGTTTGCCCAGATAACCGCCCTTGTCCTTTGTTGCGGACAAAGCAGGCTTGCTGCGGTCAACTGGAAAAAACTGGTGAAAATGAAATTTGTCTGTTTTGTAAAATTTTGCTGGCTTGGCTTATGTTTTCATCATTTTTGTATCTTGCTTCACGGCGTAGCAACTGATGATGAAGCATTGATTTTTAAGTCGGAATGTGAAATTGATCGCACTGAAACTAGCCAGATTGTTTGACAATGCCATAAAATGCGAGCGCTGGAGTCAGTCGTGAGATTTATCACTAAAGTAGAAACTGATAATTCAGGATAAACTGCGCGAGAAGCCTTTTGAAGTGCTTCGCTTATCCCTGATGACGACGGCGAATATCGATTTTTTGCACAGGCAGACTATGTTTGACAAGCAATCAGTGCCCGAAACATCCGTTTCCGCGACCGATATCCTTGCCGGGATGCGCGACACGGGACGCGTGTATCTGGTCCATGCGGCGGTATCGGAAAGTGTTCTTCATGCCGCAGAACCCGATGAATCCTTACTGCAAAAGCTCGTTCGTCGCCGGCTGGTGCGGCTGGAGCGCGTGGTCGCCGCGCTGAGCGGCAAGGTTGTTCGGCAGATGCCCCGGGGCCTGCTGGCCGAATTTCAAACTGCCGAAGCGGCTGTGCTGGGGGCTGGCGAAATGCAGCGGCGCTGCGCTGTCATTCCGCAGATTTCGGAGACCCAGATCGCGTTAAAAATTGGTATCCAGTCCGCTGATGCCAGGCCCCGTTCCGGCAATTCAATTGATCTGGCCGAGATTGCGGCGATCAAGTTCGCCAGCATTCTCGGCGAGGGCAGCATTGTGGTGTCAGATGCGGTAGCGAGCGAACTGCCAACCAGCCTGAGCGCTGCCGTTTCCCCGGTGGATGACGCCGGAATCGACGTTGTTGCCCATGTCGTCAATTGGCAAATGCTGCCGATGCTTCGGCTGCCGTCACCCACCGCGCAAAAAACGCCGGAAGTCAGCGTGCCTGCGGCACATGGCCAAACATCCATTACGTTCTCGCTGGACGGCATTGAGTGCAGTTTCGGGCACAATCATCCGGTCATCACGATTGGCCGCGATTCTGGCAATGACATCACCGTGATCGACCCAAAAGCCTCGCGCCAGCATTGCAAGATCATTTATCAACGTGATGGCTATGTGCTGGTGGATGTGAGCACCAACGGCACCTTCATGGCGTTTGACGGCGGCAAGCCACGCATCGTCAGAAAGACCATGCTGAATCTGCCACACAGCGGCTATATCAGCCTGGGCCATCCCTCATTGCCGGGCGAGAGCACTGCCCTTAAATTCGACATCAAAACCGGAAACGCCTGAGGGCAAGATCCTTTTCGCACGATAGTTTCAGTGCCCGGGCGTGGCCGATGCCTCGCCCAGCAATGCCGCCAATACCTGCGCCGTGGCTGGCGGTGTCGCCCCTTCCTGTTTCAGCCAGACAAAGCGTTTGCCTGGGGCATTGCTGGTGGCAGCGCGGGCACTGTCGAGATGGGTATGCTCGTTGATCAAAACAACGACGCGGGGATCGCCCGGCAATGCGCCCAATTCGCGCAGCTCATGCAAACAACCTTCGTTCGATGACTGAAAATTGCGCAGGTCCATCAGAACCACGTCGCTGATACGCAGCAGCTCGGCCAGCGCCACCTTCCAGGTGCTGTCGTGGCAATAGCATTCATTGACCCGATAGCGCCCTTCAACATCGCTCTGCCACTCAAAGGCCACCAGCCGGCGGGGGACATCGGCCGGTTGGTGGATAAAGCGTTCGCCCAGGCGACCATCCAGAAAAGTGAAAATATCGTCGGCATCGATGGTTCGGTCCACCAGGTCGGTGCCGGCGATCAGAACCGTGTTGCCGGTCAGGCGCCAGCGCTCGATCACCCGGTCGAACAAGTCCTGAACATTGGCATCCTGCTGAAAGACGCGGAGCACCAGCAAGGTCGGTGGCCGGCCCTGTTTGCGCTGGGCACCAAGCGTTCGCTGCATCAGCCAGGCGCCGACCGGAACCCAGAGCAGCGGTAGGTAGGTAACCAGCCCGGCCCAGCCAATACTGCTGATGGACATGACGGCCGGGCCGGTCAGGGCAATGGTCCACACGGCGGAGAACAGGTAAAACAGCTCGGAGATGCGGCGCTCGGAATAAGCCTTGGCCAGCCAGCGGCCAATGGCCCGCACGGGCCACCAGGCAAGAATCCACGGCAGCAGCGCGAAGAGCGCAATGCCGGCCACTGGGTTGAAATAACTGACCAGCCAGTCGATCAAATGGCTGCGCTCATCCACCAGCCGGGCCAGCAGATCAACGCCAGCCTGCGATGACCAGCAAAGCAGGATGAAGAGCGGCGCCAGCCATGGCCCGATTGCCCGCGTCGCGCCACCCAGGCACAGCGATGTCACCACGATCAGCGGCAAGCCGATGTCGATCAGCATCCAGCTAAAAACCTGAGCAAAGCTCACCGCCTCCGTCGTGCGCCAGCTCATCAAGGCAACCGCAGCGACGAACCACAGCACCAGTGCGCCAACCAGTTGCCGACGCCGCCAGCGGCCGAGCACGGCAATAACCGGCACGACAGGCCACGAGTAGGCGGCGCCCAAGGCGCTGATGGTGAGCAGGGTGATCGGCCCATCGGCCACCATCTGCGTGATCAGGGTTCGGGTCAGCGCCATGACCACCGTCAGGCCGACAAAGGCGCCGATCAGGTGGCGATAAGCCAGATCGTTGTCATCAAGGCTGACGGCGAAAGGCGAAGCATCCATCGCAGAAGGGAGCGCCGCAGGCGGCGGGCTTGCTGCGGTCAACGGCATTTTCATCAAGCGCTTCATGGCCGCCCGATAGCGACTGGCCACGATCAGCGCGCTGATCAGCGACAGGACAGTGGCAATGATCAGCAGCGTCGCAATTTTGCCGGCCAGCATGGCTCAGGCCCCGGCCAAAAGCGGGCGGGTATTGCAAGGCATCACAGAGCGGTAATGGCACATGAATACTTCTCCCAAAATTGAAACCCAAGCTTACTGGATGACAGCAATATTTTCGGCAAGTTTTGAAAATGTCATGGCGTGCAACACCCGAACTTTGTCGGGATCCATGGTCTAAAATGCGCGAGGCATGCGGATGCTCAGGCAGTCCCTATCAACCCAGCGCACTTCCCCCGTCAATAGAGGTCAAATATGCCCAAATGGATCAATCTGCTGTTTCTATCCTTCGCTACCGCAGCGGCGGGCGAAGCATTCTTTTTCACCTTCATCGACCCAAAACTACTCTATCTGTTTGGCGAACCGGTGGACTGGAGCCCGACAGTGGTCTACTCCATCGGCTTCTTCATGTTCTGGTGCCTAACCGGCATCACCGCAGCCCTCGTCGCCTTGATGCTGAAACCCGGCAGCGAAATCAACCAGGGGCATCTGCATTGAGTGCATCTGGAACTGCAGGAGACGCGTGGAGCGTTATGAGATAACCAATTCCTGCAGCCGACGTTGATTCAAAAAACCGAAAGCGGGGACGCTAAGCAGATGGCTACGGTCAACCGGGGAAAACGCCCAAAAATCGAATTTTTTTCCCCGGGCGGGGTTGGGTCGCCGTTGATCGTAATTGCAGATCGAGCTATCGGGATGGGGTTGCGAGAGTGGTGGTTAGGCGCGGATAGCTGTTCGACCATTCCGTTAATACTGCCAAGACTGTTCGAACGTCAGATATCAGGCCGACTTCAGCCATCAGAGAAAAATCCAGGAGCGCGAGTGATCCCTTGGCTGCCTACTTGGCAAACGGGCTAGAGCACCACTGCGACTCGCAAGGCACTCCATCTCCGTCACCATCCATCTCTGTTCCTGGGCAGTGCCGTAGAAAATAAGTAGCTTCCTCGCACGACGTCATTTGGGAACAATAGTGTCGGCCATCGCAAAAAAATTTTCCTGGCATCTCTGCTGCAGTGGCCGGAACAGTGATTTTGGCCGCTGAAGTTGTTCCTTTGAATCGGGGTGTCAGCGCTTGGTAGCCTGAAAAGATGAGCATACCAATGAAAGCGATGCCGGCCACAGTCCCCAGGAACGAACCACCTCGACGCCCTGACGAAATTGGCCGAGGTGGCGATCCGGAATCCCTGTGTTGTTGCCCAGGGCGCTGAACGTTCACCGCCTTTTTCTTCTGGTCCGCATTCAAGGTTACTTCGAATGAAAGTGCTTCACCCACCACGGGTTTTCCCCCTCGACGGGGATAGCTTGAAATGTGGACAAAGACATCTTGGCCGCCATTCAGCGGAGTGATGAATCCAAAGCCCTTGTCCTCATTCCAAGTCTTCAATTTTCCAACAATACGTGGTTCCATCATTGCAGCAGCTCGTTGAAAGTTGCTCATTATCATGTCATACGGGGTTTGAAGGTGGCCCGGAAGGAGCGCCTCCATGACTGGCTGCTTCCTGAACTCATGCCTGACTCACACATTCGGCCAAGAGCAGCCAATCGATATGCTATATGATTTATATATTTATTGTGGGTTTGGGAGGGCCTAGTGACATTTTTAATCGCCGGAATATTCCTTTGCATTGGCAGCGTCCTCTTGTTTATGGGTGAGTTTGCAGCACAGTATGGAAGGCTGCCAAACTGGGACGACGCTCATGCAGCGCAAAACAAACAACTCTATCGTCAATCACTTTCGGTATCGGTATTTGGGATGATACTGATAGTGATGGGGGTTATGAGCCTTGGACTCGCCCAATCCTTTTGGCATCTGAGCGCAAAAGAGTGCGTTTCTATGTGTATTTTGGTTTTTTGGAGCAACTGTCAGGCTCGGCTTATTGTGTTTGGGCTACGAAATTCGTTGAATCCGAAGACTGGCGAGAATCTAATTTCGACGCTACAGAAGGCGTTTTCTATTGGTTGGTTCCCAAAGGAAGATGGGGGCGTTCCGGTTTTTATTGTGGCAACTCAAGTTCTCGCACTCGGATTTTTTCTGCTGGGTGTATGGAAATCACAGTAAGTCGAACTTCCGCTAAGGGCACAAAATGTGAGTAGCTGAAGTCTAAAAGCTGCCGCTCAGATTCTTCAAGCTTGAAATTTCCCGAATGCTCACCAACAACCCTCTTTCACCGGACCACAATATGCGTGCCTATTGCTCGCCTGCCATGCCCGGTTTTTGTCGAATGGGGGGCAGGATTGAACTACTGCGAAAACTCGGTATCTGTCATTAGCCCCCGAATTAAGCCTTTCACTGTGCGTATGCATGGCAAGGCGAGGGCCAGTCCGAAGTGAGAAGGAGTTCCATGGCCAAGGCCAGTGCTGTTCATCTACCGTCATCCCGACATGATGTTTTGCCGGGTCGTTTGCGCCGCGCGTTGTGGCGGTTTTTGCCGTTCATCGGGGGGCTGCATGCCTATATTGGCTGGCGCCTGCTGCCTGCTTTTGATCTCGGTGCGGCGGGGCTGGCGCTGGTGATTGGCGGGCTGGTGATATCGACTTTTCTAGTGCCGCTGGGGCTGCTTAGGCGCTTTCTCGTTGCGCGTCAGGCGCTGGCTGACCGGCTCAGTTGGCTGGGCGGTCTGGCGATGGGGTTGTTTTCTTCGGTGCTGGTGTTGACTGTGCTGCGCGACATCGTCCGGTTGGTCGCTGATGCGCCGTCGCTGGCCGAGCCGACCGCGATTGCCGTCCTCAGTCTGGCCGGCTTGTTTACGTTGGTGGGTTATGTCAATGCGCGGCGAGTGGCTCGCGTCGTCCAGGTGGATATTCCGCTGGCCGGGCTGCCGCAGGCGCTGGCGGGGTTCCGCATTGTTCAGCTCAGCGACATTCACGTCGGGCCAACGATCAAGCGCGACTACGTCCAGGCCATTGTCGACCGCGTCAATGCGTTGGACGCTGATCTGGTCGTGATTACCGGTGATGTGGTCGACGGCAGCGTCGAGCAGTTGAGCGCGCATACCGCGCCGCTTGGCGGCATGCTTAGCCGGCATGGGAGTTATGTGGTCACCGGCAACCACGAATATTATTCTGGCGCGGCGGCCTGGATCGGCGAATTCGAGCGTATCGGCCTGCGCGGGTTGCACAATAGCCATGTCGTTATTGACCACCGTGGTGCCCGCTTTGTACTGGCCGGGGTGACAGACTTTTCGGCTGGTGCCTTCGATGCGGCGCAGGCCAGCGATCCGCTGGCGGCACTGGCGGGCAGTCCGTCCGATGTGCCGCGCATCCTTCTGGCGCACCAGCCTCGCTCGGCGGCCGCTGCAGAAGCGGCTGGCTTCGACCTTCAGCTTTCGGGCCACACTCACGGTGGCCAGTTCTGGCCATGGAATCACTTTGTACCGTTGCAGCAGCCTTTTACGGCCGGCTTGCACCGGCTTGGCCAACTGATGGTTTACACCAGCCGTGGTACTGGCTACTGGGGGCCACCCAAGCGTTTCGGCGCGCCTTCGGAGATCACCGTGTTGCGGCTGATCGCGGTCTGATGGGGGAGATTTGGTGCGGTGGCAAATGCTTGCCGAAATGAGTGAATTTTTCTGCAAAAAATCACCTGCAGGCGATTGCCACGGTCAACCGGAAAAATCGGGCAAAATCTGAAATTCCATTGGCGACCATTTGGCCGCCGGCTGGCAGTCAGCCGGGGCGCTGGATCAGATGCGAGAATGCGCGGTCCGACTGAAGTATGTGGTGCGACCACCATTCGGTCAGAAATTGGCGAAACTCATCACGGCCGATGTTGCCATCGGCGATTTCCTGCAACTTTTGGCTCAGCATTTTCCAGAAGCGCGTGTGTTCTTCATGATGCCGCTCAAAGGCTGCCTGGCTGCATCGTTTGAGCAGGCGTTCTTCGGTTCTGAAGTGCTCATCGATGCAGGCGAGCAAGTCTTCCTGGGCGTAGCGGAAGCGATGGCCGGGCGACTCGTAGGCGTTGTCTTCCGGCACCAGTTCGAGGGCTTCCTCGCATAGCCCGAGCAGTACCTTGTGCTGGTTATCCAGCACCCAGTTACCAACGCTGTACGACGAGCGCCATCTGCTCAGTTCAAGCATGTTTGTGCCTCCGTAATTCTCGGCTTGCCTTGGGGCAATCCGCGTCTAACTGAAAATACCTGAAGAGCCGCGCTATCGCTTTCTGCGGGCTACAGGCAACCGCTTTGGTTACGTGCCTGACGTTCGATTTGTTTCTGCTGGCTGAGGCTGAATTGCCGTTCGGCGCTGGACGATCCTGTCCAGGGAAGGCGGCTGGCCGTGCTCCAGGCGAGTTGTTGATTTTGTTGGTGCAGCGGCTTCACTTGTTTGGTGTTGATGGCGGTGTTCATGTGGCCTCGGGGAAATTGTCGACAGTATGTTGTCTGGTACGACCGGGGCTTGCTTGGTCAGTTCCCGGGTTTGTGTAATTCAGAAAATGCTTTGTGAATGGCGCCGTTGCGGCACCTTGTCATCATTCAACCAGGCGGTCACGCGCCGCCAGCTTGGGGAACAGCCTGAGCCAGAGCAAGGCAATGACGACGGTGCCAACGCCGCCCAGGACAACCGAGCCGACCGGGCCAAGGAGGGCGGCAGTTGCGCCGGATTCAAATTCACCGAGCTGGTTGGAGGCGCCGATGAAGATGGAGTTGACGGCCGAGACGCGGCCGCGGATTTCGTCGGGCGTGTCGGCCTGAACCAGCGTTTGCCGGATGACGACGCTGATGTTGTCGACCGCGCCGGTGACAGCCAGCGCGAGTAGAGACAGGCCGAAGTGGGTGGATAGTCCGAAGACAATCGTGGCCAGGCCAAAGATGGCCACCGAGGCGAGCAGGATGTGGCCGGTGCGGCGATGGACCGGCCAGCGGAGCAAGGCGAGGGACATCAGAAAGGCCCCGGCGGCGGGGGCTGCGCGCAGCAAGCCGAGGCCTTCCGGGCCGGTGTGCAGTATGTCGCGGGCGAACATGGGCAGCAGGGCGGTGGCGCCGCCGAGCAGCACGGCAAACAGGTCGAGCGTGGTGGCGCCAAGCAGGATCTTGTTTTGCCAGACGAAATGTACGCCGGCCAGCACGGTGCGCAGGCTGGTCTGGCCGGGGGGCGGGGTCTGGTTGTAGCGGACGGTCAGCATCAGCCCGCCGGCGACAAACAGCAGGACGGTGCTGGCCGAATAGACAGCGGTGGCGCCCAGAATATAGAGCGCACCGCCCAATGCCGGGCCGCCAATGATTGCCGCCTGCATGGCGCTGGCGTTAATGGCGATGGCATGGCCGAGCAGGCGCTGCGGGATGAGCAGCGCGATCAGCGCCTGCTGCGCCGGCATCTGGAAGGCGCGGGCGACGCCGAGAATGATCGACAGACCGAGTATCAGCTCGCGCGATTCGCTGCCGGTCTGCGTCGCGGCGAACAGGCTGACGGCCACCAGCGCCTGGCTGAACATGCAGGCGGCGTAGATGCGGCCGCGATTGAAGTGATCGGCGGCGTGGCCGGCCGGCAGGGTGAGCAGCAGGGCGGGAACGAACTGGAACAGGCCGACCAAACCGAGATCCCAGGCGCGGCCAGTGATGTCATACATCTGCCAACCGACGGCCACCATCAGCATCTGGTTGGCGACCATGCCGGTGAAGCGTGAGCCGGAGAAAAAGGCAAAGGAGCGGTACTTGAAGAGCTGTGCGAGGTCGGGGTTGAGCATGGGGGCATTCGGGGTGGGGATTGCCGATCAAGGCTGGATGGTGCATCGCTGCAGATGGTTCTGTCGACGGGTTTTTGCGCGGATTGTTCAGTGAGTCGACTGCTTATTGCTGAGTGATCCGATTGCTACGGTCAACCGGGAAATATGGCCGAAATTGAAATCCTGTTGAGTAGGGAAAGATTGAGCCGGCCCTCATGGTTTGCTGGTCCGATGCGTCATGAAGCACTCCGATTGATTGCGATTGAATCGCCAGCCTGATAGAGTGCTTTTATCATTATTAATGAATTTTACGGCTTGGCCGTATTTGCGAATTGTTCAAGGTGGCTATCCTATGACTATTGATTCTCAGGCAATTGACGTCACGGATTTCGACGACGCTGATCCGACCCATGGCTTGGCCAGGGAAAATGAGCGCCTGCGTGAGGAGCTTGCCGAGGCACGCGATCAGATCCGCATGTATCGGGCGCTGGGTCAATGTCTGGCGCAGTTCAGTGTCTCATTTGCCGAATCGCAGAAAAGCATGGCCGAGATGGCCGCCTCGATGCAAAGCGAGCGTGATCGGGCATCGGACGCGGCGAGCGTGTCGGCAAAAACCCGGGCGACCGTCGAGGACATGTCCGGCAAGCTGGAGACGCTGGCGGATGATTCGTCGGCGACGGTCGAAGACGTCGATTCACTGCATGCGCAGAGCCGGAAAATCAGCCAGATTGTCGAATTGATTCAGCAGATCGCCGCCCAGACCCATTTGCTATCGATGAACGCTGCAGTCGAGGCGGCCCGGGCGGGCGATCAGGGGCGAGGCTTTGCCGTTGTGGCCAAGGAGGTTCAGGCGCTGTCGGCCAAGACCGATGGTGCGACCAAGGAAATCACCCCGCTGGTCCGTGCCATCCAGAGCGAGTCGACGCTGGTCAAGGCGCGCATGGATACGCTCTCGTCCCAATCGCGGGAGTTCAGTGTCAATGGTCACGGCATGGCGCGCGACATGGGGCAGGCGCTCGATCTGGCCCAGAAAATGGAAAATGCGATCAGCACCTCCGCCTTGCGGACCTTCGTCGAACTGGCCAAGCTCGATCACCTGATCTTCAAGTTCGAGATCTACAAGGTGTTTTTCGGGCTTTCCGACAAGGGGGCCAGCGACCTTGCCGCCCATACCGGATGCCGTCTGGGCAAGTGGTATTACGAAGGAGAGGGGCGAACGCTCTATGGAAAACTGCCCGGCTATCGCGACATCGAGACGCCGCACAAGGAAGTGCATGCCTTTGGCAAGGAGGCGCTGACGCTGCGTTTGTCCGGCGAAATTCGCGCCGCAGTGCAGGCGATCGCCCGTATGGAGAAGGCCAGTATCGGCGTCGTCAACGGGCTCGAAAAAATGGCTGCTTCGGGAAGCAAAGTGCTGCTGCGCTAAGTCGGTTTTCCCGCGCAACAGCGCCACCAAAGAAAATGGCCGCAATCTGCGGCCATTTTTTTCGGGGGCTATTCCGTTTATTTGACGATCTGGTTCAGCTCGCCCTTGGCGTAGCGTTCGGCCATCTTTTCAAGCGACATCGGCTTGATCTGGCTGGCGCGGCCAGCGCAGCCGAAGGCTTCGAAGCGGGCCAAGCAAATTTTCTTGGCGGCTTCGCGGGCCGGCTTGAGGTAATCGCGCGGGTCGAACTTGGAAGGGTTTTCAAACAGGTAGCGACGAATGGCGCCGGTCATGGCGAGACGGATGTCGGTGTCGATGTTGATCTTGCGCACGCCATGGGCGATGCCCTTGACGATTTCCTCAACCGGCACGCCGTAGGTTTCCTTCATGTCGCCGCCGAATTCGCGGATTTCAGCCAGCAGCTCCTGCGGCACGGAGGAAGAACCGTGCATCACCAGATGGGTGTTCGGGATACGGGCGTGAATTTCCTTGATGCGGTCGATGGCGAGGATGTCGCCGGTGGGCTTCTTGGTGAATTTGTAGGCGCCGTGGCTGGTGCCGATGGCGATGGCCAGCGCATCGCAGTTGGTCTGCTTGACGAAGTCGGCGGCCTGGTCGACGTCGGTGAGCAGCTGTTCGCGGGTCATGTGGCCGTCGGCGCCGTGGCCGTCTTCCTTGTCGCCCTTCATGGTTTCCAGCGAGCCGAGAACGCCGAGCTCGGCTTCAACGGAAACGCCGATGGAGTGCGAGAGCTTGACCACTTCCTGGGAAACAGCGACGTTGTATTCGTAGGAGGCGACGGTCTTGCCATCGGCTTCCAGCGAGCCGTCCATCATCACCGAGGTGAAGCCGGAGCGGATGGCGCCCATGCAGATGGCCGGGCTCTGGCCGTGGTCCTGGTGCATGACGATGGGCAGGTTGGGGTAGGCTTCGAGGGCGGCCAGGATCTGGTGACGCAGGAAGGGCTCGCCGGCATATTTGCGGGCACCGGCCGAGGCTTGCATGATGACCGGGGCGTCGATCTGGCTGGCTGCTTCGCAGATGGCCCAGACCTGTTCCATGTTGTTGACGTTGAAGGCGGGCAGACCGTAGCCGTTTTCGGCGGCATGGTCGAGCAGTTGGCGCATGGATACGAGCGGCATGGGGACTCCTGTTCGGTGGCTTGATTAGTTAATTGGTCTATTTTACAGGGCTAGGCGACTTGGTGCTCGCCGACCCGGACGATCTTCAGGGTGTTGGTGCCGCCGGCGCAGCCGATTGGTTCGCCGATGGTCAGGGCAATCAGGTCGCCTTTGGTTACGACACCGCGATCGATCAGGAGTTGCTCGGCTTCTGCCAGCAGCAGGTCGCGATCGGTGTGCTGCTGGTTCATCCGCAGCGGGCAGACGCCGCGATAGAGCACCATGCGACCGACCGATTCGGCATCCGGCGTCAGTGCGTAAATCGGCACGCCGGAATTCATGCGGCTCATCCACAGGGCGGTCGAGCCGGACTGGGTGAGGGCGGCGATGGCCTTGACCTTGAGGTGATGTGCCGTCCAGATGGCGGCCATGGAAATGGACTGGTCGATGCGGGTAAAGACGCGGTCGAGGAATTCGCGGTCGAGGGTGACTTCGGCCGAACGCTCGGCTTCGACGCAGATGCGGGCCATTGATTCGACGACTTCGACCGGGTATTTGCCAGCCGCGGTTTCTGCCGAGAGCATGACCGCATCGGTGCCGTCGAGCACGGCGTTGGCGACGTCGGACACTTCGGCCCGGGTCGGCACCGGCGACAGGATCATCGACTCCATCATCTGCGTGGCGGTGATGGTCAGCTTGTTCTTGTCGCGCGCCATGCGGATCATTTTTTTCTGCAGCGCGGGCACCGTGGCATCGCCGACTTCGACGGCGAGGTCGCCGCGGGCGACCATGATGCCGTCCGAGGCATCGAGGATTTCGGCCAGATTGGTGATGGCCTCGACGCGCTCGATCTTGGCGATCAGCACGGCGGTGCTGCCGGCAGCACGCAGCAGCTGGCGCGCCATGTACATGTCGGCGGCGCTCTTGGGGAAGGAGACGGCGACGAAATCGACACCGATCTGAGCGGCTGTCTTGATGTCATCCATGTCCTTGGCCGTCAGCGCTGGCGCAGTCAGGCCGCCGCCCTGGCGGTTGATGCCCTTGTTGTTCGACAGCTCGCCGCCGACCAGCACGCGCGTCTGGATTTCATGGCCGCGCACGCCCGTGACCTGGAGTTTCAGTCGACCATCGTCGAGCAGGAGAATGTCACCGCCGACCACGTCTTTGGGCAGATCCTTGTAGTCGAGGCCGACGCGTTCCTGATTGCCGAGCGCACACTGCGCATCGAGAACGAAGGCTTCGCCGACGACCAGCGTGATCTTGCCGCTCTCGAACTTGCCGACCCGGATTTTCGGCCCCTGCAGGTCGCCGAGGATGCCGACAGTGCGGCCATGCTTGGCAGCGGCAGCCCGGATGCCCTCGGCGCGGGCCTTGTGGTCATCGGCGGTGCCGTGCGAGAAATTCATCCGGACGACATCGATGCCGGCTTGCACCATGCGCTCGAGAATGTCGGGCGACGATGAGGCGGGGCCTAGCGTGGCAACGATCTTGGTGTGGCGTAACATGTCTTCTCCATCCCTGTTTTTATTTGGTTTTTTGGCTTTTTTTCCGGTCGACCGTAGCAGCGATACTACGGTCGACGTCTTGCGGGATTATTTCGCGGCACGTTCTTCCAGCACAGCGATGGCCGGCAGGGTCTTGCCTTCGAGGAATTCCAGGAAGGCGCCGCCACCGGTGGAAATGTAGCCGACGTCATCCGCAATATGGAACTTGGCGATGGCCGCCAAGGTGTCGCCACCGCCAGCAATCGAGAATGCTTCGGAATGGGCAATGGCGGAAGCCATCATCTTGGTGCCGCCGGCGAACTGCGGCAGTTCGAAGACGCCCACCGGGCCGTTCCAGACGATGGTGCCGGCGTTGGCAATGATTTGCGACAGCATGGCGGCGGTCTTCGGGCCGACGTCGAGGATGCGGTCATGGACATGCACGTCATCGACAGAAATCTTGTTGGCACGGGCCAGGGCAGAGACTTCGTCAGCGACGACCACGTCGACCGGCAGCGGCACTTCGGCGCCGCGTTCCTTCATGATGTCCATGATGGCGTGCGCTTCCTTGACCAGATCGGCTTCGGCCAGGGAATCACCGATCCGCTTGCCGGAGGCGAGCAGGAAGGTGTTGGCGATGCCACCGCCGACGATCAGCTGGTCCACCTTGCTGGCCAGCGACTTGAGGATGGTCAGCTTGGACGACACCTTGGAGCCGCCGACGATGGCGACCAGCGGACGCTTCGGATTGCCCAGTGCCTTGGTCAGCGCGTCGATTTCGGCGCCCATCAGAATGCCGGCACAGGCCACCGGCGCGTATTTGGCGATGCCGTGGGTGGTGGCTTCGGCGCGGTGGGCGGTGCCGAACGCATCATTAACGTAGATGTCGCAGAGCTTGGCCATCTTTTGAGCCAATTCTTCGTTGTTCTTTTTTTCGCCCTTGTTGACGCGGCAGTTTTCGAGCAGGACGACTTCGCCGGGTTTCACGTCGAAGCCACCGTCAACCCAGTCGGTGATCAGGCGAACGGAGGTGTGCAACATCTGGCCCAGGCGCACGGCGACCGGCAGCAGGCTGTCGTCGGGCGTCAACTCACCTTCGGTCGGTCGGCCGAGGTGGGAGGTGACCATGACGGCCGCACCTTTTTCCAGGCAGTACTTGATCGACGGCAGCGAGGCGCGGATGCGTGTGTCCTCGGTAATGTTACCGGCTTCGTCCTGCGGCACATTGAGGTCGGCGCGGATGAACACGCGCTTGCCGGAAACATCGAGGTCGGTGAGTTTGATGACGTTCATGGTTTTTCTCCAGTGTTTGCTGAGTTATTTTTGAGCGGGCCACAGGCGCGACCAGTGGTCGGCGACTTCCAGCATGCGGTTGGCGAAGCCCCATTCGTTATCGAACCAGACGAACAGGTTAACCAGATGGGTGCCGGCGGTGCGGGTCTGGCTGCCATCGACAATGGCCGAATGGGGGTCGTGATTGAAATCGATCGAGGCATGGGCCGCCTCGGAATACGCGATCAGCCCTTTGAGCGGGCCGCCGGCGGCGTCGGCCAGAAGCGCGTTGATGCTGTGCGCCGACACCGGGCGTTGCGTGCTCAGGGTCAGGTCGATGGCCGACACATTCAGGGTCGGCACGCGGATGGCTTTGGCTTGTACCTTGCCGGCCAGTTGCGGCAACAGGCGTTCGATGCCGCGGGCCAGACCGGTCGACACCGGAATGATCGACTGCATGGCCGAACGCGTGCGGCGCAGGTCGTCGTGGTGATAGCCGTCGATTAGCGGCTGGTCGTTCATTACGGAGTGCAATGTGGTCAGCAGTGCTTGATCGATGCCGATTTCGCGATCGAGCAGATCCAGCACCGGCACGATGGCATTGGTCGTGCAGGAGGCTGCAGAGACCAGTCGCTCGTGGCCGGTCAGGCTGTTCTGGTTGATGCCGGCGACAATGGTCGCATCGACGTCATCGCTGCTGGCGCCGGGGTGCGAGAGCAATAGCCGCGGACAGCCGGCGTTGATGAATTTGACCAATTCTTCCCGTCGACCGTAGCAACCTGATGCTTCGATCAACAGGTCGATATCGAGGCCGCGCCAGTCGACGGCTTCCGGCTTTTTCGCATGGGTGACGGCGATAGTCTGCCCGTCAATGACGAGTGCCGCATCGCCGATTTCTACCTGGCCGGGAAAGCGGCCATGGGTCGAATCAAAGCGCGTCAGATAGGTCATGCTCTCCAGATTCGCTGGCTCATTGATGGCGACGACCTGAAGATTGTGTTGAATCGGCGATTCGCGCAGGGCGCGCAGGAAGCAGCGCCCGATACGACCGTAGCCGTTGATGGCGAGACGCAAGGCGGCGTTCTGTGACACGTTTGGGGCAGTTACCTTGGTAAGGGTGAAACAAAAGGGGCCTTGCGGCCCCTTTTTATAAGACGCCGATTACTTGGCGTTCATCCATGCGCGAGCGGCATCCAGCATGCGGCAGGAGTAGCCCCACTCATTGTCGTACCAAGCCAGAACTTTGACCAGCACGGAGCCGTCGTCGCTCTTGATGACGCGCGTCTGCGTGGCATCGAAGGTGGAAGAAACGGTGGTGTGGTTGAAGTCGGAGGAAACCAGCGGTTCGTTGTTGACGTCGAGGATGCCCTTCAGCGGGCCGTTGGCGGCAGCCGTCATCAAGGCGTTGATTTCTTCCTTGGTGGTGGCGCGCTCGGCGGTGAAGGTCAGGTCGACCAGCGAAACGTTGATGGTCGGTACGCGCAGGGCGAAACCATCGACCTTGCCGACCAGTTGCGGCAACACTAGCCCAACGGCCTTGGCGGCGCCGGTCTTGGTCGGGATGATGTTGGCGGCAGCGGCACGGGCGCGACGCAGATCCTTGTGACGGACGTCGACGGTGACCTGGTCGTTGGTGTAGGCGTGGATGGTGGTCATCAGGCCTTGCTTGATGCCGATGGCGTCAGACAGGATCTTGGCGACCGGGGCCAGGCAGTTGGTCGTGCACGAGGCGTTGGAAACGACGGTCATGTCGGCCTTCAATGCACCTTCGTTGACACCCATGACGATGGTGGTGTCGACGTCGTCGCCGCCCGGGGCGGAGATCAGCACGCGCTTGGCGCCCTGATCGAGCAGCGCCTGAGCCTTGGCCTTGGTGGTGTAGGCACCGGTGCACTCGAGCAGGATATCAACGCCGTGGCTGGCCCAGTCGACGCCCTTCGGATCCTTGGTGGAATAGAACGCGACCTTCTTGCCATCGATGATGATGCAGTTTTCACCTTCAGTTTCAACGCTGGTGCGGAAGCGGCCGTGTGTGGTGTCGTACTTGAGCAGATGGGCGTTGGTGGCCAGATCGCCAGCGGCGTTGATGGCGACAATTTCGAATTCATTCTGCAGGCCCTGCTCGTAAATGGCGCGCAGCGTGCAGCGACCGATACGACCGAAACCGTTGATAGCAACCTTGATAGCCATGAATCTCTCCTCTTTTAGTTAATCAGGACAACAGCGCCTTGGCCGTCTTGACGACGTTGGCGACGGTGAAACCGAACATGTCGAACAGTTGGCCGGCCGGTGCCGACTCGCCGAAGCGGTCGATGCCGATCACGGCGCCATGCAGGCCGACGTATTTGTGCCAGAAGTCCGGGTGAGCGGCTTCAATGGCGATGCGTTTCTTGCAGCCACCCAGCACGGCGGCCTTGTAGTCGGCGCTCTGGCGGTCGAAAACGTTGGTGCAGGGCATCGATACGACGCGGGTCGGGATGCCTTCCCCGGCCAGTGCGGCCTGGGCGTCAAGCGCCAACTTGATTTCGGATCCGGTGGCGATGAAAGTGAGCTGGGCTTCGCCGTCGGCTTCGGACAGCACGTAGCCACCCTTGGCGATGTCTGCGTCGCTGATATTTTGCGTCACGGTCGGCAGGTTCTGGCGCGACAAAGCTAACAAACTCGGGCCGTTTTTCCGGTCGACCGCGGAAGTCCAGGCAATGGCCGTTTCGGTCGCGTCGGCCGGGCGCCAGACGTCGAGATTCGGAATGAGGCGCAGGCTGGGGATGTGTTCGACCGGCTGGTGCGTCGGGCCATCTTCACCGAGGCCGATAGAATCATGGGTATAGACCATGATCTGGCGCTGCTTCATCAGCGCCGCCATGCGGATCGCGTTGCGGGCGTAATCGGAGAAGACCAGGAAAGTCGCCGTGTAGGGAACGAGGCCACCGTGCAGCGCAATACCGTTGGCGATGGCGGTCATGGCGAATTCGCGCACGCCGTAGTAGCAGTAGTTGCCGCCCTCGGTACGGGTGACGCCCTTGCTGCCCTTGACGAAGGTCAGATTGGAGCCGGCCAGGTCAGCCGAACCGCCGAAGATTTCCGGCACGGCGGGGACCAGTGCGGCGATCGCGTTCTGCGAAGCCTTGCGGGTCGCGATGTTCTCGGCCTTTTCGCGGCAGGTAGCGATGTAGGCGGCCTTGGTCGCTTCCCAGTTGGTTGGTAATTCGCCCTTGATGACACGGCGCTCGAATTCGGCGGCTTCGGCCGGGAAGGCGGCTTGGTATGCCTTGAATCGGTTGCGCCAATTTTCTTCAAAGGTGGCGCCACGTGGCTTGCCGTTCCAGGCGGTATAAACGTCGGCCGGGATTTCGAACGGCGGGTGGGTCCAGCCGATATATTCGCGGGCGGCGGCGATCTCGTCCTTGCCAAGCGGTGCGCCATGGCAGTCGTGCGATCCCTGCTTGTTGGGCGCGCCGGCGCCGATGGTCGTTTTACAGCAGATCAGGCTGGGCTTGTCGGTTACCGACTTGGCTTCGAGCAGGGCACGCTCGATGGCGTCGCTGTTGTGGCCATTGACGTCGGCAATGACGTGCCAGCCATAGGCTTCGAAGCGCTTGGGCGTGTTGTCGGTGAACCAGCCTTCGACGTGACCGTCGATAGAGATGCCGTTGTCGTCCCAGAAAGCGATCAGTTTGCCCAGGCCAAGCGTGCCGGCCAGCGAACATGCTTCGTGCGAAATGCCTTCCATCAGGCAACCGTCGCCGAGGAAGGTATAGGTGTGGTGATTGACGATTTCGTGGCCCGGCTTGTTGAATTCGGCAGCGAGTACCTTCTCGGCCAGCGCAAAGCCGACGGCGTTGGTGATGCCCTGGCCGAGCGGGCCGGTCGTTGTTTCAACGCCAGGGGTGTAGCCGTATTCCGGGTGGCCGGGGGTCTTGGCGTGCAATTGGCGGAAATTCTTCAGGTCGTCGATGGAGACGTTGTAGCCGGTCAGATGCAGCAGCGAATAAATCAGCATGGAGCCGTGACCGTTCGAGAGAACAAAGCGGTCGCGGTCGGGCCAGTGCGGATTGGCCGGGTTATGGCGCATGTGGCGGCGCCACAGGACTTCGGCGATTTCGGCCATGCCCATTGGGGCACCGGGGTGGCCCGAGTTGGCCTGCTGGACGGCATCCATGGCTAGGGCGCGGATGGCGCCGGTCAGTGGGGAGAACTTGGGGAGATTGCTGACGCTCATGATCCGTGAATCCAGCCTGCTTAAAAGATGAAATTATCGGGGAAAAGGCCCTTTTTGGGTAGGGCGATGTGACCGCAATGACAGGTTTTGACGCCTGTCATTGCGGTCACGGGTGATGCTTATTCAATTTTCGGGTCGAAATTGATCATCATCAGCACGCCTTGTCCGCCGCCGATGCCCCCGCCGGTGTAAGCCACGCTACCCTGTCCGGCATAAACCGCTTCGTAACGATGGCTGTCGGAGCCGAAGTAGAAAGGAATGAATGCCTTGCCAGTGACGTAGGCGCGAATGTTGGAGGTGATGCCGAGAATGCGTTCGACTTCGCTCTGGTGCATGCCGATTTGCAGACGGGCCCATTTGCTGCCTGCCGGAATATTGCCGTGAACTTCGCCGTCGAAGGTGCCATCGCGTGACTTGACGACGCAGGGCTTGCATTCGGTGCCGGTTTTGACGCTTCCAGCGCCAGCAGGGGCTGCCGCGGCGCCCGGCTTGGTTTCGATGGTCTTGGCGGAGGGTTCGTTGCTGCCAGTTTCAGATTTTGGCTTGACCGGTTCGCAATCGACTGCCACCGCGTCAGTTTTTTTGGCAGTTTTCTTGCTGCCTTTTTTGCTCTTTTTGGCGGCTGGCGCCGGTTTGCATTCAGGCTTGACTGGTGCCGGAGCTGCTTTGGTCGAAGCGGCGGCGGTTGTGGCAGTAGCCGGGACCGGCTCTTCTGACTTTGATTCATTGCTCTTGCAGCTTGCCAGAACAGCGCAAGTGGTCAGCAGTAGTGCGACGGATAGTTTTTGCATCACGGGCTTTCTGGATGAGTTGAATAACTGCTGACGATCAGGCTGCGTGGTAGCCAATGATGCGGTCTACTTCGGTTTTTGACCCCAAAATTACGGCTACCCGCTGGTGCAGTTTTTCCGGTGCGATATCGAGAATGCGCTGGCGACCGGTCGATGCCTCGCCACCGGCCTGCTCGACGAGCATGGCCATCGGATTGGCTTCATACATCAGGCGCAGCTTGCCACCCTGGGCGCTGAGCTTGCTGTCGATGGGGTACATGAAAATGCCACCACGCGTCATGATGCGGTGCACGTCGGCTACCATCGACCCTACCCAGCGCATGTTGTAGTCCTTGCCAAGCGGCCCTTCCTTGCCTTGCTGCATCTCGCTGATGTAACGCTGCACCGGTGCTTCCCAGAAGCGCTGGTTGGCCATATTGATCGAAAATTCCTTGGTGTCGGCGGGGATCTGCATGTTTTCCTGGGTCAGCAGGAATTCGCCCAGTTCCCGGTCAAGGGTGAAGGAAACCACACCGTCACCAACGGTCAGAACCAGTAGTGTTGTCGGGCCGTAAACGGCGTAGCCAGCCGCGACCTGCGTCGTGCCGGGTTGCAGGAAGGCTTTTTCAGCGGCTTCCGGCGTCGTCAGGTCGGCGCCTTCCGGGCATTTGAGTACCGAGAAAATGGTGCCGATCGAGACATTGACGTCGATGTTCGATGACCCATCGAGCGGATCGAAAGTGAGCAGGTACTCGCCCTTGGGGAAGCGATGCGGCACCAGATGTGGCAGGTCCATTTCCTCGGAGGCCATGGCGGCCAGGTGTCCGCCCCATTCGTTGGCGTCGAGCAGGATGTCGTTGGACAATACGTCGAGCTTCTTTTGTGCCTCGCCTTGCACATTGTCGCTGCCGGCTTCACCCAGTGCGCCGCCGAGTCCGCCTTTGCCAATGGCGATGGAAATGGCCTGGCAGGCCCGCGAAACAACTTCAATCAGCAACTTGAGGTCGCCGGTGATCACACCCTTGTTGCGTTGCTCTTCGGTGAGGTAGCGTGCCAGCGTGCGCTGTGCCATGAGAACTCCTGCTTCAATGACAAAAGCGCGATTTTACTCTGCCGGGCATCTTGCGTGCAGGAAGGCGAAGGCCGCAGCGTTGTCAAGTGGCTTGCTCAGCAGATATCCCTGAACTTCGTCGCAGCCGTTTGTGCGCAGCAGCTCGAGCTGATCTTCGGTTTCGACGCCTTCGGCAATTACTTTCAAACCCAGGGAGTGAGCCAGTGCAATGGTGCCAAAGGCGATGGCCCGGTCGTTGAGGTCGGTCTCGATGTCGGCGACAAAAGAGCGGTCGATTTTCAAATGGTCGATCGGGAAAAGTTTCAGATAGCCGAGTGACGAATAGCCGGTGCCGAAGTCGTCGATCGCCAGGGTGACGCCCATGCGGCCCAGACGTTCGAGAATCAGGATGGCTTCCTGTGGATTTTCCATCACAGAGCTCTCGGTGATTTCGAGTTCCAGTAGCTCAGCTGGCAGCCCGGAGTATGTCAGTGCATTGGCTACCGTTTCGGCAAAGTCGCGGCGGCGCAATTGGCGGGGAGAGACGTTGACGGCGATGCGCATGGGCTTGAGGCCATTGTCAATCCACTGCTTCATTTTACGGCAGGCGTTGGCCAGTACCCATTCGCCTATTTCGACGATGATGCCGGTTTCTTCAGCGATCGGGATGAAACGGGCTGGTGAGATGGTGCCCTCGGTGGGGTGGTGCCAGCGGAGCAGGGCTTCTACGCCAACCGGCACCGAGTCTCCGGCGCGGAACTGGGGCTGGAAACATAGCGCGAGCTCATTGCGGGCAATGGCGTGCCGTAGTTTGTGCTCAATGCTCAAGCGGTCAGCACTGATCCGGTTCATTTCGTTGGCGAAGAACTGGAAATTATTTCGGCCCGCTGACTTGGCATGGTACATCGCCGTGTCAGCGTTTTTCAGGATGGTATCGCCATCCGGGCCATCATCCGGAAAAATGCTGATGCCAATCGACGGGCTGGTGTGCAATTCATGGCCATTGGCTTCAATCGAGGCGGACAGCGCCACGATGGCCTTGCTGGCGACGTTGGCGGCGTCGGCCGGGTTGGCAATTCCGGGCAGGATGATGACAAACTCGTCGCCGCCAAGGCGGGCGACGAAATCTGTTTCGCGAATGACACTGGACAGTCGGCAGGCAACTTCCCGCAACAGTTCATCACCGACCTGGTGACCCAGTGTGTCATTAATGATCTTGAAGCGGTCCAGGTCGAGGAACATGATGGCGAGCTTCCAGCCATGGCGACGAGCTTCCGGCAATAGCTGCCCAAGTCGCATCAATAGTGCCATGCGGTTGGGCAGCCCGGTGAGTGCATCATGCTGCGCAATATGCCGCATGCGCTCTTCTGATTGCTTGCGTTCCGTGATGTCGGCAAGAATCCAGACATAGTGCGCTGGCATGCCGCTTTGCGGATCGTCCACACGGTTAACTCGCGTTCCGGCCGCGAAGTTGTCACCATTTTTTCGGGTGACTTCCAGTTCGCCATGCCAGGAGCCGCGTACTGCAATATTTTCCCGGAATGAGTCCGGAGCATGGCTTTCGTCAAGGTCGAGCAACCCGAAAACCGTCTGTCCGATCAGTTCGAAGGCTTCATAGCCGGTCATTTGGGTGGTTGCCGGATTGATCGACAGGATGCGATGTGCTTCGTCCGTAAAAATGATACCGGCCGGCGTGTGGCTATAGACCTTTTGCGCCAGCTGTTCTCGCTCTGCGCTGGCGCGGCGCTCGGTGATATCGGTATAAACCGTAACAAAGCCGCCATCAGCAAGCGGCACGCCGCGGATTTCGAGCGTTTTTCCGTTTGGACGAGTGCGCTCGAAGTAATGGGGGGTAGGCGTTCGCGCGCGCTCAAGCAGGGCGAGGACAATTTTCTCCGGATTGCCCGGACCGTATTCCCCACGCTCGGCATTGAAGCGGTAGAGTGTTTCAAGCGTACATCCGGGGGCGGCAAGTGTCTCCGGGATGTTGAGCAAGCGCAGAAATTCGTCATTGTATAAAACAAGGCGCTCATCCTTGTTGAAGAGGCTGACTGCGCTTGGAATGCTTTCGATTACCGTTTCTAGCTGGTTGTGCTGCATCCTTAGCGCTACTTCGATTTCTTTGCGCTCGGTGATGTCGGTGTAGGTGGTAATGAAGCCCGCCAGTTTTCCGTCAATGAAGAGTGGTTCGCCCTGAACAAGATGGGTGTGGCCATTGGGACGTGTGCGCTCGAAGCAGTGGGCTTCGAATTTCATGGCCAGCGCCGTGATTCGGGAGACATGCTCCTCAATATCGCCGGGACCGTATTCGCCGCGCTGGGCCGGAATGCGAATCAGATCGGAGAAGTGAACTCCCTCACGGACGACCTCATCTGGCAGGCTCAGTACCTTGATGAATCCCTGATTCCAGACCCGCAGGCGCAGTCCTTCGTCGAAGACGCTGATGCCTTGGGGCATGCTGGACACAACTGATTGCATGTAAGCCAGTTGGCGGCGTATATTGATGGAGAGCGACGAGGCAGCGTCCGGAGAATTCAAGTGCGCAATGAGTCCTTGTGGTGACAAACAATCATAGCTCAGGCTGCTGATATTTCTTCATTCTGACTGCGGTATTTGGCATCTGGTCATTATTTGTTAGATGTGCCATTTGATTGAGCAGCCAATCGACGGAAACTGCTCGCGTGGGCCATTCCCTTCTGCGGCGATTTTCAACATCGCCTCGTAGAGTTCCCGCCTGGCATCGCAGGGGGCGGGATAGCGGCCGGAGGCATCCAGGCGACCACGATATTGCAGTTTGAGTTGGGCGTTGTAGCCGAAGAAGTCCGGCGTACAGACAGCGCCATAGGCTTTGGCCACGGCCTGGGTTTCGTCATAAAGGTAAGGGAAGGGAAAGGCCAGTTCGCCAGCCCAGCGGCGCATCGATTCAGGAGAGTCCTCGGGATAAGCGGTGACATCGTTACTCATGATGGCAACGCACCCGATGCCCAG
>JADJLT010000004.1 GCA_016709965.1 Betaproteobacteria bacterium
CGCGCTCCTGACCGTCGCGGGCGTTGCACTAAAGACGGGGTAACCAGGCCGGCCCAGGTCTTCGCGCCGACCTCACCGGAAGAGCGAATCCCCAAGAGGCAAGCGCAGCGCGCAGGGACCGGCACCTGCTGGGGCTGTCGGGGATCTAAGCCGGACGGCCGCGATTCGGCAGAAGCGCGGGGCAGAGCCCACGAGCGCGGCGGCGGACGCCGAGGCCCCCGGAGAGGCTGACCACCTAGCCCGAAGCGCAGGCTAGTCTAGGGCCCTCGCGCTTATTTGCTGCGCAGTAAATATTCCTATCTGCATATTCGATACAATGCCCATATTTATTGGACAGTAAAAGAGGGCTTTGCGCCACGATGATGCTTGAGTCCCCCCTGACCGAACGGCTGTTGATCGCGCGCTTCGTTGATGCCCTGCGGGAGCTTGGTCTACTGCATCGAGCATGCACCGGAGGGGCTCGATTCAGTCGTCGCGGCCTTTGGCCGGGTGCTTGTGGGCAAGCATTCGGCAGTCATACGGGACGGACCCGAAGTCCTCAGACGGCGCTTCGCCAATGATGCGGCGACCGAGGGCTACCGCAAGGACGGGCCGGTTTCGGTGGCAAAGTTCGAGCACGGAGAAGGGCTGGATGTCGAACTGCGCGAGGTCCGGGTGCTCAGGCAGCGCCGGGCCAGTGATCTCATCGACCGGCTGCTCGCCGGCATCGGGTACCCGGCCATGTCGAGCGAATGCCCATCCATGCGACAAGCCCCGACTGCGGCTCTATCCGAACTGCTCGCGACCCCGCCCGGGATGGCTTGTGGGACGTCAACGATCACTCGTCGATGGGCCACGGCAGGCTCACCTGGTGAGCTTGCCGGATGTCAGCATTCAATGGTGATTGGACCGTGGTGCGCGCGGTCCTTCACTATGAATGTGACGCGCGAGGGGAGGTAGGCAGATGGCATCGATCAAGGGCGTAATGCTATTTCCCCTGGATGCAGAGAGCTACCGCCACCACGTGGCGCACAACACCTTCCTCGCCATGGTGAATTCTGGAACCAAGACGCCCGACTCCAGGCTGAAAAGCCCTCTGGCATCAACGTCTCGCTGGTCTCCAGACCGACATTGTGCGAACGATTGCCGATGGAATTGGCAGAGGACACGATATGAGTCGGTCGGCACTCAACTTGGATGGCATATCGAACTTGAGCCTTATCGGGCTGTGGCGACTGCCTTGACAGAAGATCTCCATGCGTAGTCGAAACCTTTACGGGAGACGCAAGAAGTGACCGGATTCACCACTGACTACGTCAACCAGATTGCCATCAATCTGCGCGATCGCTACAGGAGCGGTTTCCCAATCCTGAAGGAGCTCGTGCAGAACGCAGACGACGCCGGCGCAAAGTCCCTGGCGTTCGGGTTCCACGCTGGCCATGGCGCGGCAGCCGACCACATGCTGCTCAAGGGGCCGGCTCTTTGGGTGTTGAACGATGGGAGGTTCGAGGCAATCGATCGCCGCGCAATTCGCTCGTTTGGACTGAACGCCAAGGCGGGTGATTCCGGGGCGATCGGGAAGTTCGGTCTCGGCATGAAGAGTGTCTTCCACCTTTGCGAGAGCTTCTTCTACTTGGCAAGCCATGGAGGAGAGCTAAGCCACGACTTTCTGAACCCGTGGCGTGCGGAAGACTATGACTGCTCGGAGATGCACCAGCAGTGGGAGACTGTCACAGACCAAGACTTGGGCTGCCTGGCGGCGGTGGCGCGAGCGCAACCCGAGGCGTCCAGCGGCCGAGATTGGTTCCTGTTGTGGGTTCCACTGCGGCAGCAATCGCATGTTCCCCGATCAGGTGAACGCCCCATGGCTGCAATCATCGAGCGGTATCCCGGTGAGAACCCCGCCGAGGACCTCGACTTTTTCTCGGATCCCCGCACCGATCAGCGCATCGGGGGGCTGTTGCCCCTTCTGCGCAACTTGAAGCAAGTGAGGTTTGCTGGGGCGGACATGCGTGAACCGTTCACGGTGACTCTGGAGTCGCACCCCTCGGATCAACGACTGGATCATGAGACCGACGACGTTCAGATCTCTGGCACTGTCAGGGATGATCGCCCACGCTCTGAACACATGCACTTCCTGGTTCGCCAGCGCGTCCCGGGTGCCGTTCTGCCCTTTGGCGCGCTACGCGCTACCAAGAGCTGGCCGACGTCAATGGTCATCACAAAGGCTGGGACCCGCGAGCCGAGACCCGACAAGGCGGTCGCCGAAGCTGCCGTGATGTTTGCTCATGCGGACAAGCGTGTCGGTCGACTGGACCTGCAGTGGGCCGTCTTCCTTCCGGCCGAGGAGCAGCGATTCAGCTACGAAGCCTGGATACCCGGGTCTTCGCGGGAATATCGAATCGTCCTGCACGGGCAATTCTTCGTCGACGCGGGTCGTCGGGGGATCGCCGACATGGACGCTTTGGACAAGCCTTGCGAGGTCTTGCCAGAAAGCCCCTCGCAGCATGTGGTGCTCAGGCAATGGAACCAGTCATTGGCGCAGCAAGCCGTGCTGCCTGAGTTCCTCCCGGGACTCTCGGAGTACGTCAAATCCGCTGGTCTGAAAGACGACGAGACTGCTGCGCTGACCCGCGCCATCGTGGAGTGCGCTGCGGCGGGCGATGCGGGGTCGCGCGTCGCGTTTTACCCGACGTTTCAGCAATTCATCTGCAAGCGCTTTGCCTGGATTCGACGGCTGTCGAAGTCAGGGTCGCGTTGGGAGCTCGTCGAGCCGGCCATTCAACCGGTGTTGTCCTTGCCAGCTCCACCGTTACACGATGCCGAGAGACCGTGGCGAGCTCTTCCTGGCCTGGCAGCTTTGAACGGGTATGCGTTTGCTGATGCAGCGGCCCCCTGTCTTGCGATCGGCCACGCCACTTGGGAGACGGGTCTTCTGCTTCGTGCCCTGAAGGGCATCGATGCGCAGATCCTGAAGAGCGGGACGGACCTCGAATATCTCGCCAACTTCCTGGAGATGGAGGCTGCGCGGTACGTCCGTACAGGCGACATCCAGGATGCACTGGTCGCCCTCTTGCGAACGTGTCTGCAGGCAGTACGTTTGGTCGATGTCCGCCAACACAGGAAGATTTTCAAGCGCATTGTTCAACTGTTGTCGCCCGACCGGATATTCGCATTCGGTCCGCAGGATCATGCGGCCAAAGGGGCAATACCTGAGGCGCTCTATCGAACGCTTTTGAACGCTTCGACCCGAGCGCTTCCGGTACCTGGCGATCTCGGTCCGGACGGCGTGACCGCGATCACGAGCGATGCAGACCTCGGTGCCTGGCTGGATGCCATGATGCGGCACGACTTGAGCGAATCGCACTCAGGCGGCGTCACCAAGACTCAACTTCTTGATGCTTCAGAACGCGTCATTCGAGCAGCTGGCGACGAGGCCAGGCAGATATCGCTACTGCGCCAATGCAGCCGCCTCAAGGTGCTTCGTGCCTACAAAGGCGCGGATGGCGACATCGAGGGCGTATCTCTGGCGGAATTGACCGAGTCCCATGGTCGCGGCTGGCTCTTCAAGGTTTCCGATCCCAATCGGCCTTTGGGATTCGTCCAGAAACTGGCTCGCGCCCTCCCCGAGATCCGAGTGTTCGTGGTTCGCTCGACCGTCGCGTCGTATGTGGATGGGGTGAGAGGGGATGGCCTCGGCAGGATACCCAGTTCGGAAGACGCCGAGGCGCTGTTGCGCTCAGCGGGTGCACAGGCGACGCCGCCGCTGCTTGGCGACAACTCGCAGCGCGCCGACCTCCTCACGCTGGTGGCAACCGCAAAACTCGAGGATCCAATCGTCATCCGTGGCGTTCGATACCTGCTGCACGGATCGGCGGATCACTATCTTGGGAGCGATGTGCTCTGGAAGGATCCGGTCGGGCAGAAGTCGCCCTGGGTCAGGCTATGGCGAATGGTCGATGAGGCGCCGTGGCGTGTGCTGACCGACAGCCTGTGCAGTTCCATACCGGACAAGTGCGCACAGCCACTCAACGTCAAGGCTGTCGATGAGACCTCCGTGCTCAATCGACTTCGCGTGTGCAACGACTTCAGCCGGGTCGACGCGACTGAATTCACTTCCGAGGAGATCGATCTGCTGCTCGGCAGGGTTGTGGAGGAACACGCTTGGATGCGCCTGCCACTTCACAGGGACTTCAGTGGTGACCGCGGTGCGGTGCAGGGTGAATGTTTCTTGGGTCGAGATCCTGAACTCCCTGAAGGCCTGACTGTTGGCGTTCGGTTCATCGAACCATCCATCGATTCTGACCATTTGCGGCAGCAGAACCGATTCCTGCGGTCCTGGGGCGCAACGACCGCCGCGTCGGTCGTCTTGAAAGCAGCGAGCCCCGTTCAGCATTGGCGGTACCTGATGGACCTGTTGGGCGCGCATCGGACTCTTGCTGAGCGACTGCCGCAGGCCTGGATTGAAGCGGAATGGTTGCCGCTTGAGACCGGTGACGCAATTGCGTTGAACAGTCTCATCCGCATAAGCAATCTCGACGCTGAAATCAGAGACCTCGCACGCCGATGTGACTATGCATACGCCGGTCCGGACGACTTGTTCCCCGAACTCCGGGCTCACCCCGCCTTCCCGGCACTTCTGGCTCAAGTCAGCAGTGGGGAAGAAGCGTTACCGGTTCTGGGGCAGTTGATGTCCGAGGCCGGCCTCTCGATTGGTCGGGCAGCACGTTCCGGCTATCGCGATTTGCAGCAATACATGTCCACTTTGGTCTCCATCGACCTTCTGCCGGCATGGGGAATTCTTGAGCGGGTGACGGTCGCAACCTCGATCGATGCGGTCGAGAAGCATCTGGTGCCCGAGGTTGCCAAACAGCTATCTGCAGACATCTGCCGGAGGACGCTGACCCAGATTCCCGAGCTGGGACTGAGTGCGCCCGTGCGCGAGGTCTTCGGTATTTACTTGCGTGAATGGCGTGCCAGCGCTCCGGACTCGGAACTCCGCAAGGCGCTTTCGGAACTCCGGCTGCTGAGCAAGGCCGGAACATGGGTGCACGCCGCCGAACTCGTGGCTGGCGTGCATGGCGTGATGCCTGAGCTTGTCGTGAGCGACGGGCAGTTCGAATCCTTGGGCGGAATCGCTGTTGATAATCGTTCGACGCCAACGCTTGAGCCGGCTGACGTGCCGGCCGAAGAGGGCGGCGCTGCGCAGGAGCAACTACTGCAGTCGCTTGAGGAGTACTTCGAGCCTTTGGTGTCCAGCAGCGTCAAGCCTGCTGCGGGTGCCGTTATCGGTCTCTTCGGAGAACGAGTTGCCTCTCTCGCGAAGAGTTGGCTCGACCCCATTGCATACGAGGACTATCTCGCCAAACTTGGTTGGCGAGATCCAGGCCACGAGGACGGCTTTGACCGGCGGGTGAAGTGGATGGGCAACAAGACCCTGGCCCAAGCGCTCAGGACGCTGACGATCCGTCTCGCCGTTTTGAGCGGCAACCATGTGAGCGCGAAGTCGTTGACTGGGGCCGCAGTGCAGGTTCGGATTGCACCGGTCGATGAGCTCCAGACCTTGTTCGTCATGACGGACCGCTGGCAGGGGGTCACCTGTCGGGTGCATATGCGCCCAGCGACCGTGCTCCTGGACAAGGAGCCCCAGCAGCAGCGCGACATCCTGATGCGGACGGGGGAATCGCTTCTCAAGGATCTCTATAACCAGCAGCACGCCAACCTGTCCGAGCTGTTTGCCCTTGCCGACGAGGCGGATCAGGTCACGCTGGACGTGGCTCGAAGCCTGATCCTGGAAGGGCTTCCGCAGTCCTTGCGTTCATTGCCCGGTATCGGAAAGAACAAGAAGTTGGCGCAGGCGCTGGCGAGCCTGGACGCAGCGAGACGCGGTGCCGCCAGCGCCAAGCGGGCGGGCCGTAGCAGTGCTGGCGCAGCAGCAAATCTTGAAAAAGCGCTCGCGGACCTTGCCGCGCTGGTCGAATCTGACGAAGAAGTACAGGGCGCTGTACTGGCTGGCATCAAGGCTCGGGTCACGCACAACCAGTACGAGGTGGCCAGCATCCCGTTCGAGGTTTTTCAAAACGCCGATGATGCCGTCATCGAGATGCAGTGTCTGCAGAAGGCCGACGGACGCCTGGAGTTCGACGCGGAGGCCATCGGCCGCTTCGTCATGCAGTCGTCCGACCAAACGATCCGCTTCGCCCACTGGGGTCGCCCAATCAACTACGCTGGTCGTTTGGCCAGCTACAAGGCGGAGTTCGCGAACGACCTCGAACGCATGCTGATGTTGGGTGCGTCGGCGAAGGACGAAGACGAGGGAGTCACCGGCAAGTTCGGACTTGGATTCAAGAGCGTGTTGCTCGCATCGAGCACGCCTCGCATCTGGAGCGGTGACCTATGCTTTGACGTGGTGGCGGGATGCCTTCCCCGCAAGTGGAAGGCGAGTTCGGCAACGAAACAGTTCCAGCAAGCGGTGCAGACACCCAGCCAGCGCGCACTGCGTGGAACGCTCATCGAATTGCCACTCGATTCGCGGGGTGCTGCCGCTGAGGTGACGGAGCGGTTCGCGGCCCTGGCTGGACTTCTGCCAGTCTTCGCACGGAAGCTTCGTTGCGTAGTAGTCGGTGAGGAGCCTCACACCTGGCAACCCCGGATCCTTCGGCTGGGCAGTGGCAGGCAGATCGAGACCGGATCAGTGGCGCTTCCCGTCGAGGGCGGGCGGATCCACTCGGGAATCCTGGTGTTCAGAGCCGCTTCTGGGAGTGTCGTTCTCCGGATTGGAGCAGGCGGTATCGAGGAATTCGACCGCAAAGCGCAACCTGCTGTACCAGGCTCCTGGGTGACAGCGCCGACCCGCGGAACGCCCGCCCGCGGCGTTCTGTTGAACGCGCCCTTTCAGATCGACACGGGTCGCGCAACGCTGGCTCTTGGAAAGTCAGCCACCCAGATCAACATGACCCTGACGCTGACACTCGCGAACGAAGTCTCACCGGTCCTGATTGACTTGCAAACCGAGTCGAAGTCGAACTGGCCTGTACTGGCGGCCGCGTTGGGCTGTTCGAAGTCGGTTTCGCCGGCCGGTTTTTGGTACGGTCTATGGGAGAAGCTCCTCGGCGAGCCTCCTGAGCAGGATTCTGCGATGGACGTGCGCCTTCTCGACACATTCGCCTGCAGCGTTGTCCGCACTGTCGTTGAGCGGACTGGTCGGATTCCAAACGGACTGAAAGGGGACGGTGCAGCCTTGGCCGAGGTCGAGAGTCTCTGCTTGTCGGTCAATCTGGGCTACTTGGCGAACGTCGTCCCCGCTCTGCTCCGGTGGGAACTGTTCGTCGACAAGTACCCCGTTGAAGGATGGTGTGCCGACCAAGTTCGCGGATGGCTGCAGCGCTCCGGTTTGGCAGAGGACGAGAGCATTCCGTCGCTCGGCTTGGCTCAGGTCGTGGGGACTTTCGATTGCGGTCACTTGCCACCGACTGAAGTGGCCAACCTAGCCGAGATCCTCCGTGTCTGGCCAAGCAATCTGGGCGAGCCCTACAGGTGGCGCGCCGAAATGGCCTCGCTATCACTGCGCTCCCGTGCCGGCACCTGGGTTCCCGCAAAGGCTTTGATTCGAGGACATGGGCCAGAAGACCAACTCCTGAGCAGATTCGCGCCGGACAAGGCGGTTCTACACCTCGACTACGCCGCTGATTCCCCGGCGTTTCGTATCGTCGAGCAATACCTGCCCGTCTGGAGCGATGACTCATCCATGCTTGCGGGCTGGTGTATGACGGCCACCGGCGATGACCCCCAGGGCGCTGCCGCCACATGGCTGGCGCGCAATATCTACGGCCCCATCATCGAACTGATTCGAGCGCGGCATCACCTGGGCGGATGGCTGTTCGAGTTGACGGAGGATTCATCTGCCTTGAGTGGGCTGTCGACAGAAGAAAAGCGACTACTGCTGACCAAGCTCGGGCTGGCGGCGAACGACCAAGAAGACTTTCCTGACCTATCGTCGAGTCTCGACCTGGCCTCGATTCATGGCTGGTGGTCTGAGAACGGTACGAAGTGGCTGGCCGAGTTCGACCGCAAATTCTGGCCAGCGAGCGTCGATCGAAATGCCCTCAGAGAAGAAGAGCCTCACGATAGAACTGCTTGGATGACGCTTTTTAGCATGGGTCTGTTCCGCCGATACGGTCGCGTCACGGACCAGCAGCATCGTGGTTTCCTCGATTTTCTGGGTAGCAAAGGCTGGTGGCAGACGATCTGCGAGGTGCATCCCGACGTCGGCGCAGAGGCCTGGATGGACATCCTACGGGCCTACGGTGAGGGGCAGCAGACTGACACGCTTTTCGAGCTGTGGATGGACAGCTTTCCGAGGCTGTATCGGATTGCTCGATGGCTCGACACCTACGTTCACCTGTTTCAGACGCTGGATCGCCGCGACTCGAAACTGGCCAAATTTCTGCTGTCGCCAGCGTCGGACCCCAGTCTCAGTGGCTCCGGCATTGAGGCGCCAACCTTGAGCGGCATGCTTAGGCTGGGCCAGCACCTGGTCATTCGGGAGTTGCTTCGTCTTGAGGTCCTGTCCTCGGATGTTGCGCGCGAACTTGCCTTTGCTCCAACAAGTGCGGTGCTCGAGCTGATGGCTCGACTTGGGCACACCGATCTCCGGTCCAGCAGCGACATCTACAGTGTCCTGGTGTCAGAGCTAGGCGAGGAGGAGGCGTGCTTTTCGGGAGCCTATGACATTCCGCTTCAACTCGTTGCGACCAACGAGGCGGCGCGCCGCGAAGCTGAGCGATGGGCAGAGCACGGATCGTTCGTGGAATCCGACGAAGCCGCAGAACAGGAGGAGCAACTGTGACGACCAATGGCACGACCTATCAGGCAAATGCCTTGGTGCTTCACGCACGGCACGGACAAGGCACCGTGCTACTCACGGACCGAGACACGACCGTCGTCCGATTTGCTCACGGCATCGAGCAGGTCTTCACCAAAGAATTGACCCCGGTCGCCTCAGTATCCGAGGCGCTGAGAAAAGGGCAACTAGCACCCTCGCTTGAAGTGGCCGCGCGGGTCCAGGCCGAGGTGATCACATCTGTGAATGCGGCTTGGGGCGTGTTTACGAGGTCGCGCATTTCGCTACTCCCACATCAGCTATGGGTTTGCCATCGTGCGCTGCGTTCTTGGCCGATGCGTCTGCTGATCGCTGACGACGTCGGCATGGGAAAGACGATCGAAGCCGGCCTGCTGCTTTGGCCCTTGCTTGCAAGCAGAAAGGTACAGCGGGTGTTGATTTTTTGCCCGGCCAAGCTGGTCGGTCAATGGCAGATGCGACTGAAGCGGATGTTCGACATCCGGGCAGCCACGTATCACACGGATCTGGACACGGATCGAACCGACTTCTGGGGCATTCACCAGATCGTTGTCGCCTCGTTGCCAACCCTGCGCGCGGACCGCAATGGACGCCATGACCGCCTGCTCGATGCGCCGGTCTGGGACATAGTGGTCATCGACGAGGCTCATCACCTCAACGCTGATGAGGAAACCGGAAAGACCCTCGGCTTCGAGCTGGTTGAAAAGCTGAACAAGGCTGGCAAGGTCACCTCCTGCGTGCTCTTTACGGGCACGCCACATCGAGGGAAGAACTTTGGGTTCTGGTCGCTGATGAGTCTGCTCGATGCCGAGGTGTTCGGTCCCAAGACGAACGAAGGCGGCATGCTTCAGGCCCTTCCAAGATTCCTGATCCGGAACGCCAAACAGAAGGCAACTGACATGAAGGGCCAGCGGCTGTTCAAGCCAGTGGTCCAGTACCCCGAGACATTCACGTACTCGCCGCCCGAAGAGACCTTCTATGAACTGATGTCCGAGTTCATCCTGGCGGGCAAGGCATACGCGACGTCGCTCAGTCGAACTGAGGGCGGGCAAGTGATGCTTGTCCTGATTGCGCTTCAGAAACTCGCATCGAGTTCCATTGCGGCAGTTGTCGCCGCGCTTCAGACGCGGATCAAGCGTCTCGGGGCGGAGGCTGCCAAGTCCAAGTCCGAGCTTGCATCCATTGATGAAGGTGAGGGAGACGAGGCCCAGAAGGCCTTGCAGCGCTGGCTACGTGATGAAAAGCAGGCTCGTCTTCGCTTGATGGAGGATGAGGGGCGATACCTTGTCGACCTCATTGCCGCGGCGGGTCAGGTGACGTCGGAGACACGAATCGTCCGAATCATCGAGGTCATCAAACAACGGTTTGCCAACGAGCCCGTGCTGCTGTTTACCGAGTACAAGCGGACCCAGGCGCTCGTCATCAGTGCCTTGATGGCGGAGTTTGGCCAAGGGGCGGTGGGATTCATGAATGGGGACGACCGGCTGGAAGGCATCAGGCTGTCAGACGGTCGACTGACTCAGCTGGCGGGACGCCGTGAGGACATGTGCGATGCCTTCAATGCTGGGCGCATTCGATTCCTGGTGTCGACGGAGGCTGGTGGCGAAGGCATCGACTTGCAAGAGCGATGCAGTGCTTTGATCCACGTCGACTTGCCCTGGAACCCCATGCGACTGCACCAACGCGTCGGTCGCCTCAACCGCTACGGGCAGCAACGTCCAGTCGAAGTGGTGTCGCTCAGGAACCCGGACACGGTCGAAGCGATGATCTGGCAGAAGCTTGAGCAAAAGCTCAATAGCATCATGCGTGCGCTCGGATCCGCGATGGACGAGCCTGAGGACCTGATGCAGCTCGTCTTGGGCATGAGTGGTGAGAGCCTGTTCGACGACCTCTTCTCCGGCGCGATCAGCGTGAAGCGTGAGAAGCTCGACGCTTGGTTCGACAACACGACTGGAACGCTGGGCGGTGAGTCGGCGATACAGACGGTTCGCGACCTCATCGGTCATGCGGAGAGCTTCGATCTATCGGATCTGAAGGACGTCCCGCCAGTCGATCTGCCGGACCTCATGCCATTCTTCCAGAATGTTTTAGCCCTGAACCGCCGCCGGCCGAAGGTGGAGGGCACCTCGCTGTCCTTCAGGACGCCAGAAGATTGGCTCACCAGCCACGCCATTCGCAAGTCCTATGACAACTTGGTCTTCGATCGGAAGGCACCGGTTCAGGCGGACTTGATGGGCATAGGACATCCGCTGCTTGAGAAGGCGCTGCATCAGGCCGAGCGTTTGGCTGGAACAGTTTGTGCCGTCGATGGCCTCGACGATCCGATGATGGTGGTTGACGTCTCGAGCAGAGTGACCGATGTGGCAACACAGTCGCGGCGAGCCATTGTCGGGATCACAGGCGCCATCGGCAGCTTCAGGCTGCTTCGCGACTGGGAGGTGCTTCGCACTTTGAACCGCTGCAACCTCAAATCGGAGCCCACGGATGGCACGTTTGACACCGAAGCCCTCACGGGTTGGCGAAGCTCGGCAATGTCTGCGCTCAACGACTTGCTGGATACCGTGGATCTCCAGTTCGGATCCAGGGTCGTGAAGGAGTCTGCCTTGGTCTGGCCCACCGCTAAATGAATCGACTTTCGGTTTAGAAGCCAGATTGGCTCGCATCCACATATGCTCAATTGCGCTACAAACTACCACGACGACCTGTTTAGCCGCTTAATCGGTGGTGGTGTCCCGCTGCCGGTCGCCGTCGAGCGAGTCGCGGGCGCCTACCTAGACGGAAAGCCGCTGCAGGTCGGTAAGAGGAAGCTCACGAAGAAGGAGCGCGACAGCCTCTTCTGGTCCAGTAACGTGGTGAAGGAATGCCTGCCGGACTCGTGGAACGCGGAGGCCATGGTGCTCGCCCTGGCGCGATACCTAGGCCAGGAGTCTGTCGCTGCTGAAGGATTGGTCACTCGCGTGGCTCGCGAAGCGCCTGACGCGTTGACTCGCGCGGTCAGGTACTCCGCGCTGGTTCTGAAATCACACTCCCCGCGACGAGCTGAACTGGACCGCGCCGCGTCCGAAAGCGAGGCCGTGGCCAAGCTGTGCCGCGTGCTCGACCTGTTTGTGCTGGCGCATCGGGAACGGATCGCGGCCGTGGAAGTGCAGAAGGCGCGGCTGGCGGGGTTGTCGGTCTTCGACCTCCTGATCTATGCGAGCCTCTATGCCTTCGAGGTTCTGGTTCCAAGGGACTTCGAAGCAAAGGCACCTATACCTCCCGCAGGCGCTGATCTCCAACTCGCATGGGATGCTCTCAACGATCTGCTTGCGTGGAAGCTCGCCGGCGCCAGCATCTCGTCTCTGAAGCTGGCTGACGACAGCATTGGGAAGTCGGTCGCACGGCATCTTCGCCCGATCCTGTTCGAATCCGGTACGACGAACGCCAGGGAGGCCGTTCGGAGTCTGCGCGCCCTTCACGCGCTGATGGACGCACAGATCGAGTTGAACGAGTTCATCTCCAGGTCGGCCGAAGCCTTCTGCTACGACGAAGGCATTCGGTTCGAGCGGCGAGGCGATCGGCTCGAGATCGTCGAGACGGATCCGGCCGCGCGGGCTGCGTGGCAAGACGACGGGCGGAAGCTTGAACGTCTGCATAGCTACTGGTTCCATCGTGCGATCGAAGCGTTCGTCGAGCACGTCGCATCCGATCCGGCCAGGTGGGAGATCGGTCGTCCGGAGAATGCGGACGCCAATCGTTTGGCCTGGTTGCGAGCGCTGCAAGCGCAGCTTCGCTTGCGTGAGGCGTACGGTGTTACCGACGAAGTGACTTCCGAGTCTGGAGACACCGTCGATCTCTTCCGGGCGCTGCTGTCGCTGGACTTGATGTCGGCCTTCTTCCAGCGGGACTTCCTGGCAGCCTTTGCGGATCGCCTTGATGCATCGGGCGACTGGGTCGCAGCGCTGCAGCGTCTGACCATGGACGGCCTGCGCGAAGGGCTTCAGAACCGGCTGCCGCTCACTTGGTCAGATCGGGACTCGAAGGTGACCAACATTACTGGGTGGACCATCACGGCATCTGAGCCAAGAGGCAACCCAAGAATGGCATCCGCGATCCTGGACTTCTGGACCTACGACATGGTCGCGATGGCAGAACGCCTCCAGCGCAAGGAGCCTGGTCTTCAGCCCCATCTGTTCGAGCGACCGGTTCTCAAGTTCGGAGCTACGCTGGTTCAGTTGCCATGGATCGTTGGCCTGCAGAACAACAGTTCGGCTGCGATCAACAATCTGAGGCGACTCGGCGCACGACGAGGGCAAGCTCGGGACGAGGCGCAACGGATTGAGTCAGGCCTGGCACAGCTATTCGAGACGCGTGGATTCAAGACGCTGCTCAACTGGAAGCCACCGCGCGACGTGGACGACCCTGGCGAGGTAGACCTGATCGTCACCCTCGGCCAACATCTGTTCATCATCGAGGTGAAGTCGACGTTCTTGCGACGCTCTCAGCGGGAGGCATGGCTGCACGCCACCAGCACGCTTCGCAAGGCAGGCCATCAGCTTCGCCGCAAGGTCGAAGCGGTGTCGCGGGCAATCGCCTCGAATCCCGAGCTACGCGCCTTGCTCGACTTGAACGAGGATAGTGTCCCAACTCGCCATCACGGTTGGATCGCCGACACATCCATCGAATGCGACCACCAGCGCTTCTCTGGCTTCCTGAAGGTCTCAGTCGAAGAGTTGTTGATCGTGCTTCGCGATGATCGTCACCTCTTGAACGACCCCGAAGGTTTGCTCGCCGGGAACTACAGGGCGGACCAGTCCCTTGAAGCCGATACGAGCAACTCTGCCTGGACTTTGTATCCTGACGGGTTCAGTGCAGAGCGATTCATTGAGGTGATCGAGACGGAGGCTGTTTGGGATCTACGCGATCGAACTCACCGTTGGCCAAGTCCGTTCGCATCGTGACGGTAAAAAATGAGTGAAAAAGTGAAGTGAGACAATAACCTATGGCGCTTGATGGCGGGGCCGCGGTTTGGACGTGCGTCGATGGTGTTGATAAGCCGTCATTGGAGTCGATAGACCTCGATAGATCTCGAAAGATCGCTTTCGGCCGAATCGCCCGCAAACCCGCGCCAATGCTGGTGTCTAACACCTTGACGGTAAAAATGACGGTAAAAATCGATAACGCAACCACGGGTAGGGGGCTGGATACAACGTGTCGCCAAAGTCGCTGCACTTGGGCGCCATGTCCGAACTGCATCGACAAGTTTCGGACACCACGGGAGTTTTCGATGGGCAGGCGCGACACGCATATGGGCTCCCCGTTGGTTGTGTGGTGTCATGGCTTGGCTGCCTGATTCACCCGTTCTTGAATGTCGCTGCAGACCTGCATGAGTTGATCGAAAGCGAGCGCTTCGCCGAGCATCATGCCGTCGCCAATCATGGCCGCATAGTCTTCTTGTAATGCATCGCGCGCCGCGCCTTCAGGAACAATGCGCAGATTGCCGGTCACCGCCGATTTGTAGTTGATGACGAAGCCATCGACATTCTTCTCAAGAAAGAAGAATGCCTTGTGTTCGGCGACCGCCGCCGCTACAGCGCAGTCGGTGATGACCTCATCGCCGTGTCGGCTGTGCGCAATGGCCGCCAGGTCATGCCAATGACGCGCGTACCGTTCGCCGCGTATCCGTCCCTGCGCACAGTAGACGTGCGCAGCAGTTGCCTTTTCCCAGAAGGTGCGCGCCACGCTCATGACTAGGGGTCTAGCAGTCGGGAACGAAACATCCTCGACATGTCCCTCCATGTCGCAGGCAACGGGCAACGCCTGATGCGGCTCACCGGTAGCGCGGGCACCGAATTCCAGCGTCACGACCGTTCGAACATAGCCGCTGCCGGGCTTGAGCGTGGGGTAGTGCAGCAGCAGTTTGTCGTTGTCCTCGCCACCCATTTCCAGCCGTGCGTGCAATTGGTCTCGCGCGAGCGCGGCTTCGATGATGGGGCGCACCTTCGTGGCGATCCACTCGGGCAAGCGCTCCCGCACGGTGCGCGTCCATTTGCTCGCCTGGCTCCGGCTCGATGGCAGAAAGCCATCGCCGCCGATCAGGTCCGGAATGAGCTTGCGGATGTCGTACGTGAGGTCGATGTCCTCGGAGAAGCGGTCGATGACCTTGTATGCCTTGGACAGGGAGGTTCCGCCCTTGAAGGTCAGGTCGTCGGCGAGCGCCGAGTCGAAGAGGGCGCCCAGCGCCCAGACGACCCACACGTCCTTTTCGAGGAGAAGCGTCGGCCGCTGCGTCTTCTCGCGGACGATCTCCAGCACCTCGCGCTGGTCGTCTTGGCTGAGCCGCAGGAAGGCATCAGCCATGCGCTGCTTCCTCGCCAATCGCTCGCGCCATCCACGACGGCAGCGCCGCCCGCGAGGATTCCAGGATCTGCCATTCTGCCGGCGGAAGAGATTGGTGCAGGGTTGCCAGTGACTTGCTGGCATGCGTCGGTCCCAGCCAAGCCAGGGCGCGTACTGCGGCGCCGGCGGGTCCTGTGCCCAAAGCCAGCATCCAGCGGGGCACGTGCTTCACCACGATCTCGGAGCGGCCGAGCTTGAGTGTTCGGGTTCGCCCAGAGGTCAGGTAGACCTCGCGGACGGGCACTTGCTGGGTCAGGCCCAGGGTATTCGCTGCGATGGCGCCGTGCGAAGACGATCACTTCACCGCTCTGGGCGGCCAGCGCTTCGACCACTTTCTCCGGCGCTGGTGCGCGCGTGCCGAAGCGGCTGGAGACTGGCGCGGCATACGCGCCACGCGCGACCCGCAGCAGCTTGCCCTCTTTGGTGAGCCTTGAGAGCGCCTGATCGATCGCGGCCCGTGTGCCCATGTGCAGAAACTCTTTGGGCGACACCAGACCTCCCTCGGGCAGGGATCGAGCGTGGATCAGGATGGCTTCAGGTAGCGTGTTCATGGGCACCTCTGTGTCAGAATAATACATAAGTTTCTGACATCCTGCACGGTCTCTCGCTCGTCGCCATGAGCGGCAACTCTCCTATATAATCAAAATTATCAAGGTGTTCGACGCGTTCCGGGGCTCCAACCAACCCTGCAGCCCCTCGGCCCTGATCGCATTGATGACTGGCCTCTGATGGCTAGAGCAACCACCTCACAAGAGCGTTCGTTCTCTGACGGTAGATATGACGGTAGACGCTCTTATGGGCAAACACAAAGCTAGGTTTTATGCGGGTTTCCGGCCATCGGAAATAATCGAGTGGGAATGATCGAGGCTTGGAAACGATCTAAAACATAAATTGGCCATGAGCGAAAATGCCCTGAAATTTCAGGGCATTTTCTATTAAACGTGCTCAAACTCCCGGTTTTCGCGCCAATCCGAATAAAAATCCCGTCACCGGAAAGTCTGTTCCTTCATGTTTCATTACTATTCATGTCTGGCGCAGTCGGGGCCGCGAGTTCCCGGTAAGCGTGCCAAGTGGCGTGGCCCAGTATGGGCATGATAATAATCAGGCCGATGAACCTGGTTGCCAGTCCTATGGCAACCAGCACCACGATACAAAGCGCCCATAACAACATTGGCAGCGGATTGCGCGCGCAGGCGCCAATGCTGGTGATAGCTGAACTGATCGCATCTGTGCCCCGGTCCAGCATGAGCGGTACAGCAACGACGCTAATAGCAAAGACGAAAAGGGCAAAAAAACCGCCTACCATAAAATAGACCAATGCGAATTCGGCCTGTTCCAGAGTGACAATAGCGCGCACGACGTCGGCGAAAGTCGGCAAACCGGCAGCATCGAAGAAGAGGGCGAAGATCACCATCGAAGCCCTGGCCCAGACGAGGAATACGACGGCCAGCACAGCAGCCAGCAGGCTGACATTGGCCAGATTGGCACGCCATGCGGTAAAGGTAACTAGCAGGCGGGGTCGTTCACCCAGCTCTATGCGACGACTCAAGTCGTAAAGCCCCATCGCAAGGAACGGGGCCAGTAAAAGGAAGCCGGTGATGAGTCCGGCAAAAAGTGCGTAGGCGTGCGCAAATACGACTTGCATGACCCAGCCGCCGACAGCGAAACAGGCGCCGTAAAAGAGGCTGGCGCCCCTTGCCTTGCGCAGATCGCCCCATCCAGCGCTTAACCAGCGTGCCGGCGCGTCCAAGCCGACGCTACGAATTTTGGGAAACGCTGCGGCGGCTACTGGGCGTTGTGTATTCTCGCTCATCAGAATCTTTCGTTTTTGCTTAAAATGACCAGTTGACCGCAGCATTCCTGCGAAGTTTTCCCGGAAAGTTAGCGGGAACGATTCGGTTTCCTAGTGACACGTGGAAAGCGTACCTTTTTGTAAAAATTCAGTCTCCAGTCCCAAGGAGATTAGCGGCAATATTCGTGATGGCTTGGTGCCTCACAACCGATGATCGTGGCGCCGGGTTTGAGAAGGCTGGTACAGAAAATCTGAACGTTGATCGCCAGCACGACAGTCAACAGGCAGGCGGCGCCAATTGTATGGGCGACGGCGAGGCTTAGCGGCAGAGAGAGCAGCACGTTGGCAATCCCCAGACTGATTTGTATCAGAAGTAGGGCCAACACTGTTCCGCCCCAGATCTGCCATCGGCGTTGGCCGGTCCTGAGCAAGGTCAGCGCCAGCGCGCCGGCAATCAATGTCACTGCTGCTGCGCCGATACGATGCGTCCAGTGAATGGCTGTCAGTGCTTCGATGGGCAGCAACTGGCCGTCTGCCGTCATCCCCAGCTCCCGATGCAGGCTGTAAGCCTGAGCAAAACTCATCGGCGGCTGCCACTGGCCTTGGCACGACGGAAAGTCTGTGCAGGCCAAGGCTGCATAGTTACTGCTGACCCAACCCCCGAGCGCAATCTGGACGATGATGGCCAGCAAGGCACTGGCCGCGACAATGCGCGTGACTCGCCCCAGAGTAACAGCGTGGACTGCCTGGTCTCTGAGTGCCAGACCGATAAGAAGTGAAAGCGTGGTCATGCCGCCGATCAGGTGCAGGGTAACGATCAGCGGTTTGAGTAACAAGGTCACTGTCCACATCCCGAGGGCGGCCTGCACGCCGACCACGCAGAGCAGCAGGGTTGGCAGGGCGGGAGATTGACGCTGGCGAAATTCCTTGCGCCAGGCCAGCAGCCACAAGGACAGGATCAACAAGCCGAGCGTGCCGGCCAGGTAACGGTGGAGCATTTCCTTCCATGCTTTGCCGGTATTGATCGGCCGCTCAGGGAAGGCTATTCGGGCGGCCTGTTGCTCATGTGCCGCATCCGGAACGCCCAGCCAGTGGCCATAGCATCCCGGCCAGTCCGGGCAGCCAAGGCCCGCATCGGACAGGCGGACATAGGCGCCCAAGGCAATGACGGCAAAGGCGAGTAGCGTGGCGACCAGTAGCAGTCGGCGGTAAAAGCGCATGGATGCGGTTCAGAGGACGATCAGTCGGTCGGCAAATAGCGCTGCAAAGAGCAGGGTCAGGTAGAGGATCGAATAGCGGAAGCTGCGGCGGGCCAAGGCGTCGCTGTAGTTTCGGCAGAGCGCGATGGCGTAGCCGAGGAAAACGAGGTCGAGAATGCTGATGGCGATCAGGTAGAAAGTGCTGCTCATACCCAGCGATACCGGAATCAGACTGGCGGCGGCAAGCATCAGCGAGTACCAGAGAATGTGCTGACAGGTGAAAGCAATGCCGTGGGTGACGGGCAGCATCGGCAAGCCTGAGCGCGCATAGTCGTCGCGCCGGTAGCAGGCCAGGGACCAGAAGTGGGGGGGCGTCCACAGGAAGATGATGAGGAATAGCACCAATGGTTCGGCGGATATCTGGCCCGTCATGGCTGTCCAGCCAAGCAAAGGCGGCATTGCGCCGGAGGCACCTCCAATGACGATGTTCATCGGAGTGGCGGGCTTGAGTATCAGGGTATAGATGACGGTATAGCCGACAAAGGTGCCGAGCGTCAGCCACATGGTCAGGTCGTTGATGTATGTATCCAGCAACCACAGGCCACCGGCGCCCAGAATGGTGGCAAGCGTAATTGTTTCAACGGGTGAAATTTCACCACGGGCTGTGGCTCGCCAGCTGGTTCGCGCCATTTTGGCATCGATTGTTCGCTCAACAAGACAGTTGAGCGCAGCAGCGGCGAATGAAACCATGGCAATGCCAAGGGAGGCCACGAGAAAGCGCAGGACAGGCGGGAAATCGGGTGTGGACAGACACATGCCAATCATCGCGGTAAAGACGATCAGGCTGTTGACCCTGGGTTTACAGAGATGGCTAAAGGCGGCTAATCGTTGGCCGATGCTTAGCGGGTGGGCGACAATCGTCTGCATGACAGTGCTCCTAGCCGTTCCAGGTAAATTTGAGCAAGCGTTCAATGTCGGCACGTATGCCTTGGGCGCTGGTGCCGTTGGGGAAGGTCATGATCAGTTGCCCCTGCGGATCGGCAAGGAGCACAGGATCGTCGGTTTCAGTGGGGGCCTGGGAAGGCGCCGCAGCTAGCAAAAGATCGGGCTGAGTCTGGACCAGAGCCAACAAGGCCGTATCGTCTGGCTGGTCGGTGATGACAACTCGGCGAAGGCGATCCATGTTCTTGTATAAGGCAACGTGAATTCGCCGTATTTCATCGAGACGTGCGATGCATGCGGACTCGCAGGTACCGCGAACATTCACAAAAGTATCCATTTTCCGCGCATTTTTGCCGTTGACCGTAGCAGATCATCCGGTAACGGCTGTGACGGCTCCAACAGGTTTCCATGGGTACTTGCGCGAGTGGGATGCCAGCCGCTGAAATAAAGTCCGCCGCCAATTACAAACGGCAGTATGAGCAAGCCAACAATCAGTAGCAGCATGCCGCGACCGTTGCCGGGCGAGTGGAGGGCGGCTTGGCTCATTGCCGCCTGACCAGGAAATAGCCCCATATGCCGAGGCTGGAGACGGCAAAGCCAAACCATTGCAGGGCGTAGCTCAGGTGACGGTCGGCACGTTCGTCCGGGCGAGGCCACTGGCGGAGATAGCCGGCGGGACTTCCGGGATCGAGTTGGATGATGACAGGTTGCAGTGGGTAATCCACGACATGGCGATAGCGCTCGATATCGAGGTTTTGCCAGACGGGATCCCAGCCGCTAGCCGGCTGTGGCGCAAGGTTGAAGAAACGCTGGGCCGGCAAAATCGCTATTCCGGTCAGTTCGATTTCGCCGGCAGGTACGTCGGCAACCGGAAGAATCTTATGATCGGCTGGGGCAGCTACCCAGCCGCGATTGACCAGAACATGCATGGTCGATCCAGCAATTTTCAACGGCGTGATGACGTGATAACCCGCCTGTTCCTGATGCAGTTGGTTGTCGAGCAGAATCTGCCGATCGGCATCAAATGTGCCGCGCAGAATAACGATGCGGTAGCGTAGCCCTTCAGCGTCGACGGGAACCGAAGGCATCAATACCGGCGCGTCGTGACTGCGCGTATCGAGTTCGGTTTGCAGATGAGTCTTGGTTTCATATTTTCGCCACTGCCACAGCCCAAGCGATATAAAAGCAGGGAGAACTATGCTCATGGCCAGCGCCCCGATGATGGCCACCTGCCGCCGACTTGCCCTTGTCGAACCTTTGGCAGGGCGCGCATACTGAGCCAACGAAAGACTGTCGGGAGACTCATCGATGCTCAGGGTAGTGGTAGTGTTGCTGTTGTTGGCCATTGTGGGCAGTTTGTTTTCGGGGCTGGTCTTTCTCTATCGTGACCGTGGCGCCGGCCAGCGAACGGCCAGAGCGTTGACCTTGCGTATTGGTTTGTCCATTACGCTTTTTATTTTGCTGTTGGCCGGTTTCCGTTTTGGGCTCATCCCCGGCTACACCCAGTAAACAAACACGAACAGAATCAGCCAGACGACGTCGACGAAGTGCCAGTACCAGGCGACGCCCTCAAAGGCAAAATGGCGCTCGGCCGTGAAATGGCCGCTCATGCTTCTAAGCAGGATCACCGCCAGCATGATGGTGCCAAGGGTGACGTGGAAGCCATGAAAGCCGGTGAGCATGAAGAAGGTTGCGCCATAGGCGCCAGCGCCCATTGTCAGACCCATTTCGGTGTAGGCATGGTGGTACTCGTAGGCCTGGAAACCGATGAAAAGGCAGCCCAGAAGCACGGTGGCCACCAGCCCGAGGCAGAGCTGACGACGATTATTCCGCAGTACGCCCCAGTGAGCCCAGGTGACAGTTGCCCCGGAAGTGAGCAACAGAGCCGTATTCAAGGCCGGAATTCCCCAGGCGCCCATGGGTGTAAATGGCGTACCTTTCGGGCCGCTCGTTGGCCAGGCGCCGGAGAAGTCAGGCCATAGAGTCGTGCCATTGGCGGCGGTCATGCCGCCGAGTTCAGGCACCGAAATGATTCGCACGTAGAACAACGCACCGAAGAAGGCGGCAAAGAACATCACCTCGGTCGCAATGAACCAGATCATTCCATAGCGAAATGACCGATCCTCCCAGTCACGGTACGAACCACTCTGGGATTCGCTGATTACCTGTCCAAACCAGTTGAATAGCACGTAAAAAATCACCCCTGTTCCCCCGAGCATGACCCACTTGCCCAGATGGAAGCCATTGATCAATTCAATGAAACCTAGTGCGAGAAGGAACATCCCGAAGGAGAGAATGACTGGGTAGATGCTGGGGTTGGGAACGAAATAATGTGCATGATCCGCAAGTTGATGGGCATTGGTTTTCATCGGGCCTCCGCGCCGCTGTTCAGGGTTTGGCGTTGTCCATCGACGCCGAAAAATGCGTAGGACAGGGTGATGTGGCTGATGTTGCGATCGACCTCGGGTTTGACGATAAAAGCCAGCGGCATTTCGCGTGCTTCACCAGGGCCAAGCGTTTGCTGGGAAAAACAGAAACACTCGATCTTCTCGAAGTGTTGCGCGGCTTGGCCCGGGCTGATACTGGGTACAGCCTGACCGACGATGGTCCGGTTCGAGGTATTTCGCACCAGATAGCTGACTTGCTGCAATTCCCCGGGATGAATGTCGAGAGAGAGAGTTAAGGGGCGCATGTCCCACGGCAAACCTGGCATGACTGTGCCGGTGAATTCAACGCGAACAATGCGCCCCAGATCGATGTTCGAGGTCGGCACCTTGTCGGTTTTGAGGCCACCAACGCCGAAACCATCGCGTATTGTTTTTTCACCGGTTACCTTGCCATTGAAGCCAGTTACCCGGCACAAGACGTTATAGAGAGGAACCAGCGCAAAGGCGAACGCGAATGCCGCCGCCACCATCACCAGCAGCCGGATGATCAGGCGGTTGTGATTGACAGGGGCTGGGTGTGTGCGGTCCATGGCATCAGCGTTTGATGAACAAACCGGCGATATAAATGGCCAACACGATGGTGCCCAGCAACCAACCCAGACGCCGTGAGGCGGTGCGGCGGCGTTGAAGGTCATCATCCGAAAACGGCTGATTCATCCTGGACCCCATTCACTTGATGACAGGCTGGGTTTCCCAGCTGTGGTGAGGCGGCGGCGATGAAAGCTCCCACTCCAGGCCTTCAGCGCCTTCCCAGACGCGACTATCGACCTTGGGTCCGCCGCGCACACAGGACCAGATATTCCAGGCAAAAATCAGTTGGCTAAAGCCGAGAATGAATGCGCCGACGCTGGAAATTGCGTTGAACTCGGCAAATTGCAATGCATAGTCGGGGATGCGTCGCGGCATGCCGGCCAGTCCCAGGAAGAACTGTGGGATAAAGGTGAGGTTGAACGACAGGACAGTCAGCCAGAAATGCAGTTTGCCCAGCTTTTCGCTGTACATGTGACCGGTCCATTTGGGCAGCCAGTAGTAGACGCCAGTCATGACGCCCATGATGCCGCCGGCAAAGAGCGCGTAATGGAAATGTGCAACGACGAAGTAGCTGTGGTGGTACTGGGCATCGGCGGCGACATCGGCGAGCACCAGACCGGTCAGGCCGGCGATGCCGAACAGGACAATGAACCCAATCGCAAAGAGCATGGGTGTCTCGAAGGTCATCGAGCCTTTCCACATGGTGGCTATCCAGCAAAAGAAGAGGACGGCCAGCGGTAGCGAAATTGCCATAGTGCTGAACATGAAGTAAATCAGAGCGGGGGTCGGCATCCCGGATGTCAGGATGTGGTGAGCCCAGACCACGACCGAAAGAATACCGATGGCAATAAAGCTGTAAACCTGTGCCTTGTAGCCGTAGCTCGGCTTGCGCGAAAAAGCCGAGAGTACGTGCGGGATCAGGCCCCAGACAGGCAGCAGCAGAATGTAAACTTCAGGATGGCCAAAGAACCAGAACAGGTGCTGGAACAGGATGGGATCGCCACCGCCGGCTGCATCGAAGAAGTGCGTACCGAAATGCCTGTCAGTGAGCAGCATGGTGACCGCGCCAGCCAGCACTGGCAGGGTTGCGATCAACAGAAAAGCAGTGATCAGCCAGCCCCAGGCGAAGAGTGGCAGCTTCATCATGGTCATCCCGGGGGCGCGCATGTTGAAGATGGTCACAATGATGTTTATCGATCCCATGATCGACGAGATGCCGAGGATATGTACGGCAAGGATGGCGAAGTCGACACCCATGCCGCCCTGCACCGACAGCGGTGCGTAAAAAGTCCAGCCGGTCGCCAGTGCACCATCGCCAATACCGAATAGCGCCAGCGTGAAGGGCAGGGTGAGAAGAATCGCAGCCGGCGGCAGCAGCCAGAATCCCCAGTTGTTGAGGCGGGGCAAGGCCATGTCTGGCGCGCCGATCATCAGTGGAATCATCCAGTTGGCGAAGCCGGTGGCCGCAGGCATCAAAGCGGCGAAAATCATCACCAGCGCATGGATGCCAATCAACTGATTGAAAAATTCGGGCTTCATTAGCTGAAGGCCCGGCTGGAAGAGTTCGGCGCGAACGCCGAGGATCATTATCCCGCCAACGAAGAACATGATCAGCGAGAAGGTCATGTACATCGTGCCGATGTCTTTGTGGTTTGTCGTGGTCAGCCAGCGTAGCCAGCCACCATGGTAGCTATCGGCTGCGTGTTCGACGGGGTGGGTGGTGGCTATGCTCATGGATCGCCTCCTAGCGAAGGGCCTTGATCTGGGCGGGTTGAATCATGTCGCCCTTGTGGTTGCCGAAACTGTTGCGTTCGTAAGTGATGATTGACGCGATCTCGACATCGGAAAGGCTGTTGCGGAATGCCTGCATGGCAGTACCTGCCTTGCCGTTCATGACACGGTCGACATGACTGTCCGTGATGATCTTGCCGCCTGCATCAAGGAGTGGTCCATTGACCACCTTGCTGCCGGACAGTGCGGGGAAAGTCGGAGGCAAACCTTGACCATTGGGTTGGTGACAGGCGGCGCAGACCTTTTCATAGACTTCATGTCCCTTATCCATCAACTCATCCCGGCTCCAGGTGCGATCAGCACCACCCGCGGCAGCCTTGGCCTCGGCCTTTTGTGTTTCCAGCCAGGCCAGATATTCGGGTTCGGGAACGGCATGGACAACCACAGGCATGAACCCATGGTCCTTGCCGCAGAGTTCCGCACATTGGCCGCGATAGATGCCCGGCTTTTCAATCAGCAGCCAGGTTTCACGCAAAAAGCCCGGTACGGCATCACGCTTTACGCCGAACTGCGGCACCCACCAAGTATGAATGACATCAATCGAGGTCAGCAGAACGCGGATTTTTTTGCCTACGGGAAGCACGACTGGCTTGTCGACTTCCAGCAGGTAGTTTTCGCCCTTCGGTTCATTGTTGGCGATCTGCTCGCGAGGGGTGGTGAGCACGCTGATGAATTTGACCCCGGCTTCAGGATATTCGTACTGCCACTTCCACTGCATCCCGGTGATCTTGAGCACCATGTCGGCGCGGGTCTTGGTGTCTTCCATATTGATGATGGCTTGCACAGCCGGGATGCCCATCAATATGAAATCGATGAAGAGCAGGATGGCAAATGGGATCAGTGCCCAGAACCATTGCAGGGCACTGGTCGGACCGGTGAATTTGGAGGGCGCGTGACCGGAACTCTTTCGATGCTTGATCATCGAGTAAATCATGATGGCGAACACCACGACGAAAAGCACCGTGATGACCAGCATGAACTCGTTATGGATATGCAAGGTTTCCCGCGCAATGGGGGTAACGGGTTCGGGGAAGTTGAAACTGTAGTCTGCGCTGGCGGAAATCGGCGCCGCTAGACTAGCGAGGGGAAGCAGGTTGCGATGCATCTTTCTGACAAGTTTTAACCCCACAACTTTCGTGGCCCGAGATACACGCGTACAACTCTCCATTCTGTTCCCTCCCCCTTGTGAGAACCGACCTTAAGCTTGAGAATCGGTTCTCCTGAAATAGTTCAGAAATATTTATCACGATGAACCGCCGCCTATTTCTCATGTTTTCCAGCGCGTTGCTGGTCGCCTGCAATCGAGCACCGGTGGCTTTTCGCAATACAGATCTGACCGGTGCAACTTTCGGGCGCCGCTTGAGCCTGACTGACCATCATGGACAGAAGCGGACACTGGACGATTTTCGCGGCAAAGCCGTGGTTGTGTTCTTTGGCTATACCGCTTGCCCGGATATCTGCCCGACCATGCTGGCGAGACTTGTCGAGGTGATGAAGGCGCTGAGTGGTGATGCCCCCCAGGTTCAGGTCTTGTTTGTCACGGTTGATCCGGAGCGCGATGGTGCGGATCGGCTGAAAGAATTTGTACCGTGGTTTTATCCTACGTTTCTTGGTCTGCGTGGGGATACGGCGGAAACCAAGGCGGTCACCGAAGAATTCAGGGTTTTTGCCGCACGCAAGACAGTGACTGGTGACCTGGGTTATGTCATCGATCATTCTTCCGGTGCTTACGTTTTCGACCCAGCTGGGCACTTGCGGCTGTATGTCAAAGATACGGCCAGTGTCGATGACATCGTGGCTGATGTTCGTCTGTTGCTGCATGGCAGCTAGGGCAGGTGGCTCCGGGGCGGCTATACTTCCTGCCCTTCTGACACAATTTTTGTGGTTAATTTATGATCGGTAAGTGTTTTCATCTGGTGATGACGAGCATAGGTGCCCTATGAGTGACTTGGCACCTGTCATCCTTGGAGATGAATTTTTCATGCGTGAAGCCATGTCGCTGGCGCGTGCCGCGGAGTGCCTTGGTGAAGTGCCGGTAGGCGCTGTCGTCGTCCTCAATGGTGCGATTGTTGGCCGCGGTTTCAACTCGCCCATCGGTGAGAGTGACCCGACTGCTCATGCCGAAATCGCTGCACTGCGCGACGCTGCACGTGTGCTGGGCAACTATCGTTTGCCGGGCTGTGAGTTGTTCGTGACGCTGGAACCCTGCGCGATGTGCGCAGGAGCGATCATGCATGCGCGAATCAGCCGCGTCATTTATGGGGCGCGCGATGCCAAGACAGGGGTGCATGGCAGCGTCGTCGATCTATTTGGCGTTGAACGACTGAATCACCACGCCACCGTCGAGGGTGGCGTTCTCGCTGACGAGTGCAGTGCCATGCTATCCGCTTTTTTTGCGGGACGCCGCAAAAAATCGTCATGAAGCTGCATATTTCAGTGGCACGGCAAGCAATGGCCGTCTTTGACGATCAGGGCAGGGTTGTTCGCGAGTATCCGGTGTCCACCGCTTTGGCAGGGGTTGGCGAGGTGTTCGGCAGTTTTCAGACGCCGCGCGGGCATCACGTTATTCGGGCAAAAATTGGCGCCGGGCTGCCTGAAAACACCGTCTTCGTACGTCGCCGTCCGACCGGCGAGATCTGGTCGCCAGAGCTGGGTGAGGCTTTCCCCGGTCGTGACTGGATTTTGACGCGCATTCTTTGGCTTTCCGGTTGCGAGCCGGGTTGTAATCGGCTGGGCTGTGTCGATACGATGCGACGTTACATTTACATTCACGGCAGTCCGGATTCTGCGGAAATGGGTCTGCCGGGTTCGCATGGCTGCGTGCGCATGCGCAACGCTGATATTGTCGAGCTATTCGATCTCGTGCCGAATTATTCGGAAGTAGAGATCACCGAAGACTGAAGGGGCTGGCCATTTGGGCCAAAGCTGTTTTCGTGCACGGTGACGACGCCATCAGCACGCTGCCAGGCCAGCGTTGAGGCGCGGGTGCCGTAGGTTTCCGATTTAACAAAAATGGCCGATAACAGGCGTTCCCATTCGAGTGAAACGCCGGTACTCGGCAAGCTCTCGTCGGCGATGATCGACGCGTCACCCAGTAGTTCAAAAAAAGCCGACTCATCGGGTAGCTTGATCAGTGCCTCAGAGAAATTCTCGCGAGCGGCCAGCAGTTTGGGCCAGGGAGTGTCGAGCCGGTAATTGGAGAGTCCGTAAATGCCCGGGGAAAGTGCGCGTGCCTCGCCATCGCGATTGGAAAAATAGGCCAGCGATTCACCGTCTGCCATCAACAGATTGAAACCGGAATACCGCCTGCCATCGATGGTTGAGGCGTAATCAAGCGCTGATAAGCAGGACTGCAGAAAGTTTCGTGTCAGTGCGCCTCGCGACAGATCACCGGCTGCCATGCCGGGTTCGCGGACGTTGGTGATTGCTGCAAATCTCCCGGCTTCGCTGATACCCAGCCATGTGCCACCCGCTTCAAGATCAAGTCCGCCCATGATCTCCGGTGCATCTGGCCAGCGAGAGAGTTGTGCCGTCGGCCGGGCATAAAACTCGTCGCGATTGGCGGCGACGACCAGCGGGTAATCCGGATGAACCCGCCAGCCGACGATGATCAGACACATTTCATTTTTGGCCGTTTTTACGGGTTGACCGCAGCAGCCGTCACCGTCGGGCCTTCCAGTGAGCCCAGGCGGATGTTGTCGGCAAAATTGCTCTGAACCACGGCCAGCGCTTCGTAACCACCCGCTGGCGATGGCGAAACGGTCATCACCATACCGCAGGATTGGTCCGGGTTGTCAGGTGAATGCAGCACATCGCCTGCCTTGAGCGGCTGCTGACTGGTCAGGCGAAATAGGTGTCGCTTGACCTTGCCGAGGTACTGCGTGCGCGCCACGATTTCCTGGCCGGGATAGCAACCTTTGTGGAAACTGACTCCGCCTATCTTCTCGAAATCCGCCATTTGCGGCACAAACTCTTCTTTGGTGGCCAAGGTGACGAGAGGGAAAGCTGACTGAATATCGAGCCAGCGCCATGCCGGCAAGCCGGCAGGACGGGCCTTGACAGTCAATTTTTGCCATAGCGAGGCCATGGCAGACTCCGGCGCAACGACGACGAAACGGACGGCGTCGAGGCGAATGACAGTCGTCCCCTGGTGACTCGACGTGGCCATGGCGTCGGCCGGGCAGGGGAGTCCGGCATCCGCGAGGGCTTCTTCAGCCTGCGGGCCGGACAGGCCGAGCATGATCATGGTGTTGGTCAGATTGATGAGTTTGACTTTGGAGCGCAGCACGAACATTTGCAGGCGCTTTTGCGTGGCTTCCTGCAGATCGGCCGACAGACCGAGGAAATAACTTTCTCCCTGGCGCCATGCGATGAAGCTGGCTTGCATGCGACCTTTGGCGGTACACCAGCCAGCATGCTGTGCCTGATGGTCGGCCAGATGATTGATATCGCTGGTGAACTGGCTGTGCAGGAAAGCCTTGGCATCGTCACCTGTTGCCTCGATCAGGGCAAGGTGAGTGAGCGGAACGACAACGGTACGTTGCGTGGCCGCCAGCAATTCGCCGGTCGCATCGCCGAAGTTGAGAAGTTCAGCCGCATCGCTGTCGAAGACACCTTCGGTCGATTCCAGAAAGCTGCGCCAGTTGGGGTTCATGAGGGCTCCTGATTGGGTTTCGTTTATTATATCGTTCGTTATAACGTGCTCGTTCCACACGGGCAAGACCTGCTTGCTCCACTCGAGTTCCCGTGCGCTTCCTCTCCAAACTGTTTTCCGTTGTTCTATTGCTGCTCGCCGGCTTGGCAGGTGGCGTATGGTGGTGGGCAAATCAACCGCTCACCCTCAAAACTTCACCGCTCGACTTCAGGGTGACAGTTGGCAGTAGCCTGCGCTCTGCGATAGCGCAAATGCGCGAGGCCGGCATCAATGTCGATCCGACTTTTCTCGCCGCACTGGCTCGCTTCAACAGATCGGATACGGCCATCAAGGCCGGTAGCTACGAGGTTAGCGAAGGCGTTACCCCCGTTCAACTGCTGGATAAACTGCTCAAAGGCAAGGTGACGCAAGGTGAATTGACTTTGGTGGAAGGCTGGACTTTCCGCCAATGGCGCGCCCGGATGGATAACCATCCCGATCTGAAGCACGACCTGCGTGGTTTGAGCGAAGCGCAGATTCTCGAGCGCATGGGTCTCACTGCCGCCAGTCTTGAAGGCTTGCTGTTTCCGGATACTTATCTTTTCGACAAACAGTCCTCCGATCTCGAATTGCTGGCCCGTGCCAATCGCGCCATGCGGCGCAAGCTGGACAAGGAATGGGCGCAGCGTGCGGAGGGGCTTCCTTACAAAACCCCTGATGAAGCACTGATCATGGCTTCGATTGTCGAAAAGGAAACCGGACGCGAGTCTGATCGCAGTTTGGTTGCAGCGGTATTCGTCAATCGGTTACGCAAGGGCATGTTGCTGCAAACTGATCCAACGGTTATTTACGGCCTCGGCGAAGCATTTGATGGCAATCTCAGAAGGCGCGACCTGCTTGCCGACACTCCGTACAATACCTATTCGCGGCGTGGCTTGCCGCCAACGCCGATTGCCATGCCGGGGCAAGCTTCCATACACGCCGCGCTCAATCCGGCGCAAAGCGACGCGCTGTATTTTGTCGCACGTGGCGATGGCAGTAGTCACTTTTCGCAGACGCTGGATGAGCACAATAACGCAGTTAACAGATATCAAAGAGGTGGCAAGTGAAAGGTAAATTCATCACTTTCGAAGGTATTGACGGTGCCGGCAAGAGCAGCCATGTCGAATGGCTAGCTGAATTGCTGCGTTCACGAGGCATCGTGGTTCAGGTAACTCGCGAACCTGGTGGTACTGAACTGGGCGAAAAATTGCGGACACTCCTGCTCAACGAGCCAATGCATCTGGAAACCGAAACCTTGCTGATGTTTGCGGCGCGTCGGGAGCATCTGGCTAAATTGATTGAGCCAGCGCTGGCTCGGGGTGAATGGGTAATCTGTGACCGCTTCAGCGATGCGACCTATGCCTATCAAGGTGGTGGTCGGGGGCTGGATAGGGCCAAGTTCCTGATACTGGAACACTGGGTTCATGAACACCTGCAGCCGGATCTCACTCTGTTGTTCGACCTGCCGCTCGAGATAGCCCGCGAGCGGATCGTGCTGGCAAATCGTGTGCTCGATAAATTCGAACAGGAGCGGGTCGATTTCCATGAGCGTGTGCGTCAGGCGTATCTGGAAAGGGCACACACCAGCCCATCGAGAATGCGGGTGGTGAATGCAGATAGCACCCTCGATAATATTCGTAAACAACTTGATCAAATTGTCTCAATGATCTGTTTATGAACATAATTGATCTCCATTCAAAGGTCTGGTCAGGTCTTCAGTCAAGGCGCAGCAAATTGCCTCATTCGCTGCTATTTATAGGGCAAAAGGGCTTGGGTAAATTTGAACTGGCCCGGCGATTTGCCGCCAGTCTGCTGTGCGAGTCGCCCACGATTGATGGTTTGCCATGCGGAAAATGCCTGGCCTGCAATTGGTTTGAGCAGGGAAATCATCCAGATTTTCGCTTGCTGCAACCCGATGCGCTCGGCGATGAAGCGGTGGTTGAGGATGGCAAGAAAAAGCCCAGTCAGCAAATCACTATCGATCAGGTGCGAGCGCTGGATGAGTTTTTTAACATTGGCACTCATCGCGGTGGCTTGCGGATTATTCTGGTTAATCCAACTGAAGCGATGAACAGAAATGCCGCGAACTCACTTCTTAAAACACTTGAAGAACCTGCTCCAGATACATTGTTTCTAATGGTTTCAAGTGAGCCAATGCGCTTGTTGCCAACCATCCGTAGTCGCTGCCAGGCTGTGCCGGTGCCGGTGCCAGCCACCAAGCTGGCACAAAAAGTATTGGCTGACGAAGGAGTGACTCAGCCGGAGCGTTGGCTGGCGATGGCAGGGGGGGCTCCCGGGTTGGCAATGGAGTTGGCTGCTTCCGGGCAAGGTGCCTGGCTGGAGTTGCTGGCAACGCGCATGGGGCTTGGGCCAAATGGTGACCCGTTATCAATTGCGGCGGAGATGGAGAAATCCATTAAAGACAGCAAGGGTAAACTGACGCTAAAGCAAGTCGTTGAGGCCTTGCAAAAATGGTTGGTGGATTTGACGCTGGCCAGGAATGCGCTGCCTATCCGATATTTTCTGCCGCAACAATCCATTATTTCGGGCTTGGCTGATATGATTCCACCTGAACGCTTGATACATTTGTATCGGGCCTTGATCACACGCCGCCAAGAGGCAGAGCAACCGCTCAATGCACGTCTCTTCCTGGAAGGCATTCTTCTGGATTATCGAGCCCTGTTTGCCAATTGATTAATAATGAGTGAAGTAAAACCCGCTCCGCAGCGTCCCAGCGTTCTCTCGCTCAATATCAATTCAAAATCCGCCCTTTATGCGGCGTTTATGCCGCATCTGCGCAGTGGTGGCATTTTTATTCCAACGACTCGTGGCTACGGCATTGGTGATGAGGTATTTATGTTGCTGTCGCTGATGGATGATCCAGCCAAGCTGCCGATTGCAGGCACTGTCGTCTGGATTACGCCGGCTGGCGCACAGAATGGCCGGGCGCAAGGCATTGGGGTCCATTTTAATAATGACGAAAGTGGCCAGGAAGCCCGCCGTAAGATTGAAGGTTTGCTGGGTGGTGTGATGCAGTCTGCACGCCCAACCCATACGCTTTGATCGGCCTGCATGCTGGTTGATTCTCACTGCCACCTTGATTTTCCCGATCTTGCAAATCGAATGCCTGATGTTTTGCAGCGTATGCAGGACAACGATGTTGGCGTGGCAGTTTGCATCGGGGTAAATCTTGAGGATTTTCCGAACGTGCTCGCACTGGCTGAGCAACATGCGCAGCTATACGCGACTGTTGGCGTACATCCGGAATATACCGATGTTGAGGAGCCGGATGAGGCAAGGCTGGTTGCGCTGGCTAAACACCCCAAGGTAATTGCGATCGGCGAAACCGGCCTCGACTACTACTGGCATAAAGATCAGCCCGAGTGGCAGCGCGAACGATTCAGAACTCATATCCGCGCGGCACGCCGTTGCAACAAGCCGCTGGTTGTGCACACGCGGGATTCCGCTGCAGATACGCTGCGCGTTCTCAAGGACGAGAGTGCAGACGCGGTAGGCGGCGTCATGCATTGCTTTACGGAGAACTGGGAAATTGCCCGCTTGGCACTTGATCTCGGGTTTTACCTGTCATTTTCGGGCATCGTTACTTTCAAAAATGCGACGATCGTCAAGGATGTAGCTCAAAAGTGTCCGCTTGATCGCATTCTGGTAGAAACGGATTCGCCTTATCTGGCGCCGGTACCCTTCCGTGGCAAGCCCAACGAGCCTGCTTACGTGCGGCATGTTGCCGAAGAAATCGCCAAGCTGCGTTCAATTTCAATAGAGTCGGTTCATCAGGCTACGACCGATAACTTCTATTCGCTGTTCCAACACGCAAGAAAATTATGAAAATCATCAAAAAATCCCTGTTGACCGTAGCACTCGTGTTGGCCTTCCCTTTGATGGTCGGCGCAGCAACCTACGATGACCTGATCAATGCTGCCAAGATGGGTGATACGTCCGAACTGACCAAACTTGCTGGAAAAGGGGCGTCCGTTGATACAACGGATATTGATGGTAATACGCTGTTGATGCTGGCAGCCCGTGATGGGCATGTTGAAACGGTTGATTTCCTTGTCAAGAACCACGCCAAGCTCAATGCACGCAATGCAGCTGGAGATACGGCTTTGCGTTTGGCGGCCTTTCGCGGTCATCAGAAAGTGGTTGAGCTGCTGCTGGCGGGTGGCGCCGCAGTGAATATGCAAGGTTGGACTCCTCTTGCGTATGCCGCTTTCAGTGGTCATCTGGATATAGCCAGGCTATTGATCAAGGCCGGTGCTGATGTCAATCTGGCATCCGAGAATGGCACGACTCCCCTGATTGCCGCATCGCGCGGCGGTCATCTTGATGTCGCGCGACTGTTGATTGCTACAAAGGCTGATCTGGGCCGTACGCTTGATAGTGGCGAAACGGCACTTGATATTGCTTTGCGCTTCAACAATACCGATATTGCTGAATTGATTCAGAAGGCGGGCGGAAAATCGGGGAAGTCCGTGTCTATCGAAGTTAGATAGGGCGTGATGTATTTTTGCTGATTCCCACGCATGGTTCTTGGAATCGATTTGGGTTCGTGAAAAAGTGCATATCTGGTGAGTGTTACAGCTCAGTAGTATTGGATTTGGTAATTCAAGGGCGAGTCGCCCTGATTGCCACATTCCACTCAACTACGCGCAGTGACCATCATGAATCTTCAAAGATCGTTTGGCAGCTGGCCTTGTTCGAGGATGGCGAGGCGAAAGATTGACCTTGCTCTTCGCTCATCTGCCTTGCTTCTTGTCGGGGTAAGTTGTGTTTCCAACGTGTTGGCAACCCCGGAAAAGGCCTCAGGTTATTACGAGGACGCCCTTAAGCGCTATGACCGCAATGAAATTCCTGCAGCTGTCATCCAGCTTAAAAATGCGATTCAGCAAGATTCGAAGATGCTGGCGGCGCACCTTTTGCTCGGCAAGGCCTTGCTCAGAAATGGCGATCTGAAAGGTGCCGAAGCGGCGTTTGAAGAGGCTTTAAAGCAGGGCGTCAATCGTGGTGAAGTCGCGCTGCCGCTTGGGCAAGTTTACCTCGCATTAGGCCGCCCCGAGGCAGTCATCGAAAAAATTTCAGCTTCCGGACTGTCGCCTGCCATGCAGGTTGAAGTGCTGACCATGCGCGCGAACGCCTATTTTGAGTCCGGAAATAATAGTCTGGCTACTCAGAGTCTCGAGAATGCGAAGGCCATTGATTCAAAGTCAGCCTCGCCGCTGATCGCTGAGGTTCCTATGCTGTTGGCTGCTGGTCGGCTTGAGCAGGCGAAGGAAAAAGCAAGCAAGGCTGTTGAACTCGCTCCCAATAATGCTTTTGCATGGAACGTTAAAGCGGCGGTCCTTCATGCTTCATTCGAGGTTTCCGGTGCTATGGCAGCCTATGACAAAGTCTTGGCTCTGAACCCGAAACATGTTGATGCCCGCGTTGCCCGCGCAGCACTGCTTATCGATCTGAATCGAGATTCGGAGGCGCGCAAAGATCTTGATTATCTGAAAGAAAATGCCGAAGACGAGCCACGCGCAGCCTATTTGCGCTCAGTGGTGGCTGGCCGTAAAGGCGATGTCAAGGCAGTCTCCGAGGCGCTTGGCGAGGTGACGCGGACTGTCGATGCTCTGCCTCCAGCCTGGCTGGCTAGGCGTGAACAGCTATTGATGGCGGCAGCCCTGGCCCACTATGGTCTCGGTAATCATCAAAAAGCTCGCGAATATTTGGATGTAATCATCTCGCGTAGCCCAAATAATCTTGGTGCTAAAAAGTTAATGGCTTCGATTTATGTCGAAACCAAGGACTATGGACGCGCCCAGCCCTTGCTCGAGTCGCTGCAACGCGCAATGCCCGAAGACCCGCAGGTAATGTTCCTGCTCGGAACGATAAATTTATCCCAGCGGCGCTATGCGCAAGCCAGTAGATTGCTTGAAAAGGCAGCTTCGCGAACAGGCTCTTCGGATATGAATCGCTCTCTGGGCTTTAGCCAGTTAGGCTTGGGGCAAACAGAGCTGGGTTTGAGCAGTCTTGAAAAAGCCTATGCCGCCAATCCGGCTGATGTCCGCTCCGGGATGGCGTTGGCGACGCGCTATGTTCGCGTTGGTAAGACGGAGAAGTCGCTCAAGATCGCTGAGTCGATGGTCAAGCGTGATCCAGCCAATCTGACTGTATTGAATTTCCAGGGGTCGATAAAAGGGGCTATTGGTGATAAGGCGGGGGCGCGCACGGTATACGCACAGGTACTTGCCAAAGACCCGACCTTTGGGCCAACGGTCCTGAATCTTTCGCGTCTGGATATTGGGGAAAGACGATTTGAAGAAGCGCGCCGTCGTCTGGATGGTTTATTGAAGGTAGATAGCAACGATCCTCAAGTGCTATTTGAATATGGCCAGCTGGAGCAGCGTGCAGGTCGGTCGTCTGAGGCAATTCGTTATTTGGTCAAGGCCGGCGAGGTGCAGCGAATCGATCCCAATCCAAGCTTGGTGTTGATAGAAATATACTTAAATCAGCACAAGGGCGATCAGGCGCTAACAGCAGCAAAGGAACTGGCCGGTAAATTCCCTGGAAACTTGAAAGTGCAACTTACTTTAGCACGAACTTATCTGGCAAATGGCGCCACCGCTGATGCCCGGACAATATTGACAGGAGCGACCCGTTTGGCTGAGTTCGATGCTAGGGCTCAGGTAGTAATAGCACGTTTGCAGATAATTGCAGCCAACCCGGATGGGGCAGCTTACAGTGTGTATAAGGCGCTGCAGGGCAATCCTGTCGATATTTCAGCGCTTGCTTTAGCTGTTCAGGTTGAGGCACGACGCGGCGATGCCGTCAAAGCTGATGTAGCCCTAAAGGCGCTCTCCGCCAAATATCCAAATGCGATCGAAACGGCTCGGGCTAGCGCTGATTTGGCGATGTCACGAGGTCAGTTTTCTTCGGCCATCGCTGGTTATACAAAGCTACTTACCCGAGAAGAGAATACAGGCAATGCTCTGGCGCTTGTTACTGCGCATATGGCTGCAGGAGATGCTGGCAAAGCATCTGCTTTTCTTGAGGCTTGGGTCAAGAGGCATACTGATGACAGGCTGGCACAAAAAGCCCTGGCTGAATCCCAATTTCGTGCAGGTCAGCTAGCAGCAGCAAAAGAGAGCTACAGGCGCGTAATTGCAAGTACGCCTGAAGACGCTATATCGATCAATAACTATGCCAATCTGCTTTTGCAGATGAATGACCCACTGGCTCAGGAAGTTGCCGAACAGGCTCTAAAACTTTCACCTAATAATTCTGCTTATGCTGACACCTTGGGCTGGATCTTGGTAAGCAAGGGTCAGAATGAGGCGGGCTTGCGTTATCTCCGTGAAGCCCGGTTGCGCAGTCCGGAAAATGGAGAATTTAGGTTCCATCTTGCCTATGCTCTTGCAAAAATCGGACGTAATGAGGAGGCGCGTGACGAAATGCGCGCAGCGGTCGCAAATTGGGGAGGCGCGGCACATAATCCAATGTTCAGTCAGCTAAAGACAGAACTGGGTATTTGAACTCGGCATTCTAGTGTCGGTAATCTTTACAGGTCTTGATCGCGAAGCGTTATGGCTTTAGGTAATACACTGAAACATAATTGGTTTTAACTATTGGTATATATATTGCTGGTGAGTATTTAAGGGTATTTAATGGGGAATGTGATGACAACTAAACTTAACTTGACGCTTGGTGCAATAGGGCTATTGGCAGCTGGGAGTGTTTTCGGCGCTACGACTTGGGTATTGAATACAGGTACTGTTACTGTGTCATCTGTTTCCGTTACTTCAACGGGGTGGGCTGATACCGGCACCAACGCTAATCAGTCCGGTGGCCCATTACAACTGCAACCAGCAAACAGTAATGTGGTTCTGTACTCCGGAGGTCTGGGTATTAATAACTTGGATGGTTGTTCTTCCGGCAGTACTTGTGATGTTGGTGATGTTCAAAGTACCGCTCCGGAGCATGCCATTGACAACAATCAGCGATATGAGATGGTATTGCTGTCGTTTTCCCAGGCTGTTAATTTGACGAATGTCAGTTTCGGCTGGACTGGGACTAGTGATTATGCATCTCAGGGCGGTGACTCAGATTACACCGTAATGGCTTTTCAGGGTGCGGCAGGGAATCAGGGTTTGGCGACAAAAACTTGGAGTTCTTTGGATTCAGGATGGACTCTGGTTGGGCAATATAACGATGCTACAGACTATGAGAATCGATCGCTTAATAGCGTGAATAGTAATGGCGTGGCTAATTCATCTGCCGGTGTTTATTCCTCCTTTTGGCTAATTGGCGCCTACAATCCGTTAGTTGGTGGAAATATGAATTGGTCATTAGGTAATGATTATTTGAAGTTGGCTTCGGTCACCGGGACGGTTTGTGCCACAGGTTCCGCGCAGTGCGGTGGTACAACCACAAAGGTCTCAGAACCGGGTTATCTTGCCTTATTGGGTATCGGTTTGCTAGGCATGATGCGCATTCGTAAGTCATCACCTAAAGGTTGATCCGCGGAGATGGAATCCGAACAAAAATGATGGCACCTGTTGGTGCTATCATTTTTTTGATATCAGCTTTTTGGGGCCTGAAATGCCTCAATTAATGCGACCAGCGATGCAACGGTACGCAGATGTTGGCGTGCTTGCTCGTTGTTTGCTTCGAGCACGATGCCATAGGTCTTTTTCAAGGCCAGTACTAGTTCGAGTGCATCGATCGAATCCAGCCCCAATCCATCATCGGCAAAGAGTAGGGTGTAATCGCCAATATCGTTCGGGGTAGTGTCTTCGAGATTCATTGTCTCGATGATGAATGCCTTTAATTCCTGATTGAGATCTGTCATTTTCTATTTTGGTTTCTATCGCAGTTTATGCTGGAGAAGGCTAGTGCGGAGCCTTCTCCAGCATAAATAAGCTTAAGCGTGTATGGGTTATCAGAAAAGCATTATAAGTTCTTGGCGTGACAGGGCTACAGGGAAAATAGCTGACAATTTCAGTCGAGTATTTTAAAATCGCCCCTTGATCGATAGGGAGGCAAGGTTTCATGTTCCGGAGTTTGCGTGAGGACATCCGTGCGGTTTTCGACCGCGATCCGGCCGCCCGCTCGTTCTGGGAGGTGCTTACCTGCTATCCGGGTATTCATGCCCTGATCATTCACCGCCTAGCGCATTGGCTTTGGGGACATCGTTTGCGCTGGCTGGGTCGTTTCACTGCGCACCTTTCCCGCATGCTGACCGGGATCGAGATTCATCCAGGAGCGACTGTTGGCCGTCGGTTTTTTATCGATCACGGCATGGGTGTCGTGATTGGCGAAACCGCGGTGATCGGTGACGATGTTACGCTTTATCATGGGGTTACCCTTGGCGGAACTTCATGGAACAAAGGTAAGCGCCATCCCACGCTTGAGAGCGGCGTCGTTATCGGCGCGGGCGCCAAGGTGCTTGGTCCGATTACAATTTCTGCTGGCGCCAAGGTTGGTTCCAATGCAGTCGTTACCAAGCCTGTGCCAGCGGGTGCCACGGCCGTTGGCAATCCTGCACGGATTATTGAAAATGCCGAGCAGACTCGCCAGCGTGAGGCGCAGGCCGAGAAGCTTGGGTTTTCTGCCTATGCCGTGGCAAGGGATCAGGATGATCCAGTAGCCAAGGCTATTCATGCCTTGCTAGATCACGCTGCTGAAACTGATCGACGTCTGGCATCACTGGTGAAAGAGCTTGATGCGCAAGGTGTCAAGTGTGATCAGGATGTGCAACCGGCTGATGTGTTTGATCCAAAATACCTGAGCAAAATAGTTGACTAAATTAATCTGGTTTATATATAGTTGACTGTAACACTTGGTTATTTTCAGGAGTTCGGAATGCGTTTGACCACCAAAGGACGTTTTGCTGTAACCGCCATGATGGATCTTGCCTTGCGTGGGGAAGACGGTCCGGTGGCGCTGGCTAGCATCAGCGAACGGCAAAAAATATCGCTCTCTTATTTGGAACAATTGTTCGGCAAGTTACGCCGTTACAAGCTGGTGGATAGCGTGCGCGGACCTGGCGGTGGTTATTGCATCGCTCGACCTGTTTCTCAGGTGGCGGTGGCCGATATCATTCGTGCTGTTGACGAGCAACTCGACGCGACCCAGTGTGGTGGTCGGGAAAACTGTCATGATGAGCATCGCTGTATGACGCATGACCTGTGGTCGACGCTAAATACCAAGATGTATGACTATCTGGCCTCAGTGACGCTGGCCGATCTTGTTGAAAAAGAAAAACTGAAGCGTGGTCCAGCGACCATTGTGCTTGAAGACAAGCGTGGGCTTGGCTCTTCGCCTCGTTCGGGCAATGGGCGCGACAAGGTGTCGCTAGTCGCCTGATCCGCTTATGCCACGACCTGTCTATCTGGACCACAATGCTACGACACCACTTGATTCGGCGGTTCTGGCCGCCATGCTTCCTTGGCTGGAAAGCAATTTTGGAAATGCTTCCAGTCGTCATGAATATGGCCGGCAGGCACGGCAAGCGATTGACGAGGCGCGGCAGAAAGTGGCGGCCGCAGTCAATGCGCATCCGACAGAAGTGGTTTTTACCAGTGGTGGCAGCGAGGCTAATAATCTGTTTTTGAAAGGTGCTGCTGCCGGCTTCAAGCCGGGCATCATTGCCATAAGTGCTATCGAACATCCTTGTGTTCTCAAGCCTGCGGCGCAACTGGTCGCAAATGGCTGGCAACTCAGGTATATAGCGGTCGACGGCGCTTGTAGGGTCAATTTCGCAGATTTTCGCGAAGCTGTGCAGGCGAAGCCCAAGCTTGTTTCGATAATGTTGGCCAATAATGAAACGGGCGTGATTCAGGATGTTGCCGGGTTGGCGACTGCTGCGAAGGCTTGTGGAAGCTGGTTTCATACAGACGCGGTACAAGCGCTGGGCAAGCTGGATATCGATTTTCGTGCGCTTAGTCTGGCCGGGGTGCATGCCATGACACTGTCTGCCCATAAGGCATACGGACCGAAAGGGGCTGCCGCGCTGGTGCTCGACAAGCGTGTTGAATTGCAGCCCTTGATTGCTGGCGGTGGTCATGAGCGTGGACTTCGATCCGGGACTGAAAATGTGGCAGCCATTGTTGGATTTGGTGTGGCTGCGGAACTTGCGGCACAACGCGTTGCCGAATTGCCTGAACGTTTGCGATTGCTGATATGCAAACTGGAAAATCGGCTGGTAGCGCTTGGGGCAACGATCTTCGCGGTCAACTCGAAAAAACTGCCAAATACCAGTTATTTTGCGTTTCGCGATATTGATGGTGAAACGCTGGTCGGAAAGCTGGATCGTGAAGGATTTGCGGTGGCTAGTGGTGCAGCCTGTTCAAGCGCCAACCCGGAACCGTCGCATGTCCTGCGCGCCATGGGGGTGGCTCCGGAGATTGCTCGTGGCGCAGTACGTGTGAGTGTGGGAATAAGTAATACCGAAACAGAGATTGACCAATTTATTGATGCCTTGCAGGTTACCGTCGGACGCCTGCAGGGACTGACAGCGGTTGTAGCCAACTAAGCTGACTGAATAACCCGACTTAGCGAGAATGAAGATGAAACTCCCGATCTACCTGGATTACTCGGCAACCACACCGGTCGACCCGCGCGTCGCAGAAAAAATGATTCCCTACCTGTGTGAGCATTTTGGCAACCCCGCGTCGCGTTCGCACAGCTTTGGCTGGGTAGCTGACGCGGCGGTTGAAGAGGCGCGAGAGCAGGTTGCGGACCTGGTCAACGCAGATCCAAAGGAAATTATCTGGACTTCTGGCGCTACCGAGTCGAATAACCTAGCTATCAAGGGCGCCGCCAATTTCTATGCCGGAACCAAGGGCAAGCACATCATCACGGTCAAGACCGAGCACAAGGCCGTTCTCGATACCGTGCGCGAATTGGAACGTCAGGGCTTTGAGGCAACCTACCTTGATGTAAAGGATGACGGCCTGCTTGATCTGGAAGTCTTCAAGGCGGCAATACGCCCGGATACCGTGCTAGCTTCGGTGATGTTCGTAAACAACGAAGTCGGTGTCATCCAGCCGATCGCCGAGCTCGGTGAGATCTGCCGCGAGAAGGGGATCATTTTCCACGTCGATGCCGCGCAGGCAACCGGCAAGGTGGATATCGATTTGAGCAAGCTCAAGGTCGATTTGATGAGCTTCTGTGCCCACAAGACCTACGGTCCGAAAGGTATTGGTGCCCTTTATGTCCGTCGTAAGCCGCGTATTCGCCTTGAGGCACAGATGCACGGTGGTGGCCATGAACGTGGTTTCCGTTCCGGGACCTTGCCGACGCATCAGATCGTCGGGATGGGTGAATGCTTCCGTCTGGCCAAAGAAGAAATGGCCGAGGAAAACAAGCGCGTCGGCGCGCTGCGCGACAAGCTGTTGAAGGGCCTGCAGGATATCGAGGCGACCTACGTCAATGGTGACCTTACGCACCGCGTGGCGCACAATCTGAACATTAGCTTTGCATATGTTGAAGGCGAGTCAATGATCATGGCAATCAAGGATTTGGCAGTCTCTTCCGGCTCGGCTTGCACTTCGGCCAGTTTGGAGCCTTCCTATGTGTTGCGTGCTTTGGGGCGCGATGACGAACTGGCCCATAGTTCCATTCGCTTCAGTATCGGTCGCTTCACGACAGAAGAGGAAATCGACTATGCAATCAAATTGTTGCATGCGAAAGTTTCCAAATTACGTGATCTTTCGCCGCTATGGGATATGTACAAAGACGGCATCGACCTGAGCACCGTGCAATGGGCCGCCCACTAAAGAAATTCAAGGAGAATTAACATGAGCTATAGCGTAAAAGTCATTGATCACTATGAGAATCCACGTAACGTCGGTTCATTCGGCAAGGAAGATGATGGCGTTGGTACCGGCATGGTCGGCGCCCCGGCATGCGGCGACGTAATGAAGTTGCAGATCAAAGTGAACAAGGCAGGCGTGATTGAGGACGCCAAATTCAAGACCTACGGATGCGGATCGGCCATTGCTTCGTCGTCGTTGGTCACTGAGTGGGTCAAGGGCAAAACGGTTGATCAGGCGCTGTCGATCAAAAATACTGAAATCGCTGAAGAACTAGCCCTTCCGCCGGTTAAAATTCACTGTTCGATTCTGGCCGAGGATGCCATCAAGGCAGCCGTGGCCGATTACAAGAAGAAGCACGGAGAATAAGCATGGCAGTCACCTTGAGCGACAAGGCGGCACAACACGTCGCCAACTTCCTGACCAAACGCGGCAAAGGCATTGGCCTTCGCCTCGGCGTACGGACTAGCGGCTGTTCAGGCATGGCTTACAAGCTGGAATTCGTCGACGAGGTGAATCCTGACGATCTGGTCTTCGAACACAACGGCGTAAAGGTGATCGTTGACGCCAAAAGCATGCCTTACCTTGACGGGATGGAACTCGATTTCACCCGCGAGGGATTGAATGAGGGCTTCAAGTTCAACAACCCGAACGTCAAGGATCAGTGCGGCTGCGGCGAATCGTTTAACGTCTGATGGATTTTCGAGCCGACCACTTCTCCCTTTTTGGGCTGAATCGGGCTTTTCGGCTCGATTTGTCAGATCTTGATTCTCGCTATCGCGATATTCAGGCCCAGGTGCATCCGGATCGGTTTGTCAATGCTGGGGATGCTGAGCGTCGGCTTTCCATGCAGTGGGCTACCCATGCGAACGAGGCTTATCAAACACTGAAGAAACCGCTGGAACGGGCCAAGTACCTGCTGCATCTGGCCGGTCATGATATTCAGGCGGAAAGCAATACCGCCATGCCGGCTGATTTTCTGATTGAGCAGATGGAATGGCGCGAGGCGGTGATGGAAGCGCGCGATGGCGGTGATCACCACGAGTTGGAGCGTCTTCACAACCGCTTGCGTGGTGACATCAATGGCCGTTATGACGAACTGGGGCAGTTGATTGACGACTCAGGGGATCTCGCCTTGGCGACAGACCGTGTTCGCCGGCTGATGTTTCTGGAAAAACTTTTGCACGAAATCGACGACGCGCTGGCGTCGCTGGAAGAATAAAAATGGCTCTGTTTCAAATCGCCGAACCCGGCGAATCAGCGGCACCGCACGAGCACAAACTCGCTATCGGTATCGATCTTGGCACGACTAATTCGCTGGTTGCCACCGTACGCAGTGGCATCGCCGTCTGCCTTAACGATGATCAGGGTCGCCCGCTGCTGCCTTCAGTGGTCCGCTACCACGCCGATGGCACGACCGAAGTCGGCTATGACGCCCAGACCAAGCAGGCAGTTGATCCGCACAACACGATAGTTTCGGTCAAACGCTTCATGGGGCGTGGGCTGAAGGATATTTCGCATGTCGAATCGATGCCCTACGATTTTATTGAAGCGCCAGGCATGGTCAAGGTCAAGACGATTGCTGGGATCAAGAGCCCGGTAGAAGTCTCGGCAGAAATTCTGAAAAGCCTCAAATTGCGTGCCGAAGCTGCCTTGGGTGACGATCTGGTAGGTGCTGTGATTACCGTTCCTGCCTATTTCGACGATGCGCAACGTCAGGCCACCAAGGATGCCGCTCGTCTGGCCGGCCTCAATGTTCTGCGCCTGCTCAACGAACCGACTGCCGCCGCTATCGCCTACGGCTTGGATAATGCGTCGGAAGGCGTCTATGCCGTCTATGATTTGGGCGGTGGCACATTCGATATCTCGATTCTGAAGCTAACCAAGGGCGTTTTTGAAGTGATGTCCACTGGCGGCGACTCCGCCCTCGGTGGCGACGATTTCGACCACCGTATTTTCTGCTGGGTTATCGAGCAGGCCAAGTTGCAGCCGCTCTCGCCAGAAGATGGCCGTCTCTTGATGATGCGCTGCCGCGAAGCGAAGGAATACCTGACCAACCACCCGGAAGCACAGATTACGGTGCGCCTGACCTCTGGCGAAATGGTCGACATCAAGTTGGATGTCGCAACTTTTGCCGAGATCGCCCAGACGCTGATCTCGAAGACCATGCAACCGGTCAAGAAAGCCTTGCGCGATGCCGGCCTGCGTGCCGACGACGTCAAGGGGGTGGTTATGGTCGGTGGATCAACCCGCATGCCACAGGTTCAGAAGGCGGTCGGCGATTTCTTCCGTCAGGAGCCTCTGACAAATCTCGATCCGGACAAAGTAGTGGCGCTCGGCGCTGCTACGCAAGCCAATCTGTTAGTCGGTAACAAGACGGGCAAGGATGACTGGCTGCTGCTCGATGTGATTCCGCTATCGCTGGGCTTGGAAACCATGGGGGGGCTGACCGAAAAGGTCATTCCACGCAATTCCACCATTCCGACAGCGCGCGCGCAGGAATTTACGACTTTCAAGGATGGACAGACGGCAATGGCCATCCATGTCGTCCAAGGCGAGCGCGAACTGGTCAGTGACTGCCGTTCCCTGGCTCGTTTTGAGCTGCGCGGTATTCCGCCGATGGTGGCCGGTGCAGCACGTATTCGCGTAACTTTTCAGGTTGATGCCGATGGTTTGCTTTCGGTGGCCGCGCGCGAGCAGACAACAGGTGTCGAATCCAGCGTGACGGTCAAGCCGTCCTACGGGCTGTCTGATGACGAAATCGCTGGCATGCTCAAGGATTCGATGGAGCATGCCAAGGACGATGCAATCAATCGCGCGCTGAAGGAAGCCATTGTCGAAGGGCAGCGCATGATCGAAGCCACCGAAGCGGCAATGAAGGAAGATCCTCATCTGTTGAATGAAGCAGAGACAGCCAAGATCAAGGCCACAATCGCCAAGTTGGCCGAAACGATGAGAGGCGAAAATCGCCGCCAGATCAATATCGCCATGGATGACCTCGGCTTCGAAACACAGGCCTTTGCCCATCGCCGTATGGATCAAAGCATCAAAAAGGTGTTGTCCGGCCGCAATGTGGACGACATCAAAATGGGAGAAGACGCATGACACAAATAATTGTGCTGCCGCATGTTGAATTGTGCCCGGATGGCGCGGTGATTGATGCGGAAGAGGGCAAGTCGATCTGCGAAAATCTACTGGCCAATGAGATCGAACTCGATCACGCCTGCGAAATGTCCTGCGCTTGCACCACCTGCCATGTCATCGTTCGTGAAGGCTTCAACTCACTCGAAGCCGCAGAGGACATTGAAGAAGACTTGCTGGACAAGGCTTGGGGCCTGGAACCCAATTCGCGTCTGGGATGTCAGGCAATCGTGCGGTCAACGCCGTTAACGGTCGAAATTCCGAAATACAGTATCAACATGGCGAAGGAGGGCCACCGCAAATGAAATGGACTGACATCAACGATATCGCCATCGAGTTAACCGATGCCCATCCAGACAAAGACCCGTTGAAGATCAATTTTGTCGATCTGCGCGACTGGGTTATGGTCTTGCCTGGATTCAATGACGACCCCAAACATTGTGGCGAAAAGATTCTCGAAGCCATCCAGCAAGCCTGGATTGACGAAGTCGCCTAGTCACCCATGAAGTTTCGCGAGATCCCCGGCAGCGGCAGCCAACTCAACGTGCTGGGTGGCCCGCTGATGACCTGTAGCGACAACCCGGTCACCGGATTTCTCCGGGACGGTTGCTGTAATACTTCGGAAGATGACTTTGGCAGCCATACGATCTGTGTGGTGCTGACCGAGGAATTCCTCGCCTATTCGAAGGCAGCCGGTAACGATTTGTCTACGCCGCGTCCGGAATTCGGTTTTTCCGGCCTCAAGGCCGGACAGCGCTGGTGCCTTTGTGCCGCTCGCTGGCTTCAGGCATATATTGCCGGCAAGGCCCCCAAGGTTTCGCTGAACTCGACCAATCAGGCCGCTCTCGAAATCGTATCGCTTGACCAGTTGAAGCAACACGCAGTCGATCTGCACTGAGATGTTGCGTTCCAGTCAGATTATCTTTCAGGAATCCCCCAAAGACATTTCCTGTGATAGCTGCGCTGCCTGCTGCTGTCAGCTTGAAGTCATGCTGATGGACGGCGATGATGTGCCTGGCCGGTTTTCAACGCAGGACGAGTGGGGTGGCTGGGTCATGCGACGGCTGGACGACGGCTGGTGCGCGGCGCTTGATCGTGACACCATGCGCTGTACCATTTACGAGCGCCGGCCGGATAATTGCCGGGTGTTTGAAATGGGAGATAGCGAATGTCAGAACGAGCGGCGCCTTTTTTACACGCCCGTCTGAATCCGGCAACTGACGAAAACCAATAACATGTCCGAAAAACAAGCCAACAACCCGCTTCATGGCCTGACGCTGGAGACGATCCTCAATCGGCTGGTCGCTCAATATGGCTGGGCTGAATTAGGCCAGATTATCGATATCCGTTGTTTCAATCTTGATCCGAGCGTCGCTTCCAGCCTGAAATTTCTGCGCCGTACGCTTTGGGCGCGTGAAAAGGTTGAAGCTCTCTATATTTCTACTGAATTTGACTCGTAATGACCTACGAAGAACATCTCGACGAAGTGACCACACTGATCACTGAAAAATACGATATCGACGATCAATCCGCGATCAAGATGGTGATGCGCGCCCAGGCCGATGACTTTTTTTCCGGTCACGATGATGATCCAAAGATTTGTACGCTGGATCGGGCCCATCTCGACGCCAAAGCTGTTTTCAAGAAATACAAGTAAGCAGATGCGCTCAACCCGCGCCACTGCCGCTGTCGCCCGTCTTAATCAGCGTAGCGAAGGTCGCACCTATCTGATGGTAATGACTGGTGATGGCAAGTTTGTCCTGCGAGAAAAGCTGGATGCTGGTGAAAAGGACGCCTCCGAAGCGCTACCGCTTGATGAATTCGTCCGCCTGGTTAACGGGACAGGGCCTCAAAGCGTGCCGCGGATGACGAAAAACGATGTGGCTTTTGCCCGGCAGTTGGTCAGGAAAACCTGAATCTGCGGCGAGACGCATGCTTTCGAAACTGATTCCTGATTGGCTGATAAATTACCCCAAGGAAAAGCTGGGTGCCGATGTCTCGGCCGGGCTGATCGTCACCATTCTGGTCATTCCTCAGAGCCTGGCCTATGCGCTACTGGCCGGCCTGCCGCCGCAGCTCGGCCTGTATGTCAGCATTTTTCCGGTCATTGCCTACGCCCTGTTGGGTAGCAGCATGGTCCAGGCGGTCGGGCCGGTTGCGATCACGGCGATCATGACCTACTCGGTGCTCAGCCCGCTGGCGCTACCTGGTTCGCCGGACTATATCGTGCTGGCGGCAGTGGTTTCGCTGCTATCCGGCGTGATGTTGCTGGCTTGCGGAGTGTTGCGTCTCGGATTCCTGTCGCAATTGTTGAGTCGGCCAGTCATCAGCGGCTTTATCTCCGGATCTGCCGTGTTGATCATCATCAGCCAGATGAAATACCTCCTCGGCGTTGCCCCTCACGGGGCCAGTAGCGGCGAAATGCTGCTCGACTTGATGCGCAAGTTGCCACAGGTGCATCTGCCGACGCTGATAATTGGGCTGCTGGCATTGTGCGTTTTAGCCATTGTCCGACTTGCCCTGGCTGGCTGGCTGGTCAAGGCTGGCTTGGGTGCAGGGCGGGCCGCTTTTATCGTGCGCTTGATGCCGCTGGTTGTGGTTGCCATCGGAACGCTGGCCGTGATCCAGTTCGATCTTGACCATGGGCATGGTGTTGCCGTCGTCGGCTCGGTGGTTTCGGGTCTGCCCGGTTTCAATTTCTTCATGCCCGGCCTCGATACCATGCACCGATTGATGCTGCCGGCTTTTGTCATGATGCTGATCGGCATGGTGCAGAGCATCACCATGGCGCAGGCATTGGCTATCAAGCGGCGCGAGCGGATTGACGCCAATGCAGAATTGGTCGGCCTGGGTGCCGCCAATGTGGTGGCCTCTTTTTATGGAGGCATGCCGGTCGGTGGTGGTCTGTCGCGCTCGGCGATTAACGTTGCGGCTGGCGCTCAGACGCCGCTGGCCAGTCTGGTTTCAGCGCTGGCCATGATCGGCGTGGTCGCTGGCGCTGCGCAGTGGTTCGAGCGCCTGCCGCTGGCCGTGCTGGCCGCCAGCATCACCATGGCAGCGCTGTCGATGATCGATTTTCGTGCCTTGCGCCAGGCCTGGGCCTATGACCGTGCCGATGCCTTGGCTCTTCTATGCACAGCGGGCGGCGTACTGGTGTTCGGACTGGAGGCGGGGATAGGCATGGGTATCGTGCTCTCGATGGCGACCTTGCTGTATCGCGTCAGTACGCCGCATATTGCTGTCGTCGGCCGAGTGCCGGGGACGGAGCACTTCCGCAACGTTGCTCGCTACGAGGTGGAGACGTTGCCCGGCGTACTCTTCGTGCGCATCGATGAGCGTCTGTTTTTCGGCAATCTGGGTGCGGTTGAGCAGCGCCTGAACCAGGAGCTGGAGCTTATCGCCGCGCCACACGATCTTGTGCTGGTGATGAGCGGCGTGAACTTGCTGGATACGACCGCGGTCGATGTCTTTGCCGAACTGAATCAGGACCTTGCCGAGCGGGGTATTCGCTTACACCTCGCCGAAGTCAGGGGGCCGGTCCAGGACCGACTGAAGAAATCAGTGCTGTGGCGCGAGTTGACCGGCGAAGTTTTTCTGTCGGCCAATGCAGCGTTTAAAAAGCTTGCGCCACCCGGCATCTGGAGCCCGGAAATCTAGATTTTTGCTGATTTATTCGCTGTCGAACATATTGAGCAGCGAATCCAGCCCGCCGAAATTGATGGCCACGTCCGCCTTGGCGCGAGTCGCCGGCTTGGCGCGGAAAGCGACCGAAAGCCCGGCCTGGGCCATCATCATCAGGTCGTTGGCGCCATCCCCGCAGGCGATGACCTGCTCCTTCTTGAGACCCAGTTCATCGGTCAGGCGGGCGATGTGATGTGCTTTTGCGGCGGCGTCAACAATGTCGCCAACAACACGGCCGGTCAGCTTGCCACCGGAAATCTCCAGTTCATTCGAGGTTGCGAAATCAAAACCGAGTTCGATGCGCAGGCGCTCGGTGAAATAGGTGAAGCCACCCGAGAGAATGGCGGTGCGCAGGCCGGCGTTCTGGCAGGCTTCGAGCAGCTCGCGGGCGCCGGGTGACAGTAGGAGGCGTTCGCCGAAGACGCGAGCCAGCACACGGGCATCCAGGCCAGCAAGCAGCGCCAGGCGCTGGCGCAGGCTTTCGCGGTAATCAATTTCGCCACGCATGGCCGCTTCGGTGACAGCCGATACTTCTGCTTTCTTGCCGGCGAAATCGGCCAGTTCGTCAATGCACTCGATGGTAATCAGCGTCGAATCCATGTCGAAACAGATCAGGCCGAAATCGGACAGTTTTTTACCGGATTCGACAAAAGCCCAGTCAAGTTTTTCGGCTTCGATCATTGGAATCAGTGCGTCGAATTCCAATGTGCGACTTGCATCGTTCAGTCGAACGACTTGCGGTGGGCGAGGTTCAACCGCCGCGGCGCCGGTCGCGGCAACGATACGTTCGAGCAGAAAGGTGGGAAGGGCGCCGCCCTGAATAATCAGATTCATTTTGCGATGGATTCCTTGATCAGTCTGACGGCGCTTTCGGCATCATCCGATTCCAGCAGGCTTTGCTGGATGCGGGCCGGACTGAGGGTTTTTTCTGGATATTGGCTGGTGACCTCGTCGGCAAGCTGCGTGGCGTCGGGGTAAAAACGCAGGAACATGGTACGCAACTGCTGGCCGGTGGCATTGCTCAGTTCGACCGTCATGTCGATACGGCCAGGACGAATCAGCGCGCGGTCCAGTTTTTCGATATGGTTGGTGGTCAGAAAAACGATGCGGCCTTCCTGGGCCGCGACGCCATCAATGGCATTGAGCAGGCCGCTGAAGCTGACTTCGATACGGTTATCCTGCTTGTCTCGGGCGACGAAGAAAGCGTCGATGTCTTCGATCAGGATCAGCGAGCGCGGCGGGGTTTTTTGCAGCAAGTCGGCAATGCTCTGGTCGTTCAGCTTCGGGTTGGTTAGCGACACCGCGCACAGCTTGAGATGCTGTTCGCCAGCCAGTGCGTAGGCGAAGCTGGTCTTGCCGGTACCCGGCGGACCGTAGAGCAGGTAGCCGCGGCGCCAGGGAATGCCGAGGTCGGCGTACCACTGCCGACGCTGGAAAAACTCCTGGACGTCGCTGATCAGTTGCTGCGCTGTCTCGCCTTCAAGAATGACCGAGTTGATCTGCCGGCGCGGCCGCGAGTCGGCCAGATTCCACGATTCACCCCAGCGATCGATCGAATAAATCATCGTATGGTCGGCCAGGCGCGCATAGGCGCGGCGCATGACGTCTTCGAGCATTTGCTCGAGCAGGCGGCGCGAGGCAAACAGGGCGCTGATCTTGACCGTCTCGATGACCTGCAGGTTCATCGAGATGTCGCGCTCGATCCACATCGGCCGGCCGCCATACCAGAACAGATGAAAACCCGGCGCCGGGCTGTAGAGCAGGCGGGGCAGGCCCTCCGGCGTTTCATCCTCAAGGTCTTCCTTGTTGCCCTGAATGACGGTGAACAGCCGGCTGTTGCGCCCGTAGGGCAGTTCATTCAGCCAGGCGATGTAGGCATTGAACAGATCGTTGCGCGAGTCGATCACGGCGGTGACGACGACGGCCCGCTTGGCGTAGTTCCACAAGGTCAGCGGCAGATTGCGCAGCGAAGCGAGGATCAGCCCCATCAGGCCCAGCACCAGACCGCCAGCGACGACCTGATTCTGGAACTGTTCGCGGATCGCGTTGCTGATTAGCTCAAGCATGCATTATTTCGTTCTTGAGCAAAATTTCCGGTTGACCGTAGCATGATCTGGAAAACCCTAGAAATGAATATGGATTGCTATAATAAAAATATTAATTTTTATTATAGTTTATCGCATACTATTTCTAGTATCTTCGTGGCTATTGTGTCCGGTGGGACTCGCTGCCAAGTAGTGGGTGTTTGATCAAAAAACATGGTGTCACCAGAAGTGTTTAATTTCGAGTGCAGTGACATTTGCAGAATGTGCATCGAGTCACCTTGGCAGTCAAATTCGTTCAGATACCTTCCCGATCGGTATGGCTTTTCATTCAAATATTGAGTAGATTTGTAATTGGTATTTACCCAGATAGATGCAAGATGCCCGTCGGCTCGAATTGAGTTTCGATCTATAAATATCGTTTTGATTTTATCGTCTTGTATTATTTCTTTTTTTTGTTTTCGTTGATTGCACGCAAAGCTTGCCAGTTTGGCCTCAAAGGTATTTGCGTTTATGACTTCCCACTCGCTTGAGGCATCAGACTGAAGCATAGGGCTTCCCCGTGCTAGAGGCAGTTTGAAGATTGCAATTTGCAACATTCGTCGTTTATTTTTCTCACAGTCATATTCTGCTTTTATTGCCATTGAAAGATGTTGGTGGCCATCGAATGTTCGTGTCGTTTTGTAATCTAGAACATCTGTCATAGTTGCCCGATATCCAATTTTATTTATTGTTGATCTTTCGGCATATAGGGTTCCTTGATCATCATCATTTATCGGAACAAGTTCGGCCAAACAATTTGTTCCAAATAAAAACGCAATTAAAATTATAGTTAAGTGTTTCATATTGTCCATTCAGACATATATAGGCGGCAAAAAAATAGAGGTTAGACCCTGCTTTTTTATGCTTGGCAAATGAATAGGGACTAACCCATATTGCTCAAGGGTTATGCCTTTACAAGCTTGGCGATCTCTCGCTTGAGTTCAGCACCAACATGTAGCCCCCGCGTATAACTGGCTGCATGCGTATTGTGGGGCGCTTGCTCGTGTTCTCGACTATCAAGTAGCCCATCAGCCACACCTTTCTTGAATGAAAGACCATGACCATGCGGAATATCAGGAACTTGAATTTGAATAGTTTTCATCATATGTTCCAGCCCCTGTTGTTTTAGGCCGCTATTTCACCGCGTTGTCGATGCATCAGCTCAAGAAGGAATTCCGATTGTTGATTTTGGCCAATAATCCGCGTTGACCGCAGCAATCTCTGCATGAGTCCAAGGGGTCAGGCCAGCCGTTCCGGCAAAATGTCGCGCAGCAGGATGGCGGCGTCGCGGATCATCTTTTCCGTGGTGTCCCAATCGACGCAGCCATCGGTGACCGAGCAGCCGTATTTCAGTTGCGAGAGGTCAGCCGGGATGGACTGGTTGCCGGCTTCGATGTTGGATTCGATCATCACGCCGAGCAGCGACTTGTTGCCGAGGCGGACCTGATTGACGATGTCGGCCATGACCAGCGGTTGCAGCTCCGGCTTCTTGAAGCTGTTGGCGTGCGAGCAATCGACGACGATGTTATGCGGCAACTTGGCCTTGGTCAGCGCCTGTTCGACCATAGCGACTGAGACGGTGTCGTAGTTCGGACGGCCATCGCCACCACGCAGTACGATGTGGCCATAGCCGTTGCCCTTGGTGCGGACGATGGCGACGCGGCCCTGCTCGGTCAGGCCGAGGAATGAGTGCGGCTTGGAAGCAGAGAGGATGGCGTTAACCGCTACGCTGAGATCGCCGCTGGTGCCGTTCTTGAAGCCGACCGGCGTGGACAGGCCGGAAGACATTTCACGGTGGGTCTGCGATTCGGTCGTGCGGGCGCCGATGGCGGTCCAGGTAATGAGGTCGCCGTAGTATTGCGGTGCATTCGGGTCGAGCGCTTCGGTGCCAGTGGGCAGGCCGATTTCAGCCACTTGCAGCAGAAATTCGCGAGCCTTTTGCATGCCGATGTCGATGCGGAAGCTGTCGTCCATAAACGGGTCGTTGATGTAACCCTTCCAGCCGACGGTGGTGCGCGGCTTTTCGAAATAAACGCGCATGATGATCTGCAGCGTATCGCCGACTTCATCGGACAGTTTCTTTAGTCGGCGGGCGTAATCCAGGCCGGCGACCGGGTCGTGGATGGAGCAGGGTCCGACGACGACAAACAGGCGATGATCCTTGCGATCCAGAATCTTGCGCAGCAGGTTGCGACCGTGGGTAACTGTTCGGGCAGCCTTGTCGGAGATGGGCAGCCGGGCGTGAATCTCTTCCGGCGTTGGCATCGTGTCGAAGGCCGTAACGTTTACGTTTTCAATGTTTTGGGTCGTCATATTAGTTTGTCAGCTGGCGAATCATGTCTTTTACTGCGGCAACCTTGTCGTTCAGGGTCGGGCAGTGGCGGAGAAGGGAAATTTTATCCTGTCCTGCTAATTTAAAGCTGCGGTTTTTCTGAATCAAATTAATGATCTTAATCGGTTCGATAGGCGGGTTCTTGGCGAACTCGGGGCTGAACTGCAGCGTGATCTGGTCATTGGTGGCGTCCAGCTTCTGGATGCACAGCGGTTTGACCAGCAGGCGGAGGCGGTGGGTGGCGAGCAGGGATTGCGCTTGCAGCGGCAACTCGCCGAAGCGGTCGATCAGTTCTTCCTGCAGGGCGTCGATGTCGTCGGCGCTTTCGCCATTGGCCAGGCGCTTGTAGAGCGTCAGGCGCTCGTGGACATCGGGGCAATAGCCGTCGGGTAGTAGGGCGGGCGTACGCAGGTTGATTTCGGTGCCGATACCAAGCGGCTGGGTCAGATCGACGGCAGCCAGGTGTTTGCCCTGCTTGAGCGCCGCGACGGCGCGATTAAGCATGTCGGCGTACATGTTGAAGCCGACTTCCTGCATTTCGCCGGACTGGTTATCGCCAAGCACTTCGCCAGCGCCGCGGATTTCCAGATCGTGCATGGCGAGGAAGAAGCCGGAACCCAGTTCCTCCATGGCCTGAATGGCTTCCAGGCGCATTCGGGCCTGCTTGGTCAGGGCCTTTTCGTCCTGCACCAGCAAGTAGGCGTAGGCCTGGTGGTGCGAACGGCCGACGCGGCCGCGTAGCTGATGCAACTGGGCGAGGCCGAACTTTTCGGAGCGGTTGATCAGGATGGTGTTGGCGTGCGGGTTGTCGATGCCGGTTTCGATAATGGTCGTGCACAGCAGCACATTGGCGCGCTGGCCGGTGAAGTCGCGCATGACTCGCTCCAGCTCGCGCTCATTCATCTGGCCGTGGCCAATGACGATACGGGCTTCGGGCACCAGCTTGGCCAATTTTTCCTGCATGTTTTCGATGGTGTCGACTTCGTTGTGCAGGAAGTAAACCTGGCCGCCGCGCTTCAGTTCGCGCAGCACGGCTTCGCGGATGATGCCGTCGGAGAAATTGCTGACGAAGGTCTTGATGGCCAGGCGTTTCTGCGGTGCGGTGGCGATCACCGAGAAGTCGCGCAGGCCTTCCATGCTCATTGCCAGTGTGCGTGGGATGGGCGTGGCGGTCAGGGTCAGGACATCGACCTCTGCGCGCATGGCTTTCAATGTTTCCTTCTGGCGAACGCCGAAACGGTGCTCCTCATCAATGACCACCAGGCCGAGGCGATTGAACTTGACGTCCTTGCCGATCAGCTTGTGCGTGCCAATGATGATGTCGATCTTGCCGTCAGCCAGATCTTTCAACGCTTGCGCCGATTCCTTGGCGGTCTTGAAACGGGAGATTTCGGCGATCTTGACTGGCCAGTCGGCGAAGCGGTCAGCGAAGGTCTGGTAATGCTGTTCACAAAGCAGGGTGGTCGGGCACAGCACGGCCACCTGCTTGCCGCCGGCCACCGCGCAGAAGGCGGCGCGCAGGGCGACTTCGGTCTTGCCGAAGCCGACGTCACCGCACACCAGACGATCCATCGGCTTGCCGGAGCGCATGTCTTCGATGACGGCGGCAATGGCCGTTGCCTGGTCGTTGGTTTCCTCGAAGCCAAAACCGTCGGCGAAAGCTTCGTAGTCGTTTTCCTCAAATGCAAAGGCATGGCCCTCGCGGGCAGCGCGGGCAGCATACAGTGCCAGCAGTTCGGCCGCGGTGTCGTGCGCCTGTTCGGCAGCCTTGCGCTTGGCCTTTTCCCACTGTCCGGAGCCGAGGGTATGCAACGGCGCACTTTCCGGGTCGGCGCCGGAATAGCGGGAGATGACGTGCAACTGGGCGACCGGTACGAAGAGCTTGGCTTCGTTGGCGTAGTGCAGTTCGAGGAATTCCTGCTCGCCGAGGCCGAGGTCCATGCGCACCAGGCCGAGGTAACGGCCAATGCCGTGGCTTTCATGGACGACGGGGTCGCCGACCTTGAGTTCGGCCAGATCCTTCAGCCAGTTGTCGAAGGTGGCTTTTTTCTGGGATTCGCGTCGCGTGCGGCGCGGCGACCCGGCGAATAGTTCGGTTTCGGTGATGAAGGTGAGCTTGTCCAGCGCGAAACCGGCATGCAGCGGGCCAATACCGAGGGCGACCTTGCTGTCGCCAGTCAGGAAACCGGCCAGATCGGCGCTGGTCTCCGGTTTCAGGCCGTGTTCGGCGAACATGGCAGCCAGTGTTTCCCGTCGGCCAGCGGTTTCGGCGACCAGCAGCACACGGCCGGGGAAGCTTGCGAGATAGGTTTTCAGCGCGCCAATCGGGTCGTCGCTTCTACGGTCAACGGCAATATTGGGCAGTTTTCCGGAAGAGTTTTCATTTTTGGCCAAAAATCCCAGTCGACCGTAGGATTTGGCTGCAGTGAAGAAGGCTTCGTCAGTCAGGAACAATTCTTCCGGCGGCAGCAGTGGTCGGGACTTGTCGCCCTGCAGCATGTTGTAGCGCGAGCGGGTGTCGCTCCAGAAGGCGGCGATGGCGCCCGGCGCGTCACCATGAGTGGCGAAAATGGCGTCCTTCGGCAGGTAGTCGAAGATGCTGGCCATTTCGTCAAAGAACAGCGGCAGGTAGTACTCGATACCAGCGCTGGCAATGCCGGTGGAAATGTCCTTGTAGATGCCCGATTTGGCCGGGTCGCCCTCGAAACGCTCGCGGAAAGCCTGACGGAAATGCGTGCGACCCTTGTCGTCCATCGGGAATTCGCGTGCCGGCAAGAGGCGGACTTCGGGCACCGGGTAAACCGTGCGCTGGGTGTCCACGTCAAAGGTCTTGATGCTTTCGATCTCGTCATCGAACAGGTCAAGGCGGTAGGGCAGTTGCGAGCCCATCGGGAAGAGGTCGATCAGCCCGCCGCGGATCGAGTATTCGCCGGGCGAAACGACCTGCGTCACATGCGCGTAGCCGGCCAGCGTGACCTGGCTGCGGAATTTCTCGGCATCCAGCTTCTGCACCTTCTTGAACTCGAAGGTGTAGGCGGCCATGAATTCCGGCGGCGCCAGCCGGTTGACCGCGGTCGAGGCAGGTACGAGCAGGATATCGACCTGGCCCTGCAAGGTGGACCACAAGGTTGCGAGGCGCTCTGAAACAAGATCCTGATGCGGTGAAAAATGGTCGTAAGGCAGCGTTTCCCAGTCTGGCAACTGACGGACGCGCAGATTCGGGGCGAACCAGGGGATTTCATCGAGCAGGCGTTGGGCATCGGCGGCACTGGCGGTGATGACAGCGAGCAGTTTTCCGGTGTTGCGACCGGCGATTTCGGCCAGTGCCAAGGCGTCGGAAGACCCGGCCAGCGATGGTAGATCGATGCGGGCGCCAGGCTTGGGTAAGGGGGGGAAGGAAAGCAGGTGGATTGAGTTCGGCACTGGTGCGCTGTACGGCATGGCGGGGGACGGATTATAACTTTTTCGCGTCGCGAACTTTTTCGAAAAATATTTGTTTAAACAGGATGTCATCCAGATTACGATGACAATGTGACTAAACTATGCCAGCGGGTTGGCCGTCATGTTTCGTTTGTTTCCTTTCCTTTCCAGGTATTTCATCCAGCAAATCCGGAGATCTCATGAAAGTCGCTCAATTCTCACGCAGCAAACTCCTTCCCCTTTTTTCATGTCTGGCGCTGTTTGGCACTAGCCTGCCAGCGACAGCAGCGAACGATTATTTTCTTAAATTCGATGGCATCAATGGTAGTAGCGTGGTTAAAGGCCATGAAAAGGCCATTGAGTTCAATTCCTTCGACTGGGGTGTATCCATTGCACGCTCGCCGATTGGTGGCGGTGGTGGTGGCGGCAAACCTGTCTTCAGTGATTTTTCGTGGACTCAGACGCTGGATAACAGCGTGACGGGGTTGTTCAATAGCGCGGTCAGCGGAAAGGCAATCAAAAACGCTGTCGTGGATTTTGTTGCCACAGGACAGAATCCGCAAACCTATTTCCGCATGACCTTTGATAACGTTTTTTTGACCTTCCTTGATTATTCCGGAAGCAGTGGCGGCCCCATTGAACTCGATGGCGGTTTTACTTACGACAAGGTGAAGCTGGAGTATTGGGCGCAGGACAAGACTGGAAAATTCGTTCCGTCGGGAACAGCATCTTACGACCTGCTCTCAGGCAAAGGGTCAGTTTCGGCTGTCGCAGCGCTTTTCTCTCAAGGGCTTGCCGGTCCGCAGGCTGCAATGGTTCCCGAACCGGAAACCTACGCGATGTTCCTGGCTGGACTCGGCTTGATGGGTGTCATTGCCCGGCGGCGGGTTGGCGTTTGAGTACGGATCGATTGCTTGGTGGATGCTACGGTCAACCGGAAAAAACAGGGAAAAATGAAAAGCCGGGGTAACCCGGTTTTTCATTTTCTGCCAGTACACGTTTTCCGCTTGTCAGGCTGCCCTGGCTTATCAGGTAAAATGCCGAAGGCGTATGCCGAGGTGATATGATGCCGCCGGACTAAAGTTATTGGGTGTTTCAAAATGAATGATGTCCATCGTTAGTGAGAAACGAGCTGGTCGAGAACGACGCACGGCGTCTGGTCGACCGCCGTCAGGCATAAGGGAGCGGCGCACGGACGACAGGCGGCAAACGATCGTTTCGGAAATTCCGTTTGTCGTATGGGTCAGGCATTTCGCTGCTTTTCAGCGTCAAATAATTTCAAGGAACCGTGAGTCGTCAACCGGTGTCTCTACCGCACCGGCTGATGACGAAGGCAAGAAATGAATATGGACTCAAATTTGAACAACGAGCGCCGCAAGCGTGAGCAACGGCGTCATGTCGATCTTGGGCCGCCGTCCGGCATCGGTGAAAGACGCATCAACATCGAACGTCGTGTGTTCAACCTCGACTTCAATAGCGGCGAGCAGTGGTTCTCCCACCCGCAGCAGGGTGCTGCAGGCAAGGGAACCACCAGTCACTGATGATTGCCGGGTTTAAGCGGTCTGCCTGGCTTTCTTTGAGGTGTTACCAGCCGGGGCTTTTTCGGGTTCACTGGCCTCAACGAAGTAGCCACAAAGCGGGCATTTGAAACCGGGCGGGCAGTCATGTTCCCGGGCGCATTGACCTTGAGTCTGATCTGTCAGGACCATTTCGCGTACCGCTTCGCAGCGGCTAATCGGGGCGTCAAAGAATGACATCGGAGTCTCCTTGTTTTTAGTGTGGGTATATTCAGTCTAGTCGGGATGTCAGCGATTACCATGAATGAATAAAAATACACGCAGCCATCATTGTCATGCTCAGTGTTCAAGGTGCCGCGAGAGCCACATTGTCAGATGCTGAGCAAGGTCTTCGCCAGGTGCCAACAAGTACATTTCATGCATGCCAAGTAGATGCGAGTCGGCTCGCTGGCAGGCGGTCTGGCCAAAACTGTCGTCAATGTCGAAGAGCATGAGCAAGGGTGCGACCAGCAAGTCGAGCGCCTGAGCGCCGGCACGGTCAATCAGGCCGCCGTGGCAGACCAGTGCTTTGACTTGCGTATCGCGCTGGGCGGTGGCGCGGATGGCAGCCGGGGCGACATCGCCACTGGTGAAGATGGCGAGCGTGAGTGTCTGCATGTCGCCATCGCTGCGAATCAGATCAAGGATATCGATCAGGCGTGTGGTGAGGCGCGGGACGTTTTGCGTGGCGTCAACAAACTGCATTTCCTGGGCCGTCAGTAGTTCCATCGTGAAAGTCGCGTAACCACTATCAAAACAATTCGCAGCGATGCTGATGTCAGCTTCGGTGTGATGCGATCGGACAATCAGAAGCAGCCCGCGTGGGGTGCCCGGGCATTCAAGCTGGCCATGCAGCGATCCATGCGGGGTTTGCAGCGTGATATGGCGATTCATCGGGATAGCTGGACGGGAATACGGAAGGGGCCGAAGGCACTGCCGTCACGGCCGAGTGTTTTGCCAAAATGACCGGCGATGGCCGTTTGGCAATGTGGACAATGCCCTTCGGCGCTCAGGTCGTAGCGCCGAATATCGTACCAGTCGCGAACAATCAGCGCGGCATGGCAATTCGGGCAGAAGGTGGTGCCGCCTTCGCTGTCGTGAACGTTGCCGGTGAAAACGTAGTGCAAGCCTGCATCAAGCGCGATGCGACGGGCTTGTGTCAGGCTGGCCGGCGGGGTGGGCGGAATGTCGCTCATCTTCCAGTCGGGATGGAACGCCGAGAAATGCAAGGGCACGTCCGGCCCGAGTTCTTTGGCTACCCAGGTAGCCAGTTCGTTGATTTCCTGAGGGCTGTCATTCTGGCCGGGGATTAGTAATGTCGTGATTTCCAGCCAGCACTCGGTTTCGTGGTGGATGTAGGCCAAGGTGTCGAGTACAGGCTGCAGGCGGGCGACACAGAGCTTGTGATAGAAATTGTCGGTGAAGGCCTTGAGGTCCACGTTGGCCGCATCCATGACCGCGAAGAATTCACGGGCCGGCTCCGGGTGGATATAGCCGGCAGTGACTGCCACATTGCGGATGCCCAATTCGCGGCAGGCGAGTGCTGTGTCGATGGCGTATTCGGCAAAGATGACCGGGTCGTTATAGGTGTAGGCCACTGCATCCGCGCCGTAATCTCTTGCGGCCCGTGCGATATCCTGCGGGCTGGCGCTGTCCATCAGGCGGTCCATGTCCTTCGATTTTGATATATCCCAGTTCTGGCAGAACTTGCAGGCGAGGTTACAGCCAGCCGTGCCGAAGGAAAGGATGCTGCTGCCGGGATAAAAATGGTTGAGCGGCTTTTTCTCGATGGGGTCGATGCAGAAGCCGGATGAGCGGCCATAGGTCGTCAGTTGCATGGCGCCATTGACCATCTGGCGGACAAAGCAGGCGCCGCGCTGGCCTTCGTGCAACTGGCAGTCACGCGGGCAGAGATCGCATTGCACGCGGCCGTCGGGCAGGGCGTGCCACCAGCGGGCGGGGTGGAGGGATTCGGCGGTCAACATGAATTTTCCTTCCATTTTTGAACCTGATAACGCTCAAGATGGACGTCCGGCCCCCAGTAATTGGCTGGCAGGCCGGATTTTTGTTTCAGGTGAGCCATGAAACTGACCGGATCGGGTAATTGTTCCCAGACCTGCGGCAGAAAGGTGGATCGGTGATTTCCTGCGGTGAAAATGACGCCATCGATTTCCGGCCTGAGCTGGGCCAGGGCATCAGCTTCGCTGGTGAATGACATTGCTTCAGCCGGGGTTAGCAGTGAAACTTCGACGCGGGTGTTCGGCAACTCTTCAGCATTCAAAGGCTTGAAACGAGGGTCACGGAAGGCGGCGGCGAGGGCGTTTTCATGCACGTCCTTGAGCACTGGCCGCCAGGCTTCCAGGCTGCCAATGCAACCACGCAGGTTGCCATGCTGGGTCAAGGTGACAAAGGTGGCGCCTTTTTCGTGCAGTTCCGGGCGATCCGCGTATGCCTTTGTCGGTTGTCCCAACCGGGCGTTGATGGCATTGCGGGCCAATGCCAGCAGGGTCTCTCCAATATCAGGCATGGCCCACCACCGGAAAACTGAAGGAGGCATAGCCGACCACCCGGTTTCGGTCGCCCGCGGTATCGCCGGAATTGCACATGCTGAGCAGCGTGGGAGTCAGGCCGCGCTGGCGGGCTGCGAGCAGCAGGCCATTGATCGGAAAGGCACCACAGGCCTGCTCTGGACGGATGTGGCAGTCGAGTTGAAGGATGTGCTGACAGGTGTCGCGGTCAACCTGTTGCGCAGTCCCGTAGGGCAGGAAATGCGACAGGTCTGAACTGACGACGATCAGTATTTCCGGGCCATCCCATAACTTATCGAGCACTTCTGCCACGGCTTCGGCCGTCGCTTCGCCAACCGCAAGCGGGACCAGCGTGAATTGTTCGAGCACGCGCTGCAGGAAGGGCAGGTGTACCTCGATCGAGTGTTCAAAGGCATGCACCTTGTCGCTGAAAACGATTTGCGGCAGGTTGGCGATGGCGGCAATGCCCGGTGCGTCGAGCCGGATGGTGCCGAGCGGCGTCGAAAATGCCTCGGCTTCGGGGAGGGCGATGCCGTTGACTGCCACCCGGTGCGTCGGCCCGAGCAGGATGACGCGGTGGATAAGCTTGGCCCACGGCTTAAGCGTGGCGTAGGCGATGGCCGCTGTCGAGCCGGAATAGACGTAGCCGGCGTGAGGCACGATCAGGGCCTTCGGTTGGGCAACTGTGTCGTTTTGTGTATTGGCGAGCAGTTGGTCGATGGTTGCAGACAGCTCGCCGGCGTCCGCAGGGTAGAACATGCCGGCAACGGCAGGAGGGCGGGTATTGATCATGGTCTACTCCTTAAATGAGCATCAATCCGGCAGCCATGCCGACGCCGATGCCGAGCAGGCCGGGCAGGGCGTGGCGGGCCAGCTTGCTGCCACCGATACTGAGCACCAGCCCGATCTTGAAGATCAGGTTGGCCGCCAGGGCCAGGGTTACAGCGATGACGGCATCGCCTCCGGCCAGTTTTTCCAGATTGAACAGATGCAAGGTGGACAATACGCTTGCATCAGCATCGGTCAGGCCGGATACCACCGCAACGATGAACAGGCCGCTATTGCCGGCGATATCCTGCAACCAGGCAGAGGCCAGCAGCACGAAGGCATAGAGCAGGCCGAAAGAGATGGCGGTCTTCAATTCGGTCGGGTTGCTGACTTCCGGCATCGGCAAGGCACCAGCACTGGCCAGGGCGCGCCAGCTATAGGCTGTCAAGGCGATGCCGGGCACGATACCGCAGGCGAAAACGGTGACGATGGGCAGGATCAGGGATGGCGCGACGATGCTGGCGATGATGCCGATACGGATCATCACCATGACGTTGGCGATCAGGATGACGATGGCCGACATGCGAACGAGGTCGGCGTGGGCGCGGGCGTGCCGGGAAAACATCATGGTGGTGGCGGTGGACGAGGCCAAGCCGCCGAAAATGCCAAGCAGCGCAGCACCGTAGCGGGTGCCGACAATACGCAATGCAAGGTAACCAGCCAGCGCGAGGCCGGAAATCAGCACCACCATGTACCAGATCTGCCGTGGATTGATGGCGTTGTAGGGGCCGAAATCCTCGCTCGGCAGAATGGGCAGAATGACCAGCGACAGCACAGCGAATTGCAGGATGGAGTTGATATCCTTCGGCGTGGTGCTCTCGCTGAACTGGCGAAGTTCCGCCTTGAAATAAAGCAGCACGGTCGTTGTGATGGCGAGCATGACCGCCAGCGTCGCGTAGCCGAACCAGACGGCCGCACCCAGACCGTAGGTGATTATGATGGCGGCCTCCGACGTGAAGCCGCGATATTGCTCTTCCTGCTGGGCAGAAAAATTCGAGGCAACCATGCTCCCCGAGGTGACGAGCAGCCCGGCCACCAGTAGCCAGGGTCCGCCTGTTTTTTCGCCAAGCAGCGCAAACAGGCAACCGAGCATCGCCACCAGGGCAAAGGTGCGCAAGCCGGCGGCGGCGTCCGGACGCCGTTCGCGTTCCATGCCGATGAGCAGGCCGATACCGAGCGCCGTCGAAAATGCCTCGACAGGCACAGCCAGTTCGGGAACGACGAAGCTCATGCGATTCCTCTTTTGTCTGCGTTCTTAAGTAAAATTAAGCCATGCCACGCCATTACGCAATCGTTCCCGCTGCCGGCAGCGGTTCCCGCTTCGGTGCCGAGAAGCCCAAACAGTATCTCGAACTGCTCGGTCGCCCCCTGATATTTCATGCACTGGCCGCCCTGACCGCCTGCCCGGCTATCGAACGCGTCTGGGTCGTGCTGGCACCGGACGACCCTTGGTGGCCGCAATATGACTGGAGTGCCCTCGGCTCGAAGCTCGAAACCGTGCGTTGTGGTGGCGCTACGCGTGCTGAGAGTGTGACCAACGGCTTGCGGGCAGCGTCCATGGTCGCTGCAGACGACGACTGGATTCTGGTGCACGACGCCGCCCGGCCATGCCTGTCGGCCGCCATGCTCGAAGCCCTGTTTGCCGAACTGGCCAACGACCCGGTCGGCGGCATCCTTGCCGTGCCGGTCGCCGATACGCTCAAACGGGCCGATGGCGAGCAACGCGTCGCCGCCACCGAGCCGCGCGATGGTTTGTGGCAAGCGCAGACGCCGCAGATGTTCCGCTACGGTCAACTGGAAAAAGCGCTCAAAAATGAAAATTCCGTGACCGACGAAGCCGGTGCCATCGAAGCGCTCGGCCTCAAGCCAAAACTGGTGCGCGCCGATTCGACCAATCTGAAAGTCACCTATCCGGCCGATCTTGCCTTGGCCGCCATGATCCTGAGGGCACGCAAATGAATTTCCGCGTCGGGCAGGGCTACGATGTGCACAAGCTGGTCGAGGGCAGAAAGCTGATTCTCGGCGGTGTCGAAATCCCGCATCCAACCGGTCTGCTCGGTCATTCCGATGCCGACGCGCTGCTCCACGCGATTACCGATGCGCTGCTCGGCGCCGTTGCGCTGGGCGACATCGGCCGCCATTTTCCCGATACCGACCCCCGCTACAAGGGCGCCGACAGTCGGGTATTGCTGCGTGGCGCGGTGGCCTTGCTGGCCGAAAAAGGCTGGCGACCGGTCAATGTCGACGCCACCCTGATCGCCCAGCAACCCAAGCTGGCGCCGCACGCCGCCGCCATGGTCGTCAATGTCGCAGCCGACCTCGGCATCCCGGTCGATTGCGTCAATATCAAAGGCAAGACCAACGAACGTCTGGGCTACCTGGGGCGTGAAGAAGCCATCGAAGCGCAGGCCGTCGTGCTGGTGGAACGTGTCGGCTGACTAGCAAAACAGCCCATGAGTCATTGCTGCTCCGCATCCGCCTGTGAAAACACGCAGCTGAAAAAACAGTGTTGCCCAGTGAATGGCAACGAATGCTCGGAAGTGTCAGCGCGAACTATTTCGCACCACATCCATGATGCTTGGCATTGGCAACCATCCGCCCATCGCTATTTTTTCTGCGATGACCCTGCGTGTGATGTTGTTTACTTCGGTGACAACGGTTCAATCATTTTCAGGTCACAATTAAGAACTCGAGTTGGCATCAAGGATTTATCGAACGATAGTCTCCTGTGCTACTGCTTCGGTGTCACAAAAGGCGATTTTCTGGCCGATCCAGCAACCAAGGATTTCGTCATAGCCCAGACCAAGGCAGGTTTGTGCGCATGCGATACCCATAATCCTTCGGGACGATGCTGCTTGAAAGATTTTCCCAAGCCTGTTGGAGAGTGACGGCAGCACACAACTGCGCGACAAAGGCTGACAAGCGGATAATTTCGACTGGGCAACAGCACTGAGATAGGGTGGTCAAATTAACGCGATTCCGAAAACGCCGACTGAAGGTCGCCAGCAAAATGCCGTCAAGCCGGCTACGGCGAGGGTTTTCTTTGCCCTCTGGCCAACCGCGGCGCTGGCGGATCAGCTGGGACGGGTTGCTCGCGACGCCGCTGCCCGATTTGGCGGTCGGGCCACCCGGCCGGACAGCATTCATCTGACGCTCGCCTTTCTCGGCAATGTGCCCGAGTCGCGTTTGGCTGAACTGGCGGTTAGCGCTGCTGGCATCCGGGCAGCAGGCTTTACTCTGACTATTGATCGGCTCGATTTTTGGGTGCGCAACCATCTTTTGTGGGCAGGTTGTTCGGCGCCACCTGGCCTTCTGGCTCAGCTGGCCGTCGATTTGCGCGAGATGCTGAGCGCCGCTGGCTTCAAGGCCGGGCGGACGGCAGGCGTATTTTCACCACATGTTTCGCTGGTTCGCCGGGTGCCGGAGGGGGCGGGGGCGTCTGATCTTTGTCCGCTGCCGATGGGTGAGTTGCGCTGGCCGTGCTCCCGTTTCGTGCTGGTTCGCTCGCAGCTGACGGCGACCGGTAGCGAATACCGGATCATCGGCGAATTTCCATTGCACGGGGAATCACATGAGTGACGGGCTGAGCCTGATTGAAGGCGCGCATACCTTGCGCAACGTTTGCCGCGATTTTCCGGAATGGCATCGGGGCCGCTCACCCTATGTTTTCTGGGCGCTCGATGTCGATTTTCCGGCGGTTCGGGCGCAGGTAAAGCGGGCTGGCGATCATCTGAGTGGTCTGTTGCTCGACAGCTATTCGCGGCAGCCGCATGTAACGCTTGAGCTGTGCGGCTTTCCGTCACACGCACCTGCGGGTGACGACGAGTTTAGCAAAGAGATGATTGATCGCCAGTGTTCTGCCTTGCGCGCGGCGCAAGTGCCAGCTTTCGAGATCATCATCGGTGGCTTGGCCAGCTTTTCATCGGCGCCGTTTTTGCAAGTGGCTGATTTTGCCGGGCGGATTGCGGCGGTGCGCAATTGCCTCGCGGTCGATGGCCGGCATCGCCTGCTTGGCCGTTATGTGCCGCACGTGACGGTCGGGTTGTATGCTGATGCATGGCCGGTGACGAACATTGCGGCACGCTTTGGCCAATATGTGGCGGGTGAGCCATCGCATTGCCAAATCGAGCGGGTCAGCCTGATGAGCTATTCGCCATCACTGATCGGTGGCGAACTGAGTGCCGTGGCTGACTTTCATCTGGCTAGTGGCGAGATGCGCTGGCATCGTTCGCTGCCTTGAAGAAATTTCAATTTTGGCCATTTTTTCCGGTCGACCGCAGCAAGCCGAATTGCGCTGGTGGCGGTCACTGCTTACTGCCAGAAAGCCCCGCCGAAATACCTGGGCAGCATGACTGAACTTGATCCCATGCAGCTTCTTTAGGGCAAAATAAAGGCAGGAGGTGAGTTATGGTTGCGAAAGGTCTTGTTGATACATTGCGGTCGATCATCGGTCCCAATACCGAGCGCCATGGCCTCACGACGCGCACGCTGGAACAACTGCGCGTGCAGCTGCGCGAATGCGCCGACGGGCAGGGCGGCGAAGTGTCGGCCCGCGGTCGGGCGGCGCGACTGGCTGAAACCTATCTGCAGCTGAATGAGGACGGGCGATATCGCTTCCTGAAATTGATCGCGGTGGAATTCGGCCCCGATCCCGCCCGCGTGGCGAAGGCGCATGCGGCCTACCAGAAGGCCGTGAGCACGCCGGAGCAGTGGAATGCCGAGGCGGCCATGCGCATGGCGATGCGTTCGTCGCGTACCCGCATACTCACGCAGTTCAACGCCATCCCGCAGGGTGTCAAGTTTCTGGTCGACCTGCGCGCCGATCTGTTGCGTTACCTGGAGAATGACCGCGAACTAGCGGTGCTGGATCGCGAACTGGAATCGCGCCTCTCGGCTTGGTTCGATGTCGGCTTTCTGGAATTGCAGCGGATTACCTGGAACTCCCCGGCGGCCTTGCTTGAAAAGCTGATCGAATACGAGGCGGTGCATGAGATCCGATCCTGGGCCGACCTCAAGAACCGGCTGGATTCCGACCGCCGGCTCTACGGATTCTTTCACCCGCGCATGCCGGCCGAACCGCTGATTTTTGTCGAAGTGGCGCTGACTGATCATCTGGCCGGTAACGTCCAGAGCCTGCTCGATGAACATGCGCCGGTTTTCGATCATCGCAAGGCCGATACGGCGATTTTCTATTCGATCTCCAACACACAGGTCGGTCTGCGTGGGGTGTCCTTCGGCAATTTTCTGCTCAAGCGCGTCATTGACGACCTCAAGCGCGATTTTCCGAAACTTGCCCAGTTCGCCACGTTGTCACCGATGCCCGGTCTGTCTGCGTGGATTCGCAGGAATCCGCAGGTATTGGCCGATTCCGGAATCGAGTTGCCGCTGGATGAACTCTCGGCCGGCACCTGGGCGAGCGACAAGAAGCTGGTCCGCAAATTGAACGACCCGTTGTCACGACTTGGCGCCCGTTATCTGGCCACCGCCAAGCAGGGCGGCGGCGAGAGCGGGCCGCCGGCTGATCCGGTGTCACGTTTCCATCTTGGTAACGGGGCGCGAGTCGAGCGGCTCAATTTTCTGGGTGACGCGTCCGCCAAGGGGTTCCGCCAATCATTCGGGCTGATGGTCAATTATCTGTACAGCCCGGAAGATATCGAAACCAACCTCGAAGCCTTCGCCGGTCAGGGAAGCATCGCGATGTCGGCAGCCGTGCGTCGGCAGGCGAGGACGCCAAAGCCGTAGGCGAGTGACGTGCGGGGTGGCTGACGGGAAAAGCAGATTTCGTTTTTGGCCAAATTTTCCGGTTGACCGCAGCAACTGTCCCGGCTTCTGTGAAGTTTTCGCTTTTGCCGACTAACTGGCCGCTTGCGCCGCATGCTGGTCGGCCAGCGTATTGCCGCGGCATGTCGAGTGGCCCTTGATCCAGGTGATAGCGGCGTTTTTCAGTACGCAGGTCACGCCTTGGCCTTCCAGCATCTGCAATAGCGCCGGGTCCTGCGCGCTTTCCGCCTCCTGAAATCGACGCAGGCGGATCACTGCATCCTGGTTGTCGGAAAACAAGGCAAGCCGGCGACCGGGGAACTGGCGCTGGGCCTCGCCAAGGGCAAACAAGGCAGCCTGCAGTTCAAGTTCATTGCTGCCGATGATGGGCACGGTCTGCGTCGAGACCAGCGCTTCACTCCCCGGCGTGGCAAAGAGGACGGCCGCCAGTCCGCCGTGTCGTTTCTGGCTGGCATCGCTGAAGACCAGCAGATGATCAGCGTACTGTTCGGCGAATCGCAGGGGCAAGGGGCCGGCTGACGGATGGATGACGCGAACTATCTTCTTTTTTCGGCGTTTGGGCATGGGGTAATAGGTTAATCGCAATTGCCCGATCTGCCACGCAGCGAACGGGAAGCGACAAAAATCTGCCCTGAAAAGGCGAAAGCCTCGCACCGGGGGGAGTGCGAGGCTTTCTGGACGGCCGGGGGGAGGGGGTGGGGGTGGGGCCGTCAGGCTGATGTCTGGTCAGCGCATGAGTACAAGATATGGGAGTAAGCCCCTGATTTCAAGTAACCGTTTGCAACAATACGTGTCGCTTTGTGCGGTGCAAAAAAATCACCATGGCGCCTGGCTGGCGGTGATTCGCTGCGGCCCAAAACGGGCGGCGAGGAAATCGAGAAAAACGCGCACCTTGGCTGATAAGTGATGGCGGGTCGGATAGACGGCATGAATGTCGGCAGATGCGCCGACCCACGGTGCCAGCACACGCACGAGGTCGCCACGGCGCAGGTCGGCGGCAATATCCCATTCCGAACGGAGCACGATGCCGTGCCCGGCCAGCGCCCAGTCGACGGCGATCTCACCATGATTGACCGCTAGCGGGCTGCGTACCTTGACCATGGTTTGCTGCTTGCCGTCAGTCAGTTGCCAGTTGTTGAAGGCGCGATCGTTTTCGCGGATCACGATGCAGCGGTGGGCGAGGAGGTCACGCGGTTCGAGCGGGACGCCATGTTGCGCCAGATAGTCCGGTGAGGCGCAGAGCAGGCGGCGATTGGTGGCGATCTTGCGGGCGAGTATGCGACTGTCGGGCGGCATGCCGAAGCGGATGCCGATATCGAGGGCATGTTCGGTGAGGTCGAGTGGACGGTCGGAGAGCTGCAGGATGATCTCGACATCGGGCCAGGTCTTGACGAAGTCGGAAATAAGCGGCGCCAGATGGCGGCGACCGAAGCCGAAACTGGCATTGATGCGCAGCAGGCCGCGCGGTGTGCCACGACTTTCGGACAGGGACCGTTCGAGATTTTCGATGTCACGAAGAATCTGGTCACCATCTTCCAGATAGCGTTCGCCCTCAGGGGTCAGGCTGAGCCGGCGCGTCGTCCGGTTGAGCAGGCGCACCCCCAAGCGCTTTTCCAGCGCGGCCAAGCGGCGACTGACGGCAGGCGGCGTTACACCAATGATCTGGGCAGCCGCGGCCAGACTGGGTTGCCGGGCGAGCAGGCTGAAAAACGCGAGATCCGGAGCGTCGTTCATTCGTGTGTTCAGGTTAATAATCAAGTAATCGATACGCCATTGTAGCTATTGAGAATTTCAATATCATGGGTTTTTTCCTGTTGACCGCAGCAGATGCCCTTACTTCCCCTGAACGACTTCGCATTGACCCTGGCGCTTGGCGCCGCCCTTGGCTTTTTCGGCGGGTTGTTCGGGATTGGTGGCGGCATCATTGCCATTCCTCTGCTGGTGCTTGGCTTCGGCATGGAACAGCCGCTGGCGCAAGGAACGGCGCTGGTCATGATGGTGCCCAACCTGCTCATCGCCTGGTGGCGCTATAGTCGGCGCCATCCGGCTGGTTGGCGGCCTGCATTGATCATTGGTATCTCGGGCACGTTGACGACCTGGCTGCTGGCCCATTTTTCAACCCGGCTTGACCCGCAAATCCTGCGCTGGCTGTTCAGTGGATTTATCTCGGTGCTTGCCCTGCGCATGCTGCTTGCCCGGCATCGCAGTGCTCAGGATGCGGCCGGCGCCATGCCGACCATGAGGGCCTTGCCGCTGATTGGTGCGATGGGTGGCAGTTGCATGGGGCTGCTTGGCATTGGCGGCGGTCTGGTCGCCACGCCTTTGCTGTCTGGCTGGCTGGGTCTTCGCCAGAGCATGGCGCAGAGCTTGTCGCTCGCTCTGGTGGCGCCCAGTTCAATCATCGCGCTGACCACCTATGCCGGTGCCGGGCACGTTGATTGGTCGATGGGCCTGCCACTGGCGGCTGGTGGATTGTTGACGGTCGCTTCCGGCGTCGCGCTGGCTTATCGACTGCCGGAGAAAAGGATGCGAACCTTTTTTGCCTGGATGCTGATGGCGACTGCTGGCTGGCTGGTGATTGGCCCCTTGCTGACGGCGGTTCGCTGATCAACGTTTTAATTGGTCTGGCTTTCTGAAACCTCTGTAAGGTTTTCCATCCATCCATCCGTTCGTGCCCGGAGCCGGCACCTTTCCAGAGATGCATTCAAATTCTTCGTCATAATTGACGTTGTCTTATTACCAAGGTGATAATTCAATATAAATTTGAAAGACGTCGTGCCAGCCTCCGGAATTCCCCCTTTCGCCCGCGTTGCATTTATTTTGGCCTGCTCCTTTCTTCCGGGGCCGTCGGCGCTTGCGGAAGTTCTGAATATTCCGGGGAGTGGCAATTCTGAATTTGTATTGGGTGAGCTGGCGAAGGCGTTTAATGCCCGTCAAACCGAGCATCGCGTGCTGGTGCCATCCTCGTCGGGTCATGCCGGGGCGATCAGGGATGTCAGCGAAGGGGTCGCGGCAATGGGCCGGGTGGGCCGTCCGCCGAGCCATGAGGAGAGGGCCAGTGGGCTGTATTATCTTCCGCTGGGGCGGGATGCGGTGGTCGCCGTAGCGGGGGCTGCGGTGACGGCCAAGGGGCTTTCTTCCGATCAGCTCGCCGCCGTGTTCGCCGGAAAAATTAGCAACTGGCGTGATCTGGGTGGTCAGCCAGCTCCTATCCGGGCGATCGGCAAGGAGAGTTCGGATGCTATCCGCCGTCAGCTGCCGAATCGATACAAGGACCTTGTTTATGCCGATTCGGTCAAGATCGTGCATCTCGATCCACATTTGATTGATCTTCTTGATCGCTATCCCACCAGTTTTTCAATCGTGAATCGTTCCGCGCTGGCAGCCTGCAAGACCAAAGTGGTCATGCTGACGCTGGATGACATTGAGCCCAGTTATGAAAATCTGATCAGCGGGCGTTATCCGTTGACCATGGAATTTGGTCTGGTTTATCGCACCGGCGAGATATCGCCGGCTGGCAAGGCTTTCGTTGAATTTGTTCGCTCGCCGGAAGGTGCCGGAATACTTCGCAAGTATGGCGTGCTGGTGAACGGTGGTGGCAAGCAATGATGCCTGTCCGCAGAAGGAACCACCTTCGTCTGGCCCTGATGCTGCTGATCATCGGGCTGGTGGCGGTTTCTTACTGGGCATCAACCTGGGTGGCCGGCAATTTGTTGAGTCAGTCTTTGACACGGCGAGCCGAGGAAAAGGCGCAAACGGTCAGCCTGGCGCTTGAAAGCTTGATCGCTGCGCAGAATCGACATCTGCAAATCACGGCCAGTCTTACCGCCAATCGCAACAGTCTGGGGAGAAGCCTTGAGCATGTCGATGCAGCAGGCGCGCAGGGGGTGATCAAGGAAGTGCTTGATCGTTCTTTGCAGGATTCCGGCGTGGCATTTCTTGAGATGGTCGACAGGGATGAGCGCGTTGTGTACCGCACCAATCCGACTGAGGCGCCGACCGATCCGGCTATAAGCTGGGGGGCGTTCGAAGCGCTCTCCGGGCGCAATATCGTGTCAGGGGCAGTTGAAATGGGGTTGCTCACCCTGCGTGCCAGCGAGCCGGTCTATCACGGCAAGGATGTGGTTGGTGCGGTGACGGCGGGGCTGCGTATCACCCCGGATTTGCTCAAGGAGATTACCCGGAACCTGGCGGCGGATATTGCACTGCTTTCCCGGGAAGGCAAGGTCCTGGCCGCAAATTCGGAGAGTGTCGGGCATGTCGATGTTCAGGCGATCAACGAGGCGTTTTCGCAGAAAATTGCGATCTATCGCCACGACGATCAAGCACTGAAAACTCGCGGGTATTTTCCCGTAGTCTTGATTGATAGTGCTTACATCATGGTGGTTGATACCGACAGCGAGCTGGCCTATCGGCAACTGGCACAGGCAAGCCGGCGGGGCTCGCTGATTTTTCTCGGTATTGCGCTTTTGAGTCTTGTGCTCGGCTTACTGTGTCTGCGCTGGATTCTCCGTCCCTTGCTCCGGCTTCGGCAGCGAGCCGAAACATTGGCGCTCGAATTGACGGGCAGCAAGATTCAGGCTGATTCACGATGCGACATTGCTGCGGTGATCGAGGTGCTCGATGGCTTGCCTGAACGCCTGGCGAGCCGCAATGCAGAACTGCTCGCCGCTGGCGCTAAAGCCGAGGCGGCCAGTCGGGCGAAAACCCAATTTATTGCCAATGTCAGTCATGAAGTACGGACGCCGATGAACGCCATTATCGGGATGAGCCATATCCTGTCCCGCAGCATTCAGGATCCCGCGCAACGCGACAAGCTGGACATCATTCGCCATGCGGCTGATCAACTGCTGGAGTTGCTCGACAATATTCTCGACCTCTCCAGGCTGGATTCAGAGCGCATGGATCTTGAACAGCACCCATTCAGCTTGGCGTTGCTGATGCGCCATCTCGAAGCGCTGGTCAGCCGCCGGGCCGCGGCCAAGGGCTTGAAACTGATTTTCGATATTGACCGCAAGTTGCTGGACAAGGTTCTGGTCGGCGATGCGCTTCGCTTGCAGCAGGTTCTGGTCAATCTGGTCGGAAACGCGATCAAATTTACGCATCAGGGTAGTGACCGTGGCTATTCATCAGGAAGACGAAAGCGCTGCCCAGCTACGCCTGGGTTTCAGTATCACCGATACGGGGATCGGTATCCAGCCGGCGTATATACAAGGAATCTTTGCGCCTTTCGAGCAGGTGGATGGTGCCATGACCCGGCAATTCGGCGGGTCGGGTCTGGGGCTGACGATCAGCCAGCGCTTCGTCCATTTGATGGGGGGCAATATCGAGGTAGCGAGTACGCCCGGGACCGGCAGTACCTTCTCGTTCTCACTCGAATTTGCGAAGCCTGAAGCACCGGGCGATAGTGCGATGCTGATCGAAGTATCGGGAGCCGAGGCAGAAAAGCGCTTGCGGGCGGATTTTCGCGGCACCCGTGTATTGCTGGCGGACGATGATCTGGTCAATCAGGCCATGGTTCAGGAATTGCTGCGCGATGTTGTCGGATTTCACGTTGATCTCGCGGTTGACGGCGAACAGGCGCTGGCGCTGGCTGAAGCGCATGAGTATGCCTTGATCCTGATGGACATCCAGATGCCGAAGATGGATGGACTGGAAGCTACCCGGCGTATTCGCCGATTGCCGGGTTATGTCTTTGTGCCGATCATCGCGATGACTGCCAACTCCTTTGCAGATATCCGTGCATCGTGTTTCGAAGCAGGCATGAACGATTTTCTGAGCAAGCCGGTGGCGCCGGAACGGCTCTTCGTGACCTTGCTGACCTGGATGCAGACGGTGCTCAAAAGCTGATTTTCGGTGCTTGTTCCCGCGATGTATTTGCGGCGGGAAAAGTCCTTCGGATTGAGGCCATCTGCTAATATTCGCCCTCATTTTTCAGGCGTTTCTCCTTGTCCTCCCTGCAGGAAATTTTCTCTCCGGACGGCCCTCTGGCCAAATCCATTGGCGGCTATCGCGTGCGCGATCAGCAGGTCGATATGGCCGAGCGCATTGCCGCTGCCATCAAGGGTTGTGCGGTCTTCATTGCCGAAGCCGGTACTGGCACAGGCAAGACCTTCGCCTACCTTGTTCCGGCACTGCAGTCGGGCGGTAAAGTGATCGTGTCGACGGGCACGAAAACCTTGCAGGACCAGCTGTTCAACAAAGATTTGCCCATGGTCCGCGACGCCCTGAAGGCCCCGGTCAAGATCGCGCTCCTGAAGGGCCGGGCCAACTACGTTTGCCCCTACCACCTGCAACACGCGATCGCTGACGGTCGTTTCCTGACCCGCGAGGATGCCGCCGACGCCCGCCGTATCTCGGTCTTCGCCAAAACCACACAGAGCGGCGACAAGGCCGAGTGCATCGAGGTTTCCGAGAACTCGCCGGTGTGGAGCCACGCCACCTCGACGCGCGACAACTGCCTCGGCCAGGAATGCCCGGACTACAAGGAATGTTTCGTCATGCAGGCGCGGCGCGAGGCGATGGCGGCCGATCTGGTCGTCGTCAATCACCACCTGTTCTTCGCCGACGTGATGCTCCGCGACGAAGGCATGGCAGAGCTGCTGCCGGCCTGCAATACAGTTATCTTCGACGAAGCGCACCAATTGCCTGAGGTCGCCACGCTGTTCTTTGGCGATACCGTTTCGACCGCCCAAGTGCTTGATCTGGCTCGCGACACCCGTGCCGAAGCGCTGACCTCAGCCCGCGATTGCCTGGCTTTGCCGGAAAGCAGCAAAAAGCTGGAAAAAGCGGCCAAGGACCTGCGGCTGGCCGTCGGCGTCGACACCGGTCGCTTCTCCTACGGTCAACTGGAAGAAAAGCCCGAATTTGCAAATTCTCTGAAGGCACTGGAAGACGAAGTGGCCGCCTTTGCCGCCTTGCTCGAAACGCAGGCTGAGCGAGCCGAAGGTCTGGAGAAGTGCTGGCAGCGCGCCACCGAGTTGGCGCAGCGCCTGGGCCAGTGGCGGAACCTGAAAGATCTCAGCTACGTGCGCTGGGCCGAGGCCTTCACGCATTCGCTGCAACTCACCTCGACGCCGCTCAACGTGGCCGAAATCTTCCGCAAGCAGATGGGTGGCCATCCGCGGGCGTGGATTTTCACCTCGGCCACCCTGGCCGTGCAGGGCAAGTTCCACCATTACTGCGCCGAACTCGGCCTCGGTGACCCGGATTCCGCCTGCTGGCACAGCCCTTTCGATTACGACAACCAGGCCATCCTCTACGCGCCGCTCGGCATGCCCGACCCGAACGCCTGGAACTACACCGACGCTGTCGTCGACGCCGCGTGGCCGGCTGTCAAGGCAGCCAATGGCGGGGCCTTCTTCCTATGCACCAGCCTGCGCGCCATGCGCCGGACGCACGAATTGCTCAAGGCCAAGCTCGAAGACGAAAACATCGACATGCCGCTGCTGGTGCAGGGCGAGGGCAGCAAGAACGATCTGCTGCAACGCTTCCGCCACCACGGCAATTCGATTCTGGTTGGTAGCCAGAGCTTCTGGGAAGGCGTCGACGTACGCGGTGAAGCGCTGTCGCTCGTCGTCATCGACAAGATTCCCTTCGCGCCGCCCGATGACCCGGTCCTCTCGGCCCGTATCGAGCAAATGAAGCGCGAGGGCCGCAACGCCTTCATGGAATACCAGCTGCCGCGCGCCGTCATCAACGTCAAGCAGGGCGCCGGCCGCCTGATTCGCGACGAGACCGACAAGGGTGTGCTGATGATGTGCGATCCACGACTCATATCAAAGCCCTATGGCCGCCGCGTCTGGCAAAGTCTGCCTCCGATGAAACGGACCCGCGAACTGCAGGTCGTCCTCGACTTCTTCGCCAACCGGTAACCCGGATGAAAAACACCTTCGAGCAACTGCGCACGCAGCAACCGCAATTCTTCTCCGGCGCCACCATCACCATTGAGTCGGCCGCCATGCAGGCCATGGCCGGCATCATCACGGCCATCGAATCGGTCATCGCCATGCCGGCCTACCAGGCGCATGCGCTGGCCCAGGCGCCGGAAATTGCCCGGCTGCCGACCAAGGCGCGTGGCGTGTTCATGGGCTACGATTTTCACTTGACCGAAACCGGCCCGAAACTCATCGAAATCAACACCAATGCCGGCGGTGGCCTGCTCAATGCGTATCTGCTGGCGGCGCATGGGCGGATGGAAGAGGGCGCAAGGATTCGCGACGAGTACGTCGCCATGTTCCGCGAAGAATGGCGTCTGGAGCGCGGCGATGTGCCGCTGCAACGCATCGCCATCGTTGACGAGAATCCGGCTGAACAGTTTCTGGCCCTTGAGTTTCAATTGTTCAAGGAACTCTTCGAGCAGCACGGCATTGCCACCGTGGTCGTCGATCCAGCCGACTTTACCAGCGGGGGCAATCAGCGTTTGGAGTCCGGCCAGCCGGTCGACCTGATTTACAACCGTCTGACCGACTTTTCTCTCGATGCTACGGTCAACCGGAAAATTCGCTCAATTTTCGAAAATTCCGGCGTGGTGCTGACGCCGCACCCACGCGCCCATGCGCTGTATGCCGACAAACGCAACCTGATGCAGTTATCCAATGAGGCCGCGCTCGAGGCGCTGGGCGTTACTGAAGCTACCCGCCAGACCTTGCTCGCCGGCATTCCGAAAACTGTCGCCGTAAGGCTCGAGCAGAGCGAACAATTCTGGGCCGAACGCAAGCGCTGGTTCTTCAAGCCGCCCGCCGGCTTTGGCGGTCGCGCCGCCTACCGGGGTGACAAACTGACCAAGCGGGTATTCGAGGAAATCCTGCACGGCGGCTACATTGCGCAGGAAATAGCGCTGCCGTCCGAGCACGCCGTGCCGGTTGACGGCGTAGCGGCAACGATGAAGGCTGACATCCGCTGCTACGTCTATAACGGGCGCACGCAACTCGTCGCCGCACGCATCTATCAGGGTCAAACCACCAATTTCCGGACACCGGGCGGCGGTTTTGCCCCGGTTTTTGTCGCCTGAACGGTTAAAATCCGCTCATGAAAGTATTTGGTATTGCCGGCTATTCCGGCTCGGGCAAGACGACCTTGCTGGAAAAGCTCATTCCCCAGCTCACTGCACGCGGCCTCACTGTGTCGGTCATCAAGCATGCCCATCATGGCTTCGACATAGACCGTCCGGGCAAGGATTCCTTCCGCCATCGTGAAGCCGGTGCCACCGAAGTGCTGCTCTCCTGCGGCGACCGCTGGGCGCTGATGCATGAGCGACGTGACGAGCCGGAGCCGACGCTCAATGAACTGATCGGCCACCTGTCACCCTGCGACCTCGTGCTGATCGAAGGCTTCAAGCAGGAACCGGTGCCCAAGCTGGAAGTCTATCGCCCTGAAAACGGCAAACCGCCGCTCTTTCCCGAGCGCAGCGACATCGTTGCCGTGGCCACCGACGCAGACATCGCCACCGACCTGCCCAAGCTGCCGCTGAACGATTACGCCGCGATGGCCGATTTCGTCATGAACCACCTGAATTTGCAGGAACGCCCATGCTGAGTTTTGAACAAGCCCTGGAAAAACTGCTGGCCGCTGCCCAGCCGGTCGAGGAAACCCGCTCGCTGCCGCTGACGGCGGCGCTCGGCCGCATTCTCGCCGTATCCCAGCAATCCACCGTTGCCGTCCCGCCGCTCGACAATTCGGCCATGGATGGTTACGCCGTGCGCGTTGCCGACATCACCGCCGCAGGCATCTGCCTGTCGGTCAGCCAGCGCATTCCGGCCGGCACGGTCGGCACGCCGCTGCAACCCGGCACGGCAGCGCGAATTTTCACCGGTGCCCCGGTGCCAACTGGCGCCGACGCTGTGATCATGCAGGAACGCTGCGAGCATGGCGAAAATGGCGTGGTCATCAACCACGTGCCGCATACAGGCGAGAACATTCGCCGGGCTGGCGAAGACATCTCGGTCGGCGCCGAAATCCTCAAGGCCGGCGTCAAGCTGCGCCCGCAGGAGATCGCGCTCGCCGCCTCGGCTGGCTTACCGGAATTGCCGGTTTTCCGGCGCGTGCGTGTCGGCGTCTTCTTCACCGGCGACGAATTGGTCCAGCCGGGCGAGCCGCTGCCGCCGGGTGCTATCTACAACTCCAACCGCTACGCGCTGCGCGCCTTGCTCGAAGGCATGGGTTGCGAAGTCCGTGACCTCGGCGCCGTCGCCGATACGCTGGAAGCAACCCGCGACGCGCTGCGCCGCGCCGCTGCCGACAACGATCTGGTGCTGACCAGCGGCGGTGTTTCGGTCGGCGAGGAAGATCACGTCAAGCCGGCCGTCGAGGCCGAAGGCCGGCTCGACATGTGGAAGATCGCCATCAAGCCCGGCAAGCCGCTGGCCTTCGGCGAAATCCATACTGCCGATGGCAAGGCCTGGTTCCTTGGCCTGCCGGGCAACCCGGTCGCTGCCTTCGTTACCTTCCTGACCATGGTTCGGCCGTTCATCCTGCGTTTGCAAGGTGCCGGCAGTGTTTCGCCACGCGTTCTCAGTTTGCCCTCCGCTTCCGTCTGGAGCAGGGCCGACGGCGCTCGCCTAGAATTCCTGCGCGGCCGGATCAACGACGATGGCGCCTTCGAACTGTACAAGAGCCAGGGCTCGGCCGTCGTTATCTCGCTGTGCTGGAGCGATGGGCTGGCGCTCAACCCGCCGGGCAACACCATCGCCATCGGCGATACGGTGAGCTTTGTTTCCTTCGCGGAGCTGCTGTCGTGAGCGTCAAGGTTCTCTACTTTGCCGGCCTCAAGGAAGCCCTCGGGCTGCCCGGCGAAACCATCGATCTGCCAGCCGGAGTCGCCACCGTCGGCGCGCTGCGTGACTGGCTGGTGGGGCAGGGTCGCGACAAGCTGGCCACCGCCAAAAACCTGCGCTGCGCCGTCAATCAGGACATGGCGAAACTTGATGCCACAATAAAGGATGGCGACGAAATCGCCTTCTTCCCGCCGGTAACTGGCGGATAAAAATAGAAAGAACAAAAATGTCCATCCAATGGTTCCCGGGGCACATGACCCAGGCCCGCAAAAAGGCCGGCGAGACGCTGGCCGTGGCCGATGTCGTGGTCGAAGTACTCGACGCCCGCCTGCCGCAGGCGAGCAGCAATCCGATGATCCACGAGCTGCGCGTCTTCCGTCAGCGCCCGTGCCTCAAGCTGCTCAACAAGGCCGATCTGGCCGATCCCGAAGCCACCAAGGCCTGGCTGGCCTATTTCGACGCCCAGCCCGGCGTCAAGGCCGTAGCCATTTCGTGCAAGAAAGCCAGCGACGTGGCGCGCATCCCCGGTCTGGCCCAGAAGCTGGCGCCGCACCGCAACGACGCGGTCAAGCCGCTGCGCCTGATGATCATGGGCATTCCCAACGTTGGCAAATCGACGCTGATGAACGCGCTGGTCAAGAAAAAGGTCGCCGCAGTCGGTGATCAGCCGGCCGTCACCAAGAGCCAGCAACGCATCGACATCAGCAACCGCCTGACCCTCTACGACACCCCCGGCATGCTCTGGCCGAAGATCGACCACCCCATCGACGGCCTGATGCTCGCCGCCAGCCATGCGGTGGGCGTCAACGCCTATATCGACGAAGAAGTCGGCACCTGGCTCGCCAACTACCTGCTTGAGGTCTATCCCAAGCTGCTCATGGCGCGCTACGGCTTTGCCACCGAAGACATGGATGCCGTCGGCGTCATCGAAGCCATCGGCAATAAGCGCGGCTGCGTCATCAAGGGGCGGGGCGGCGAAATCGATATGGAAAGAGCCGCTGCCATCCTTATCCTCGACTACCGCTCCGGCGCCCTCGGCCGCATTAGCCTGGAAACCCCCGCGCTCAGAGCATCACGGCAGGCTGAACTGAAGGCAGCAGGGCGCCTCAAGGAAAATCCCGACCTGGCGACTGACAAAGGAAACGACTGATTTTTGATTGGCATGTTTTCTGAAACGCCCGCTATTGCAGCTTTTCAAAAGCTTTGTATATAATGCGCGCCCTGCCGGTTGCATGACTCGCAGCACCGTTCCTCGATAGCTCAGTTGGTAGAGCGCCGGACTGTTAATCCGTAGGTCCCTGGTTCGAGCCCAGGTCGGGGAGCCAGAAATACCAATGATCTAGACCGCTTAGGCGGTCTTTTTCATTTCTGACCGTGGCAAAAACGTGACAAGCTTTACCACGTTCTTACCCCCAACCTCATTCGATCCGCGACGCTGCTTCGGCCATATTCTCCGTAGCAAACTTCGCATAGCGATCCACAATCTGACGCGACTGGCATTGGTGCCTGGTTCGGGTAAGCGCCTGAGGTCACAGAGGACATAGCGGGAGTTTTTGCTATGTGCGCCAAGAGACAGATTAGCCAAGACCTGGCTCATATGCTGTCTCCATTCCAGCCTATCGCAGTCATTATTGCGGGGAATCGGCGCTGCAGTATCGCTGCGCAATTCCGGTGAAGAAAGCGGCATTATCTGCCGCGGCGAAAGTACTACTCCCCTCAAGGAACATCATGAACAAGATCAATATGAACGTAGCTGCACTGGCAGTTGCCCTGGCTTTCAGCGCTGGTGCCATGGCAGAAGGCATGTCCAAGACTGATTACAAGGCTGCCAAGGAGAAGATTGCAGCCGAGTACAAGACCGCCAAGACCTCCTGCGGGTCGCTATCAGGTAATGCCAGCGATATATGCAAGGCTGAGGCCAAGGGCAAGGAAGAAGTTGCTGAAGCCGAGCTCAAGGCCGCTTATGAGCCGACGCAAAAGCATCAGTATGAGGCGCGGGTTGCCAAGGCCGAGGCAGATCGTGCCGTAGCTATCGAGAAATGTGATGACCTGGCTGGTAATGCCAAGGATGTGTGTGTCAAGGAAGCCAAAGCTGCAGAAACCACCGCCAAGGCAGATGCCAAGGCACAGATGAAGGCTACGGAAGCTAACACTAAAGCAAACGAAAAGACTGCTGATGCCCGAAGTGATGCCCGCAAGGCTGGTTCTAATGCCCGCAAGGATGCCGCTGAGGACAAGAGCGATGCAAATTACGCAGTCGCCAAGGAAAAGTGCGACACGTACTCGGGTACCGCCAAGGATTCTTGCCTGAGCCAGGCAAAGGCACGTTTCGCAAAGTAACTATTGATGCCAGACCTGGCGTCAAACACGAAGTTTATAAGGAGGTAATTCCATGAAAACCATGCAGAGAGTTTCGCTCAATGCTGTTGTAGTGGCAGCCTTACTCGGTCTTGGAGCCTGTTCGGGAATGTCGCAACAGGGACAGAATACCGCCGTCGGAGCCGGTGTCGGGGCCATTGGTGGTGCCGTTCTGACCGGCGGAAGTACTGCCGGAACCCTAGGTGGCGCTGTCGTTGGCGGCGTCATCGGTCACGAAGTTACCAAGTAATGGCGGGTGATCAAATGTGATGCGCCCGGCCGACATGGTTGGGCCATCCTTTGCTCGCTGGCATCAGGAGAAGCAAATGATCAAATCAGGAAAAACAATCGCAGCAGCCGTCATGATGGCTGCGTTGCTGGTTCCTTTAAGCGGCTGCCAGAAAAAAGAAGGGCCGGTCGAACAGGCTGGCAAGAAAGTCGATCAGGCCACTGAAAAAGTGGGTCATGAGATTGAAAAGGCCGGTAGCAAGATTCAGGATGCTGCCCAGGGTGACAAGAAATAGGCGTAGCAATGGACAAAGAGGTTTCAGTATGAACATGAATTTCTTCCTGCTTGCAGTGCTTCTGGCTGGTTCGACGCTACCAGCACGTGCTGCCGAGGTAGGTGTATCGGTTTCAGTCGGTCAGCCCGGTTTCTTTGGTCGCCTCGATATCGGCGATTATCCTCGGCCACAGCTCTTATATTCGCAGCCACGCATGATCCGGCGTGGCCCATCTGGCCGCCCTCCGGTCTACATGCATGTTCCTCCGGGTCATGCCAAGAACTGGCGTCGGCACTGTGCCGCCTACAACGCCTGCGACGAGCGGGTCTATTTTGTCCGTGATGGCTGGTACAACAATGAATACGTTCCGCGTCATCAGCAGCGCAACCGTTCTCGTCAGGATGAGCGTCATGATGGACGGCGTGATCAACATCGCGGGAACGACCATGACCAACATCGGTGAGGCAGATCATGACTAATTTCACCCAGACGTTCGCAAGCCGGTTTGGATTGATTGCGGTGATGTTCGCCCTGCAATGCTCGCCAGTGCTTGCTGTTGAAGTAGACGACGCGGCAAAAAGCAATGTGACCAGTAGCCCTCAAGAAGCGATTTCGTGGATCAGCGGTGGCGTTGGCGACGAAGCTATGGCTGAATTGCATAAGGTATCCACAGCCTATAATGTTCACCTGCTGCTGACCGGCGCCAGCGGAAATTATTTGGCTGGCGTTCCATTTTCGATCAGTCGCAAGGGAAAAGTCACAGTTTCCGGGGTGACAGAAGGGCCGTTGCTGTACCTGAAATTGCCATCAGGCAGTTATCAGATTGCCGTTGAACTCGACGGGGCATGGCAATCCAAACGCATTCAGACGTCAACCTCAGGAAAAGCAACCAAGGTTCGCTTTGTTGCCAAGGACAAGTAAGAAGTTTGGCGACCGAGTTGGCGAATTGGTATTTGTCAGGAAAGATCGAGTCGGCGTCAAGGTCGCATGATCAGCTTCAACCGCCACCTCTGGCTGCGATTCCGTAAAATTGCCGCGCCTTACTGGTTCGGTGAGGAAAAATGGCAGGCTAGGCGATTGCTTGTCCTGCTGATTTTATTGCTGCTCGCTCAGACGGGGTTTGCTGTACTGTTCAATGAGCAGACTGGCGAATTTACTTCGGCACTGGCAGCGAAGGATATTGACCGATTCTGGCTTTCCATTCAGAAAAGCTTGGGAATTCTTGCGTTTGGCGTGCCGGCTTTTGGGTTTTACTACTATGTTCGCGACCTGCTTGCGCTGCACTGGCGGCGGTGGCTAACGCGAGATTTTCTTGGCGAATATTTTAGCGGTCGCGCCTATTACGAACTGAATGCCAGTGCCGATATCGACAATCCGGATCAGCGGATTGCCGAGGACATCAATACTTTTACCCAGCGCTCGTTGCAGTTCCTGATGGTGTTGTTCGGGGCGCTGCTTCAATTGCTGGCGTTCTCTGGCGTCCTTTGGACGATTTCCAGAGAACTGGTCTTTTTTCTGATTATCTATGCGACCGTCGGCACGGTGGTGACGTTGCTGGTATTTGGCAAAATCCTGATCGGATTGAACTTCTATCAACTCAAGCGCGAAGCCAACTTTCGTTTCAGCCTGGTCCGTATCCGCGAGAACGCTGAAGCCATAGCCTTCTATCGCGGCGAGGCGCGCGAATCCGCTCTGGTTGGTGGCTATTTCAACGAAATATTTAAAAACCTCAGCAAGCTGATTCGCGTACAACTGAAATTGAACCTCTTCCAGTTTGGCTACAGCTCGCTCACTGTCGTTCTGCCCAGCGTCATCATTGCCGAACGGGTGATCTCTGGAGAGCTTGAAGTTGGCCGTGCTATCCAGGCAGCTGGTGCCTTTGCCGCCATCCTTAGCGCACTGACGGTAATCGTCGACAACTTCGACAACCTCAGTAAATTTGCGGCCGGGATCAGGCGTCTCGACACCTTCCGGACGTTTCTTCTCAATAGTGGTGGGGCCTCCTCGCGCAAATCACGCGCGATTCAGTTTGGGTTTGCCCCGGATATTTCCATTGCCAAGCTCACACTGCAGACACCTAATCACGAGCGGACGCTGCTCGAAAACTTGTCAATGAGTATTTGCCCAGGGCAAGGCTTACTGATTGTTGGCCCCAGTGGTTGCGGCAAGAGCTCACTGTTGCGCGCTATAGCCGGGTTATGGCGCTCGGGGAGCGGCTGCATTATCGGGCCAGATAGTCAGGAAATGCTCTTCCTGCCACAACGGCCGTACATGGTTCAGGGAAGCCTGCGCGACCAGTTGCTTTACCCGAATGTGGAGAAAGTGCTGTCCGATACGGAACTGCTCAATGTGCTGAAACAGGTGAATCTGCCGGACATCGCCGATAATTTTGATGGTCTTGATGCCGTTCTCGACTGGGGCAAAGTTCTGTCAGTGGGGGAGCAGCAACGCGTGGCGTTTGCCCGCGTCCTGTTGAATGGCCCGCGCTACGCCATCCTTGACGAAGCGACCAGTGCCCTGGATATCGCCAATGAAGAGAGCTTGTATGAGTTGCTGGAAGCAAGCAGCACGACGCTGGTCAGCGTTGGCCATCGTCCGTCGATATTGAAATACCACTCACAGGTATTGGAACTGACCGGTGATGGCGCCTGGAGGTTGTATGCAGCGGCCGACTATCACTTTGAGTAATTCCTCGCTGGATTTGTCGCCAAATTCTTGAGCGAAGGGCGTGAAGTGCTATTTCGCGCGTCTTTGTGTGCCACCGAACGGAGCATATGGAGGCATCGGTGTACTTTTGGCTGGTAGCTCCCGGTGCTTGTATGGCTGCCAAGCGGATGGGCTTTCACTCAATAGCCAGGAGGAATTCTCATGAAATATTCAATCATCTTTGCTGCGGTCTTGGCTGCTTTGGCGGTCACAGCTTGCAATAAACCGACCGTCGTTACGCCGACCGTGGTCACCGTGCCTGTTCCTGGGCCGGCAGGACCAACCGGTGCTACTGGTTCGAGCGGCATGACCGGGCAGACCGGATCCAGCGGTCCAACCGGCTCAACCGGTGAGCAAGGTAAAACTGGTGGTGATACGGTGGTCGTCATTCCGCCAGCCCCCGCGCCGGCACGCTGAGTTTCCGGCAAAGCAGATCAGAGTCCGGCAGTGAAAGTGGAATCCCGCTTTTGCTGCCATCGCAGGGGAAGTAATTTGTGTCCAGATTGAGCCAGATAAATTCGCCGTGCAAACTGTCCGTAACGATAGCCGCTCTTCTGTTTGCCGCGGTGGGTTGCGCGGCATTGCCGGATGCGGATGTCATCATTGCTCGGCATTCCGCGCAGGCCGCCCGTTTCGAGAATGCGCGTGGGGCGATCTCGGCCCAGAAAAGTGCTGCGATCATCGCCACCCTGAAAAGCAAGTCCGGCGACATTGATATCGTCGACAAGCAGATCGCGCTGGAGCAAGCCGTCGTCGGCAGCCCCTTGGTCGTGGGCAACAAGGTCACCCTGCTGCAGGATGGCGCGGCGACTTATGCCGCCATGTTTGCCGCAATCCGGGCCGCTCGGGATCATATCAATCTTGAGTCCTACTTCATTGAGGACGATGAAATCGGCCGCCAGTTTTCCGACTTGTTGTTGGCGCAGCAGCACCGGGGCGTTCAGGTCAATGTGATCTATGACAGCTTCGGCGGCATCAATACGCCACAGGCTTTTTTCGACCGCTTGCGCGAGGCGGGCATCAACGTACTTGAATTCAACCCCATCAGTCCTATTGCCGGAAAAGGCCAATGGCGGTTCAACAACCGTGATCATCGAAAGCTTCTGGTTGTCGACGGGCGTGTGGCATTTATTGGCGGCATCAATATCAGCAATGTCTATTCATCAAGCCCGGGGTCACGGCGCGCCAAAAAGGTGACCGAAAATGCAATCGACTGGCGTGATACCGACTTGCAAATTGAGGGGCCGGTGGTCGCTGACCTGCAAAAGCTGTTTATGGAAACCTGGGCCAAACAGCAAGGCAAGCCGCTTTCCAAAAAAGACTATTTTCCCCGGTTGACCGCGCAAGGCAAGGATATCGTCCGCGCTATCGGCAGCACGCCGGACGATCCCTACAGCCTGATCTACCTGGCGCTGATTTCGGCTATTGGCAATGCGGAAAAACAGATTCAGCTGACCAATGCCTACTTCGTTCCTGATCCTCAATTGATCAAGGTGCTGATCGATGCTGCTGAGCGTGGAGTCGATGTGCAACTGATCTTGCCCGGTCACTCCGATTCGCAAATTGTCTTTCAAGCCGGACGTTCTAATTATTCAAAGTTGCTGAAGGCGGGCGTCAAAATTTTCGAGCGAGGCGGGGCGGTGCTTCATTCCAAGACGGCTCTGATCGATGGCATTTGGTCATGCGTCGGTTCGACCAACCTCGACTGGCGCAGCTTTCTCGATAACGACGAAGTCAATGCCGTTGTCCTTGGTCGTGACTTTGCTAGTCAGATGACAGCCATGATCGCCAGAGATCTTGGGGCATCAGAGGAGATCCGCCTGGCTGACTGGGAAAAACGCTCCCTGCTGCTACGCGTCAAGGAGTGGGGGGCCAGCCTACTGCAGAGATTGCTTTAGGCGCGCATTAACTTCGGGATCATCGTTTACGCAATAACGGCCAAGGAAGTGGGAATCACGGTCAATTTGCTTCCTCTCGTCACAACATCTGTGCCCTGGCGCACAGACCCCCAAACAGAACTGGATAACGATGATATTAGAGAGCCTCGTTACAGGCTTTTTGATGTCATTTGTCCGGTAAAAAGGAGGGAATCGCCATGTTGCAATATGCAATTGTGTTTTTCATCGTCGCCCTGATCGCAGCGCTATTTGGCTTTACCGGTATCGCAGCCGGGGCTGTAGAAATTGCCAAAATTCTGTTTTTCATCTTTTTGCTATTGTTTCTGGTCTCCCTCGTGATGGGTTTGATGCGGCGGAAGTGATTCCCTTGAATACAACGATTGAATACCCATTAGCAGTTCTCTGTGTGAATGTTTCTGGCGGAACGAACTGGGCACGTAGCCTCGGTAACTCGGAGGCGCAGTATGCGATTGAGCGCTGCTCCAAGCGCATTTGGCGCGCTGTTGAAAATTACGGTGGTCGTCTGGTGGAGCGCCAAGGCAGCAAAGTCATGGCGTTTTTTTCCAACGGTGCCGAAGCATTTAGATCTGCCGTTGAGATACATCACAGGGTAGCGGAGTTGCCGCCGCATTCTGGTTTTCCGCTGGCGGTTGGCATTGGACTGTGCACCGGACATAAAAGTCGGGAAGGCAGATATTTTCCAGTTGAAGGTGACAATCCTGCTGCCAAGCTTTCTGCCGTCGCGTTACCTGGGCGCATCCTGATTAGTGTTCCTCGACGGGCCAAGCTTTTTCCCTGGCTTGAAATGGCGGGGAGCAGTGTGCCAGACGTCGTACTTAACTGTGGCAAGCGGCGTTTGGGTGTCTTTCAGGTTCCCTCGAAAGATACAGACCAGATGGTATTAAGGCTGCCCCTGGCAGATGCTGATGATGGAGCGGGGCGGCTCCGTCTGCGCTTTCGGGGACGCGCAATGGTCCTTGATGAAAGTCAGCCTGTTACACGGATTGGCAGGCTGCCTGACAGCGATGTCATCGTTCGTGATACGCGCTGCTCCCGCGAACATGGCAGAATCGAACGACGTCTAGACCGGTTTGTATTTGTCGATCAAAGTACGAATGGCAGCTTTGTGACACTGGAAAGGCAGCCGGAGGTATTTGTTCATCGCAAGGAAATGCTTTTGTTTGGCCGAGGCATGCTTAGCTTTGGCGGATCAGCTCTAGCCAAGGGAGCTGAAGTCGCGCGATTTCAGACGCTGGGACTTGCTGGCTAGCAAATCTTGAAGGACAGAGTCGCTTCTATAAGGCTAACGGATTCGAGTGCGCGGCCTTGGTGGCTTAATTTGATTGGAGAACCGATCACTTCACGCGCAGGTTGCCTTCCCAGTCGCAACTGAAGGAACGGCAACGATAGCGTTGGACAGGTGTGAACAGACTTAACACCAAATCAATAAAACGTCGGGGAATGCGGTTTATTGAACTGTTGCACACGGGACACCGCCTTGGATTGGGAGACAGCGTGTAATTTGTGTTTGGCAGTGTTGTCATGAACGCTCGAAATCGGTCGAAAAGCCGCATAGATCAGACTGACTCAAGGCAGGAATGCGATCTGTTCGCTGGCGCGCACAGTTCGAAATGGCTCGTTTTTTCAGCGCTTGAAACTCAAGCGCGATTTTTCTTAGTGTTCGCCAGCGTACCGACTACCTCTACGCAAACAGGGTTTCATACGTACTCCTTCTAAGGATGAAACCAGCATGCTCTATTCGATTGACCTAATCGCGGCCGGTTCTCTTGTTGTCGACCATATGCTTCCGGTATTCATGTTATTTGTTGCTCTGGCACTGGCCATCGTCTTCATCGACTGAAAGGGACTTGCTCCTTTGCGCCTATGTGGCTTGGCGTACAGTGTTTGCCAGGCAGTCGCTCTATCGTGAGTTCACATTGGTGATGGCACCAGTGAATGATCTATCAGGAGATTTTCATGAACCAGAAACCCAAAGAGCCGCCCCACAAGACTGGGCAAACACCGCCTTCCTATTCGGAAGATGTGATCAAGCAGAAACAGAAGGCTGAACAGCGTGAGATCGCTGGCCGGCACAAGAATAGTGGTCCCAAGGATCATAAGGGCGCCCGTTAAGGCGACGGCATGTCCGAGACGACCGAGAAAAATTTCACGATTGTTTGCGTTGGCGGCTCGGCCGGTGGGCTTGATGCCTATATCCGACTATTGCGAAATCTGCCGGCAGATATGGGCGTGGCAATTGTCATCGTCAATCACATTACGATGATGCCGACCCAACTCCATGAAGTGCTTCCTCGCTTCACTACGATGCCAGTAGATTTAATATCGGACAATTTGTTGATTGAGCCGAACCGGGTATTTATCATTCCGGCAAACCGGGATTTACATGTCGAGGCGGGAGAGTTCCAGCTCTGGCCGATTTCAAAGCCGCACGGCTGGCCCGATGTGATCACGGTCTTCCTCCGCTCGCTGACCAGGCACTGGGATGGCCAGTTGATCGCAGTCATCGTTTCTGGCTACGACGGTGATGGCGCTGAAGCACTTTGCGGCATCAAGGAAGTCGGCGGCATCACCATAGCCCAGAAACTCAGCACGGCGATTCAGCCGGACATGCCTGAGAGCGCCATTGCAAGCGGCTGTATCGATTTCATCCTTTCACCAGAGGCGATCGCTCAGAAAATCATCCGAATTGCCCACCTCCCGACTTAAATGACGGCAGACATTGAACGCATTCAAGGCTGGGCAAGTATTTTTGCCATGTGTGCGCAAGCGAACTGAAGCCCCTGCTGTGTAGACGGAATATAAGCATCACGGCATAGCCTGTCTGCAACTGAAACCGAGCGGTGCCGAAGCAAAATCTTATGACAGCACAATCCATCACCGTAAAGGATAGACACCATGTATATCAAACTAGCTGCAAGCGTTCTCGTAAGCACTGCACTGATGCTTCCTATGGCCGGCTATACAGCAGACTCGGAGCATTCATCAGCATCCACAATGGTTAAGGACTCGGTCATTACCACCAAGATCAAGGCGGAGCTGGCGGCCGAAAAAATGTCCAGCCTCGTCCATATCAGTGTCGATACTGACAACAAAGGCGCGGTGACGCTAGGCGGCACAGCAAGTAGCAAGGCTGCGGTAGACAAGGCAGTTTCCATTGCCAAAGCCGTAAAAGGTGTAACGACAGTCGACAATCAGATCAAGGTTGTTGCGGATAAATAAGCGCGCTTTGATGAGATTCACCTCGCGTTTCGGAGCGCGATATAGTGCCGAGAAGCGCGAAAAGGAGTTGTGATGAAGGGTTTTGTTCAGAATATCGAAAGTCTCGCCGTTGAGAATGTGAATTTTCGCAAAGTGATATATACGGCAAAGAATTCCCAGCTTGTCCTGATGTCGCTTAAACCCCAGGAAGATATCGGGGCCGAGATTCACAAGGTTGACCAGTTCTTTCGCGTCGAGGAAGGCGCCGGTGAGGCTGTGCTAAATGGCGCCCGAACGGCGATTCAAGCCGGCTTCGCGGTTCTGGTACCGGCGGGGGTGAATCACAACATCATCAACACCGGGACAGTGCCAATGAAGCTTTATACGCTCTATGCCCCGCCCAATCATCGGGATGGCGTTATCCACAAAAGCCGGTCGGATGCTGAGGGTGATACTGAGCACTTCAACGGCAAGACAACTGAATAGTCAGTGAAGGTTTACCTGAACGACGCAGGAATAATCTCTCAAGGAGAACGATATGGATGTATTAAGCAACCATCGAGGACGCCAGGAAAGACGCCAAAGTGTTTCAGTACTGGCCGTCGGATGCTTTGACCGGCGTCACATCGCAGAACGCCGACTACCTGAGATGGAGGTGCTGAGGCTATCAGACGTCGATTGGCAAGGGTATTTCGGTGCTTCTATCAAGCAGTCTGAAAAAACGGAACACAAAATACTTCAAGAAACTGATGGGTTTGATAAAACGCACAACAGCTATTAATGGCCGGACTTGGTTTTGACCTGGTTTTTGGTCTAGGCGCTGGCGGCGATAACAAGGTGAATTTGACACCGGATTCCATGTATCAAAAAAATGCCCAGTACGGTCTGGCCGTTCTGGGCAAAGTAAAGAAGGTGTTCAAATAGAGGCGGGGAATTGAACACCTGTAGCCATCTTGTCTTGCCTTGCGAACTTGATCTGTCTGCTTGCGCACATAGCGGATGGACAGAACGATCCATCAGAAAGTTAAGCCGAATCCCGGCCAATAGTACTGAGCAGATCCAGAGTCAGGCGTGCTTTATCCGCGGTGAACAGGCCATGCACCATCCTTTATATTCAATCAACGTTTCTTGGTGTGATGGCGCACAGATGCATCGGGAAGTGTGGACTAGCCTGAACATCTATCCGTAACCTACGGAGTCCCCAAAGGAGACAAACATGGACGAATATCGCCATCACGTATCAGGTTTTTTTGCTCACCGCGCCGAGGCTGAAAGCGCGCTTTCCAGTCTCGTCGCACGCGGCCTGCCACGCGCACAATTGCAGCTGTTCGAGGCCGAATCGGGCCCGGCAGTTGCCGAGATCAAGGGCGAGAACAATGAAGTTCTGACCAACGTATTGGTCGACGGCGCCATTGGCACCGCGGTAGGTACCGGCATCGGCGCTCTGGCACAACTCGCCTTGGTGGCAGGAAGTGTCAGCCTGTTCGTCGCCAGCCCCTTGATTGCCCCTCTGGTCATGTTGGGCTGGGGTGCCAGCCTCGGGGCTTTTGTCGGTGCGGCGGCGGGTGCCACCACCGGTGTCGAACACAAGGATGGCTGGCTATCCGACCTGGTTCGCGATGCTGTCGCCAGCGGTCAGGTCGTGCTGGTGGCGCAGACGAGAACTATGGAAGAAACGGAAACGGCACGCGAAGTCATTGAGGCCGCCGTCGGTGAATTCAAGGACACGGTCAGTACGGTCTAAACCCAGGTCAGCGGCTTCAGTGACGTATCGTTCGCTCTGGATAGGCAAGTAATGACAAAACCGTTTCATGCGATGTCTTGGGGCGTCTGTTTGGCAGCTATTTCCCTTGCAGCCTGCGGCGAAATGGCGACGCTGCCAGTCTCGGCCGGAAGTGGGCTGCATCCGACGTTGCCGTCGCCGGTGCAGACCGTGATACCAACGGTCAATATCGCGTCGCCGATTGGTTGGCCGGTCGGGGTGAAACCGATTGCAGCGCAGGGTACCCGTGTCGCTGCGTTTGCCGGTGGTCTAAACCATCCCCGCTGGCTGTATGTCTTGCCCAATGGCGATGTGCTGGTGGCGGAGACCAACGCACCGCCCAAGCCGGATGACGCCAAAGGCTTCAAGGGTTGGGTGACGGGCCTGATGACAAAGCGGGCAGGGGCTGGTGTGACCAGTGCCAACCGCATCACACTGCTGCGCGACAGCAATGGTGACGGGCTAGCCGATTTTCGTTCGGTACTGCTTGAGGGGCTGAATTCCCCGTTTGGCATAGTTTTGGTGGGCAACGATCTCTACGTGGCCGACTCGGATGCCGTACTGCGTTTTCCCTACGTGGCTGGCGACACCCAAATCACCGTTCCGGGTAACATGGTGGTGGCGCTCCCGGCTGGGCCGATCAATCACCACTGGACCAAAAACCTGATTGCTAGTCCGGATGGAAGCAAGCTCTACGTGACGGTCGGCTCGAACAGCAATGTCGCCGAGCGCGGGATGGATGTTGAGGCTGAGCGAGCGGCGATCTGGGAAGTGGAGATCAAAAGCGGGGCGCACCGGGTTTTTGCCTCAGGTCTGCGCAACCCGAATGGCCTCGCCTGGGAAAAGCAGAGCGGCACGTTGTGGACTGTGGTCAATGAGCGCGACGAACTGGGCAGCGATCTGGTTCCCGATTACCTGACTTCAGTCCGCGACGGCGGCTTCTATGGATGGCCTTATAGTTACTTCGGCCAGCACGTTGATGACCGCGTCAGCCCGCAGCGCCCCGATCTGGTTGCTGTGGCGATCGTTCCGGATTACGCGCTCGGTCCGCACACAGCGTCGCTGGGCTTGGCGCCTTCCTCGGGAACGACCCTGCCATCCCGTTTCGCCAACGGCATGTTCATTGGCCAGCATGGGTCGTGGAATCGCAGTCCGAGCAGTGGCTATAAGGTAGTCTTTGTTCCCTTCGTTGGCGGAAAGCCCAATGGCGATTTGCCGGTCGATATACTGACCGGATTTCTCGACGAGCAAGGCCGGGCTTATGGCCGGCCGGTCGGGGTCGCACTCGACAAGCGCGGTGCCTTGCTGGTGGCTGACGATGTCGGCAATGTGGTCTGGCGGGTGACTGCCCCGTGATTGACTGGCTGCGCCTTCAAACCGTCGGTACGTCTCGTGGCAGACCCGGTTTCCGGGCACGTTGGGCAAACCACCAGCAGCCTCCGGTTAGCCCCGCGCCGAAGACGAGGTGGGTGAGCAGCGTCACCCAGTCACGGGCGACCGAGAACCACGGGAAGAGCAGCGTAAAGCCATACAGATTGACGACGTAAATACCCAGCCCGTATCAGGCGACCAGCGGCTGCTGACGGCGTGGTTCGCCATACGCGGTATTGGTTCGATCTACTACCTGATGTTTGCCCTGAACCATGGGCTCTCCGGCAGACTGAGCGATCAGGCCATCAACATCACGTTGTCTGCGGTTGCTGCATCAATCATCCTGCACGGCATTTCGCTAACGCCCTTGATGTCACTCTATGCCAGGCGGCAGGCTGGCAAGAGCCGGCGCTCCCGTTCAGAGAACCGACGTCATGAAATTCGCTGACCGCCCAGCTTCGGCATCGGCCAGCAGGCAAGCGTCGTTGCGCACGGCATGCGCTATGGGAAGATTGGCGCCTTGCTGCCAGGCGAACAAGGCGGATGATTTTTCTGCACCGGTGACCAATACCAATTGCATGCGGCAGGCCCGCAAGGTCTGAAAATTTAGGCTGACGCGCTCGCTGGGTGGCTTCGGAGTGTCGTGCACGGCAATCACAGGAGCAAGGTGGTCTTCGTTTGTAGAGAATAGACTGGCGGTGTGCCCATCTTCTCCCATGCCGAGTATTACAAGATCAAAAGGTTGCCGATTAAGAACAAGTTCTGAATATTCAGTCGCAGCGCGTATAGCACCGTGTTCAGCCGGAATAGGGTGAATCAGCCCATCCGGAATTGCCACGCGTGAAAGCCAGATGTCATGTGCCATGTGTGAGTTGCGTTCGGCGTGGTCTGCCGGCAGGCAGCGCTCGTCACTCCAGAATATTTCCCATGCGCGCCAGTCTTGAGGCATGCCGGCGAGCAGTTCATAGGTCCGTCGTGGCGTGCTGCCACCGGCCAGAACTATGCGAAATATCTGACGATCCCGGATGGCTGCTTCAGCTTCGGCGATGACAATGCGGCAGGCCTGAGCAGCAACATCTTCCGAATTTGGCAAAATTTTGCTGTTGACCGGGAGCATCAGTGTTCGCCTTCCGGTTTGCCGTTGCAGCTTAGTGTCTGCCGCCATTCCCGATCCGCCTGGCCAAATATCCGGTCCGCTGCTTTTGGCCCCCAGCTGCCGACCGGATACTGCAGTGGCGGGCGCTCGTCGTCGGCCCAGCCGCGCAGGAAAGGATCGACAATATTCCACGCCGCCTTGACTTCGTCATAGCGCAGGAAGAGGGAGCGATCACCTTGAATGACATCCATCAGCAACTCTTCGTAAGCGTCGGCCTTGCGTTCGCCGGGATTGCCGACCGATGCATCCATGGATATCTGTCGGGTAAGGGTTTCCTGACCAGGCACCTTGGCGGAAATTTCCATCTGCACCGCATCGTCCGGCTGAATGCCGATGAGCAACCAGTTCGGATGCACGGCGGAGGCACCGGTGCCTTGGAAGAGCTGCATTGGTGGTTCGCGAAAGCGCACTGCAATCATCGATCGGCGCTCCTTGAGGCGCTTGCCGGTGCGCAGGTAGAAGGGCACGTCACGCCAGCGCCAGTTGTCCACGTATAGTTTCAGTGCGGCGTAGGTTTCCGTATGGCTGCCCGCGGCGACGCCGGCTTCCTGCTGATAGCCGGCGTACTGCGCGCGCACTGCATGGCTGGCGAGATCAAGCTGGTCGACCGGGCGTATTGATCGCAGCACTTTGACCTTTTCGTCACGAAGCGATTCGGCTTCCAGCGATACCGGTGGTTCCATCGCCAGTAAAGCCAGCACCTGAAGCAGATGGCTCTGGATCATGTCGCGCGTTGCTCCGCCATGCCGGTCATAGTAGTTGGCCCGTCCATTCAGACCGATGGTTTCCGCGTGCGTGATCTGAACATGGTCGATGTAATGGCGGTTCCACAGCGGTTCCAGAATCATGTTGGCAAAACGCAAGACCAGCAGGTTCTGCACGGACTCCTTGCCGACATAATGATCGATGCGGTAGATCTGCTCTTCATTCAGGCGTGTATTGAGTTCGTGCTGCAAGTCGCGGGCGGATTGCAGGTCGTGGCCGAACGGCTTTTCGATCACCATCCGTCGCCAACCGGTGCGCTCCGCCAACAAGCCGGCCTGCGCCAGCCTGACGGTGATCGGCACGTAGAACTCGGGGCTGACCGAGAGGTAGAAAATTGCGTTGTTGCCGCATTCACTGGGTCCCATCCAGGCTCCCAGCGCCTGATAGAAGGCCATGTCTTCCAAGTTGCCGGGAAGATAGTCGAGGCGTTGGAGAAAGCTGTCCAGCAACCCTGCGTCGACAGCATCAAGATGATTCCGTACCTCGTCGCGCCAGCCATCCTGTTGATATGGCGTACGGCCACAGCCCAGAATACGTACGTCTGGTGCCAGATACCCAAGGCGGTGCAATTGGTACAAGGCGGGCAGCAGCTTCGCCATTGCAAGATTGCCGGTCGCCCCGAAGATGACATAGACGTGTGATTCGGTGGCGCAACTCATGACTGAATCTCCTCCCCGCCATCGCCCAGCCAGCGGGTATGAAAATGCGCGGTCTCGTCCCGGTCGATTCGCTGGTAGGTGTGCGCACCAAAGAAATCCCGCTGCGCCTGAATGATGTTGGCCGAGCCATTGGCACAGCGATAGCCATCATAAAAAGACAGCGCTGAGCTCAGTGCCGGCGCTGCCACGCCGTGTTCGACAGCCAGCATCACCGCCTTGCGCCAGCCAGCTTCGGCGTTTTTTACCTCGGCTGCGAAGAACGGATCCTGTAGCAGGCTGGGCGGCACTGGGTCGCGTTCAAAGCTGTTCTTGATATCGCCCAGGAAGCGGCTGCGGATGATGCAACCGGCACGCCAGAGCAGGGCGATGTCGCCGAATGGCAGGGCCCAGCCGTTATTCTCGGCAGCGGCCTGCATAAGCATGAAACCCTGAGTGTAGGAAACCAGTTTCGCGGCGTATAGGGCATCGTGCAATGCGTCGAGATACTCCGTGCGTTCCGATGCTGGCGCCACCGTCTGGATGCTGCCGAGTATGGCAGCTGCCGCAACCCGCTCTGATTTACGTGCCGACAACATGCGGGCATGGACGGCTTCGCTGATCAGGGTCAGCGGAATGGCGTTATCGAGCGCATCCTGCGCGGTCCATACGCCGGTGCCTTTTTGCCCGGCCCGGTCGAGAATCTTGTCGACCAGTGGGCTGCCGTCGCGGTCGCGCTGACGCAGTATCCGGCCGGTAATTTCGATCAGATAGGATTCAAGGCGACCACCATTCCAGGTCGCGAAGCAGTCGGCCATTTCATCGTGACTGAGGCCAAGCGCATGCTGCATCAGGTGGCAAACTTCGGCGATCAACTGCATGTCGCCGTATTCAATACCGTTGTGAATCATCTTGACGTAATGGCCGGCGCCGCCATTGCCCAGCCATTGGCAGCACGGTACGCCATCCACCTTGGCGGCGATGGCCTGGAACATGTCGCGGATGCTCGGCCAGGCGGCAGCAGCGCCACCGGGCATCAGCGACGGCCCAAAGCGGGCACCGTCCTCGCCACCGGAAACACCCATGCCAACAAAGTGAATGCCCTTGGCTGCAAGCGCCTGCCAACGACGGTCGGTGTCCTGATAGTTGGAGTTTCCGCCGTCGATCAGGATGTCTCCGGGCTCCAGCAAAGGCAGTAGTTGTTCGATGATTGCCTCGACTGCGCCACCGGCAGTCACCATCAGCAGAATTACCCGGGGCGAGCCAAGTTGGCTGACCAGTTGCTGAAGATTGTCGGCAACGCTGATGGCCCGGCCTTGTCCATGGGTATGGATGAATTCTGATGTAACCGCGCTCGTACGGTTGTACACGCTAAGGCGGTAGCCCTTGTCACTCAGATTGAGCGCCAGGTTGGCGCCCATCACGCCAAGGCCAACGATACCGATGTCTGATTTGGTCATGCCAGCGCCCACCTTCGTGTTGTTCGTGCCGTTATCGAAATGACCACGCTTTGGTCGGGAGATTCCTCCCGTCTTAAAGAATGAAATGGGTATTGATGAAATTTGATTTGTTGCCCAGCACGATGGCATCGAGCAGCTTTTTCGACGCCTCGGTCTGCTTGGCGGCGACCATGGTGCGGATCGAGAAGGCGCGCAGTGCGTCATGGACGGACAGGGTCCCTTCGGCTGAGTCCTTGCGGCCGACGAAGGGGAAGACGTCAGGGCCGCGCTGGCACTGGCAGTTGATATTGACCCGGCAGACCTGATTGACCAAGGTGTCGACCAGGGAGGCGATCTGCCCCGGATCGCTGCCGAAGATGCTGACCTGCTGGCCGTGGTCGGAGGTGATCACGTAGTCGAGCGGCGTTTCAATATCCTCGAAGGTGGCGACCGGGATGATCGGGCCGAACTGCTCCTCGCGATAGAGCTTCATGCCTGCCTGTACCGGAAAGAGCACGGCCGGGTAGAACAGGGTTTCGACCGTGTTGCCACCACCAGTGTTGACTACACGGGCGCCTTTGCCGATGGCATCGGCGATGCATTCGTTCATGTAGGCAACCATTTCCATCTCGGGCAGCGGTGTCAGCATGACACCGGGCTCCCACGGCATGCCGATGACCAGCTTGCCGACTTCTTCGCAAAAGCGGCGCAGGAAAACTTCGGCAATCGACTGGTGCACGAGAATCATTTTGATGGCTGTGCAGCGTTGACCGTTGAAGGACAGCGCGCCGGTGATGCATTCCTTGACCGTCAATTCGATGTCGGCATCGGCCATGATGATCGCCGCGTTCTTGGCACCGAGGCCGAGAATGGCGCGCAGGCGATTGGTTTTCGGATGTGATTTCTTGAGCTGGTCGGCAACTTCGGAAGAGCCGATCAGGGCCAGCACGTTAACCTTGCCGGAGCCCATGATGTGCGGCACGACGACGTGGCCCTGGCCGTAGACGCCCGGCGGGAAGGCGCTGCGGAAGGCTTCGAGCATCGGGTAATAGAGCAGCACGCCGAAGCGCGGCGGTTTGAAGAGGACGACGTTGCCCATGATCAGCGCTGGAATCAGCGTGCTGAAGGTCTCGTTCATCGGGTAGTTGTACGGCCCCATGCACAGCGCGATGCCGACCGGCGATCGGCGAATCTGGGCGATCGTGCCGTCGACGATCTCGAAGCGCGAGTTGCTGTTGTCTAGCCGTTTCAACTCCTCGACGGTAGCGCGGATGTAGTCGATGGTACGGTCGAATTCCTTCTGCGAATCGGCCAGGCTCTTGCCGATTTCCCACATGATCAGGTTCACGATCTCGCGCCGGCGGGCGACGATCTGGTTGGTGAAATCGCCGACGCAGGCGATGCGCTCGGCCACCGACAGGTTCGGCCAGGCGCCGCGGCCATGATCGTAGGCGGTTACTGCGGCGGCCAGTGCGGCATCGGCCTCGACCGTACCGGTGACCGGCACGCTACCCAGTTCGACATGGGTCAGCGTGCCGTCGGCACCCTGCACGCAGACCGGCGAATGCACCGTCCGCGTCTCGCCCTTCCAGATCCGCATTTCGCCGTTGATCAGGATGGCGCGCTGGTGGATGGGCGCGAGGATGCGGCAGTCGACTGGAATGTCGTTTTCGCGGGGAAAAAGTGCAGTCAGCTGGTCAGCGGTTTTCATGTCTTAGTAGCGATTCGGGTTGTTCGGGCGTCTGTCGTCACGGTCCTGAACACCATCGCGATCATGATCGCGATGCGAAGCACCATCACGATCGCCACGGTGTACTCCGCCGTTCCTGTTGGGGCCATCATAGACATAGCAACCGGACAGGAGGCTGCTGACAGCAAGCATCAATACGAGTAGTTTTTTCATGATTTTTCCTGACTAGGGTTTGAGTGTTAAGGACATCGTGATTTGGGTCTTCAGCTACTTTGATACTGGACATTCGTCCTTGGTGAAATGGGTAATCGAATTGAAGTAAATGGTGGTGATCGCGATTACTCCGTCGATCATTTCCAGGCCAGCGGTGGCCGTGGCCTTCCGCCAAGTGCTCGATACAATGTGTTTTATGGTGATTCCTTGAGGGCCATTCAATTGGCGATGCGCATCGGCTTGCCCGGCAATTGCGCCCGAATTTCGCCCTTCGGGTAGGCCTGGCTATGTACGTTGACGTACAAATTGCCGACCAGGTACCGGGCGTACTGGGCCTTGGTGAGTTTCGCGTTGGCGGGTACGGTGAAAACCTTGTCGCCTGTCTTGATCAGGGTGATGACTATCGGTCCATTGACCCCCGCGGCAGCCTCGTGAATATGTGCCATCGTCGGCTCCATGCCGGAAACGTCGATGCTGCCGCTGATCGAACGATCCGGCTCAATATCGATGTTCACCAAACCTGTTGCCATGGTGTTGACGGAAGGCACTTCAAATAGGCCGGTCAGGGACGTCGAGATCACCGAATCGGCATGGAGACTGGCACTAGCCAGCAGCATAGCTAGCGACAAGAGGGGCCTGAGCAGGCGGGTGGGCAGTGATAGCGCAGTCATTTGAATTCACCTTCGGGAGTGATTCGGAGTGTGGATGGTGCGCCGGTACGGCAGGTGTTTCTGTCTGCCAACACACACAGGCTGAATTTCCCGGTGTCTATGTGGGCTGGCGCACGGAATTCCTTGTTCCTGGCATGCATAGTCATGGCGACTGCACTTGGCTGGTCAGCCATTGGAGAGCGCAAATGAATCACGAAATTGAACGAAATCCCGGCACTTTTCATCCCGCCAGTCCATCCGGTCGTCATTGCCGAACATCGATTTTCCCAATGGTGAATGACGGGTTCGATGCCTGCCTTGAAGCGTTGATGTTTGTGCCTGCTGAAGCAATGTCGGCAGACATCGATACCTCAGCGTTCTGAGCAAGGAAATCCGATGGAGTTCAAGGACTACTACAAGATCATGGGGGTGGCACGCGACGCGACCCAGGACGAGATCAAGCGCGCCTATCGCCAGCTAGCTCGCAAATTCCATCCGGATGTCAGCAAGGATCCCGATGCCGAGGTGCGCTTCAAGGAACTCGGCGAGGCCTATGCCGTACTCAAGGATATTGAGAAACGGGCTGCCTACGATCAATTGGGTGCCAACTGGAAGGCTGGTCAGGATTTCCGTCCGCCGCCTGACTGGAATGCCGGCTTCGAGTATTCCGGCGATGGCTCACCGGGAGGCGATGCGGCTGATTTCAGCGATTTCTTCGAATCGCTCTATGGCCGTGGTTTTGCCGGGGGGCAGCGAACCCATCAGGATTTCCATGCGCGAGGTGAGGACAGGCATGCCAAGGTTGTAATTGACCTGGAGGATGCCTACAACGGCGCTACTCGAGTGATCACGCTGCGCACCCCGGAGGCGGGTGCCAACGGTCGGGTGTCGATGCGCTCGCACCAGCTGAATGTGACCATTCCGCGCGGCGTCCGCGCCGGGCAGCATATCCGGCTGGCCGGGCAGGGCGCACCGGGCATCGGTCAGGGCAAGGCGGGCGATCTCTATCTGGAAGTGGCTTTCAATCCCCATGCTCATTTCCGCGTCGAGCAGCGCGATGTCTTTCTCGACCTGCCGCTGGCACCTTGGGAAGCGGCCTTGGGGGCAACGGTCAGTGTCCCGACGCCGAATGCTACGGTCGACCTGAAAATTCCGCCAAATTCGAAATCCGGCGGCAAGCTGCGGCTCAAGGGCAGGGGCATTCCGGGCAGCACGCCGGGCGATTTCTACGTGGTTCTGCAGGTGGTGCTGCCGAAAGCCGAGAGTGATGCCGACCAGGCTCTGTACGCCAGCATGGCCGAGCAGTTCAAATCCTTTAACCCGCGATCCGGACTGGGAGCGTAAGCATGGACAACGACAAGATGCTGCCGCAAGCAAGCGCGATCATTCTTGAAGAGCAAACCAACCTGACCATCAGTGAAGTCTGTCAGGCCTGCGCCGTGCGCGTCGAAACTATCCTTGAGCTGGTCGACGAGGGCGTTTTGTTACCCATCGGCCGTGAACCGCATCGCTGGCGCTTCACGGGCACCCACCTCAGGCGGGCGACGGTGGCCATCCGGCTGCAGCGCGATCTCGGTGTCAATCTGGCCGGCGCCGCGCTGGCCATGCAGTTACTGGACGAACTTGAAGCACTGCACGTCCGGCTGCGCAAAGTCGGCGTCCAATAACACCAATCAAGGATAAATAAATGCTCACAACTCATACGCCGCTGGCTGCTGACGAACTAGACCTGATGAACGCCTGGTGGCGCGCCGCCAACTACCTGTCAGTTGGACAAATCTACTTGCTCGATAACCCTCTGCTCAAGCTGCCGCTGACCCTGGCGCATATTAAGCCCCGCCTGCTGGGGCACTGGGGAACGACACCTGGCCTGAACTTCATTTACGTGCACATGAACCGGGCGATCAAGCAGCATGACCTGAACATGATCTTTATCGCCGGCCCCGGCCACGGCGGCCCGGCGGTCGTCGCCAATACCTATCTGGAAGGCAGCTATAGCGAGTTCTACCTGCATATTTCGCAGGATGAGGAGGGCATGCGCCGTCTGTTCCGCCAATTCTCCTTCCCTGGCGGCATTCCAAGTCACGCCTCGCCGGATACGCCGGGATCGATCCACGAAGGCGGCGAATTGGGCTACGCGCTGTTCCATGCCTACGGTGCGGTGTTCGACAACCCGCATCTGATTACCTGCTGCGTCGTTGGCGACGGCGAGGCGGAAACCGGGCCGTTGGCGACTTCCTGGCACTCCAACAAATTCCTCAATCCGCAGACCGATGGCGCGGTGCTGCCCATCCTGCACCTTAACGGCTACAAGATCGCCAACCCGACCATCCTGGCCCGGATCAGTCACAGCGAGCTGGAATGTCTGTTCGTTGGCTACGGCTACCAGCCAATCTTTGTCGAAGGTGACGACCCGGAAACCATGCATCAATTGATGGCAGCCGCGGTCGATACGGCCATGGCCAGCATTTCGGCAATTCAGCGCAAGGCACGCGAAGGCGGCGACATGACCCGCCCGCGCTGGCCGATGATCATTTTGCGTTCGCTCAAAGGATGGACCGGGCCGAAAATGGTCGATGGCAAGAAAAGTGAAGGCTCCTGGCGCTCGCATCAGGTGCCGTTCAGCGACATGGACAAGCCGGAACACGTCGCATTGCTGGCTGAATGGATGGCGTCCTACAAACCATCCGAGCTGTTCGACAACAATGGCCACCTGAATGCGGATATCTCTGCCTTGGCGCCAGTCGGTGAGCGACGCATGGGTGCCAATCCGTACGCCAACGGTGGCACCTTGCTGCGCGAGCTACGCCTGCCCAATTTCCGGGACTACGCTGTTGCGGTACCGACGCCGGGCGGCTCCGTGGGCGAGGCAACGCGCACCATGGGCGTCTTCCTGCGCGACGTGATGCGCCATAATCCCGATAATTTCCGCGTCTTCGGGCCGGATGAAACGGCTTCCAACCGACTCGGCGCCTTGTTCGAAGTTACCGACCGAACCTGGATGGCTGAGCATCTGGCTGATGACGATCATCTGGCTCCCGATGGCCGGGTGATGGAGATTCTTTCCGAGCACGCCTGTCAGGGGTGGCTCGAAGGCTACCTGTTGACGGGAAGACATGGCCTGTTTTCCTGTTACGAAGCCTTCATTCACATCATCGATTCGATGTTCAACCAGCACGCCAAGTGGCTAAAAGTTTGCAGCGAAATTCCCTGGCGGCGGCCGATCGCCTCGCTCAACATCCTGCTAACGTCACACGTCTGGCGGCAGGACCACAATGGCTTTTCGCATCAGGACCCGGGATTCATCGACCATGTGGTCAACAAGAAGGCGGACGTCATTCGGGTCTATCTCCCGCCTGACGCCAACACGCTGCTCTATGTCACCGACCAGTGCCTGAAGAGCCGCAATCTGGTCAATGTCATCGTTGCCGGCAAGCAGCCGGACTGGCAGTGGCTGGACATGGAAGCGGCGATCAACCACGCCAGCGCCGGCATCGGCCTGTGGGAATGGGCTTGTAACGACCAGCCGGGAGAGCCAGACATCGTGCTGGCGTCGGCCGGCGATGTGCCGACATTAGAAGTGTTGGCGGCCGTTGCCATCCTGCATCAATTAGTACCGGAACTGAAAATCCGCTACATCAATGTCGTCGACCTGATGACCCTGCAGCCGAAGGAAGAGCACCCGCATGGCCTGTCCAGCGATGAGTTCGACTCGCTGTTCACCACCGACAAACCGATCATCTTCGCCTACCACGGTTATCCATGGCTGATTCACCGGCTGACCTACCGGCGTACCAACACCAACCTTCACGCCCGTGGCTACAAGGAGGAGGGTACGACGACGACGCCTTTCGACATGGTCGTACTCAATGAACTTGACCGTTTCCATCTGGTCATGGACGTTGCAAAACGCGTACCGAAACTACATGCCCAGTCAGCGCACATCAAACAGGCGATGCGCGACAAACTCAATCAGCACGCGCAATACATCCTTGAGTACGGCGAAGACATGCCGGAAATCCTCAATTGGCAGTGGCCGGGGGCAAAATCATGAGCGAAAACCCGCTACTGGCGCTCAAGGCTATCGGCCAGCATGTCTGGCTCGACAATCTGTCGCGCACCTTGTTGCGCGAGGACGGCCTGCAGCGCCTGATCAAAGAAGATGGTGTTGGTGGCGTAACGTCAAATCCATCCATTTTTGAAAAAGCCATCGCCAACAGCCGCTATTACCGTGAAGACCTGGAGCACCTGCGTGGCCAGGGTCTGGATGCCGAGGCTTGTTACGAATCGTTGGTCATAGCCGACATTCAGGCCGCCTGCGCCATGTTGCGGCCAGCCTTTCAGGCCAGCCGTGGTGAATCGGGTTATGTCAGTCTCGAAGTGTCGCCGGAGCTTGCCAACAATACGGCAGGCACTGTTGCCGCCGCACGGCGTTTGTATGGCCTGGTCGACCGCGACAACGTGCTGATCAAAGTCCCGGCGACACCTTCCGGAATTGAGGCTTTTTTCCGGTTGACCGTAGAAGGTCTGTCGGTGAACGTCACTCTCATCTTCTCACTCGCTCAATATGAAGCTGTAGTACAGGCATACCTGCGTGGCGCGCTGGGCTGGCTGGAAAGCGGAGGCCGAGCGCGGCACTTGCGTTCGGTCGCCAGCGTTTTTCTCAGCCGCGTTGATAGCGTCGTTGATGAACGGCTGAATACGCTCGGTACCCCGCATGCCGCCCGCCTCATGGGTCGATCCGGTGTTGCCCTGGCCAAATGCTGCCACGGGCGTTACAGGGAAATTTTTCATGGGCAGGACTTTGCCTTGCTCCGGTTGGCTGGCATTCGGCCTCAGACACCCCTGTGGGCCAGCACCGGCACCAAGAACAGGGCATACAGCGATGTGCTTTACGTCGAGTCGTTGATTGGTCCGGAAAGCATCAATACGCTTCCCGAGTCAACGCTGGCGGCCTTCCGCAAGCATGGGCAGGCCGCCAATTGCCTGCAACACGGACTGGACGAAGCGCAAAACCACATCCGGGCATTGCTCGAACTCGGGATCGATCTGGGTGCTGTCGGCGAACGCCTGCAACTGGATGGTGTTCAGTCGTTTGCCGAGGCCTATCAAACGATATTGCTCAGCCTGCAGGCGCCGGAAGAACATGCCCGGGCGGAACACTGAATCCGGTACTCAACTTCGTCCCCGGCATTGTAATTGCGCACAGTGCTTCAACCGTAGCAGGGCAATGCTTTGAAAGATGACGAAAATGTAATGCTGCAGTCAGCCTTATGTGGCTATCGGGAGCGCATGCTGATCTCAGTCACCAAAGGAGTCGGAAATGAAACGCTCTCTGAAAGCCTTCACTTTTTTGTCGCTTTTCTCCACCGCAGTCCGGGCGTCGGCATGGCGACCGGTGCAACGCCTTGATCTCGTCAGATCAATAAGGACTAAAGGAGAGATTGATGTACGGATATGAGCACGGCGGTATGGCGTGGGGTTGGCCCGGCATGATCCTTATGTGGCTGATTCCAGTGCTGCTGATTGTCTTGGTCGTTCGCCTGTTGGCCGGAAAAAAGGGCGAGCCACCGGGCCGGGCGCGGCAGATTCTCGACGAACGCTATGCCGCCGGAGAGATCGAACGTGAGGATTACCTCAAGCGAATTGAGGACTTGAAGCGCTAAGCCGCACTAGCACCGCCAAAGACAGTTGCAGAATCGCCAGCAGCATGGCTATCTGGCCTGATGCCCAGCGGGTCCGAAGTTAATCCCGGCCGATGACCACCTTTCGGTTGTGCAAAGAAAGAGGTACCGCAATGAATCATCCCGCCGATTCGACACCCGACCACGCCCAGCAGAATCTTCAGGCTGAAGGCCACAATCCCTCGCCTGCCGCCAGCGCCAAGGATCCGGTCTGCGGCATGTCGGTAACGCTCGGCATCGGCAAGCCTAGCCTCGAACATGGTGGCCAGACCTACCATTTCTGTTCGGCAAAATGTCATGACAAATTTCAGGCCGACCCGGCGGCGTATCTGAGCGGTGAGTCAAAGAAAGAAGCTGCAGTGGCACCGAAAGGGACGAAATACACCTGTCCCATGCATCCCGAAATCGTCCGCGACGCCCCCGGCGAATGCCCGAAATGCGGCATGGCGCTCGAACCGATGGGCGTGCCGGCGGACGATGCGGGGCCGAATCCGGAATTGGTCGATTTCAAACGGCGCTTCTGGATCGGCGCGGCGCTGACCGTGCCACTGATGGTGCTGGCCATGGGGCCGATGATCGGCCTGGGTTTCATCCGCCAGGCCTTGGGCGAGCAATGGGCGCAATGGCTTGAACTGGCGCTGAGTACGCCCGTGGTCTTGTGGGCCGGCTGGCCGTTTTTTGTGCGCGGCGTGAAATCAGTCGTCAATCACAGTCTCAACATGTTCACGCTGATCAGCATGGGGGTTGGCGCTTCCTATCTCTTCAGTATTGTCGCGGTATTCGCGCCGGGGCTTTTCCCGGATGGCTTCCGCGATGCCCAGGGTCATGTCGCCGTCTATTTCGAGGCCGGCGCGGCGATTATCGTTCTGGTGCTGCTCGGCCAGGTCATGGAACTCGGCGCCCGCGAGCGGACCGGCTCGGCGATTCGGGCACTGCTCGATCTGGCGGCCAAGACCGCGCGAGTGATCCGGTCCGATGGCCGCGAGGAAGATGTCCCGCTCGACGAGGTGGTGGTCGGCGACCACCTGCGTGTACGGCCCGGCGACAAGATCCCGGTCGATGGCGTGGTGCTCGAAGGGCACTCGTCGGTCGATGAATCGATGATCTCCGGCGAACCGGTGCCGGTCGAGAAAAGCGTCAAGGACAAGGTGACCGGCGCCACCATCAACGGTACTGGCTCCTTCGTCATCGAAGCACAGCGGGTCGGCGCTGACACCGTGTTGAGCCAGATCGTCGACATGGTGGCCAATGCCCAGCGCTCGCGGGCACCGATCCAGAATGTCGCCGACTCGGTGGCCGGCATTTTTGTGCCGGCGGTCATCGCGGTCGCCATTCTCGCCTTCATCGCCTGGTCGATCTGGGGGCCGGCGCCGGCCATGGCTTACGCGTTGGTTTCTGCCGTTTCAGTGCTGATTATTGCCTGCCCCTGCGCGCTCGGACTGGCGACGCCGATGTCGATCATGACGGCCACCGGGCGTGGTGCCCAGGCCGGCGTTTTAATCAAGAATGCAGGGGCGCTCGAGGCCTTTGCGACGGTCGACACGCTGATTATCGATAAAACCGGCACGCTGACGGTTGGCAAACCGAAGCTGGTTGCCGTGCTGTCGGCCGACGGCCACGACGAAAACGAAGTTTTGCGCCTCGCCGCCAGCCTGGAACGCGGCTCGGAACACCCGCTGGCAGAAGCAATCGTTGCCGGGGCCGAAGAGCGTGGCGTCGAACTGGCCGATGCAGAGGATTTTGAGGCGCTCACCGGCAAGGGTGTCAAGGGCAAGGTCGACGGCAAGGAAGTCGCGCTCGGCAACGCCAAAATGCTGGCCGAACTAGGAAAAAAAGGAGGGGAGTTCGTGGCGATGGCCGACCAGCGGCGAGATCAGGGCGAGACCGTCATGTTCGTCCTCGTCGGCGGTGAAATCGCCGGTTTGCTCAGCGTCGCCGACCCGGTCAAGGAAGGCACGCCGGCGGCGCTCAAGGCGCTGCATGCGGAAGGTCTGAAAATCATCATGGCGACCGGCGACAACGAACGAACAGCCCGTGCCGTAGCCGGGCCGCTCGGTATCGACGAAATCCGCGCCGGGGTACTGCCGGCCGAGAAGGCACAACTCATCAAGGAACTGCAAGCCAAGGGACACAAGGTGGCGATGGCCGGCGACGGCGTCAATGATGCCCCGGCATTGGCCTAGGCCGATGTCGGTATCGCCATGGGCACCGGCGCCGATGTGGCCATCGAGAGTGCCGGTTTCACGCTGGTCAAGGGTGACCTGAACGGTATCGTCAGAGCGCGCCGCTTGTCGCAAGCGACCATGCGCAACATCCGCCAGAACCTGTTCTTTGCGCTGATCTACAACGGGGTCGGCGTGCCCATCGCCGCCGGCGTGCTCTACCCGTTCTTCGGCATGCTGATCTCACCGATGTTCGCAGCCGCCGCAATGAGCCTTTCGTCGATCTCGGTCATCACCAATGCACTTCGCTTGCGCCGGATTGAGATTTAAGGGTTCGAGCGCAATTCAGTGAGGAACAGGGTGAGCGGATTGGCGCAAGATAACCGACCCGGGCTGAGCGAATGCTACGGTCAACCGAAAAAAACGGCCAAAATTGAAATTTTCGTGATCCGCCATTTTCAATCAAAAAAGACAGACGAATGGCTCAGTTGTGGCCGACAAAAACAGACTTCCGAACTGATTGCGGTTCAGTGACAGGTATCCGAATGGCGTTGTTACTGAGAGCGTCTTCCCAAGAACACCACGTCGACCGCAGTGCCTAACTGCAGCACAGGTAAATCGTGAAGAATTTTGATTACTCTCCCGATTGAAAATACGGTTTGAATATTAACGGGAGGTCGCTTTTGCCCGAGCTAACTACTGATTTCTCATGTTGACCCAATAGCGATCAAATATTTTCTAACCAATGAAACTTGAACATGGGGCTGGCGATTGACTTGACGACCTGCGTTTTAGCAGCGCACTTGCTACAGCGCCTCCCATGAGAAGCAACAGCGTATTCGGTTCGGGTACATCGTTGTTCGGGTCCGTGTTTCTTTCCAGGGCATAAAGTCCCAAACGAACAGAACCCTCACCTAGCATGACGTTATATCCACCGCCTGAAATCAACTGCTTGTAACTATCCTTCAATGGTTCTATGTCGCTTGGCCCCAGTACCCAAATAGGCAAAGCGCCCCAAAATCATCGATTCATGGCGCTATCGCCCACGTCCTTGGCCGCGATCATCGTTGTTGTCGCGTTCTCGTGGTTGCCCGCCACGTTGTCCGGGTTCCATTTGGCGGTTAGCCGATCTGTCCTCGTTGGGTCGCTGCCCCCGTTGTGGGTCTGGTGCCGCTTGCGGATGCCGGTTTTCGCTGCTTTGATCTCCCAATGGCTTTTGGTTAACGCGAGGGGCAGGGCGCTCTTCGGAACTTGGCCCCCTCTGCTGTTGTCCCTGCAACTCCGGGTTGTCGCGTGCGCGTTGGCGCGGCTGCTGGGCTGACGGTGCATTGCGTCCTGCTGACTGAGCCGGGTTGGGTTCCATTGCCGGCAACGCGGAGTTTTTTCCTCGCGATGACTCCTGCCTTCCTCGCTGAACCGGTTCTGGTTGATTTTTAGCAGACGCAGCTGGTTTGATTTGCTGGCGAACGAGCGGATCACGCGCTTCGTGGCGGTAGTTGCGTTTTTGCAATATGGGTTGCTGATCCCGGGATGGATAACTATCTCCGGAATATTTACGCTGATACGTCGGTAGCGGAGCCGGTGCCGGCATGGCTTTGTGATTCCAGCGATTCCATCCACTTCTGCGCTGAGCCCAGTCATTGCCCCAATGATCACCCCAACGCGGCGGCGAATTGGCTTGCCAGCCGACGAAGAAAGCTGGCGGACTGCGGTAATAGCGTACCGGAACGCGCAGCAGGTAAAGCGGAACGAAGTCCGGATCGACTGCCATCCACGGCCCGTTGTACCAGGAGCTCGAATACCAGCGATTCGTCTCAAAGACCCAATACATGCCGTCGTAGAAGAAATAGTTGGAATTCAGGCCGGAAGCGTAATAAACCGGGTAACCCGGCACGCGCACCAGATTTGGATAGGACGACAGGCTGATGCTGAGGTTATCCGCCTGGAAGCCAAAACTGAAGTTGACCTGAGCCGGCGCTGGCATCGCAAAATGGAGCAGCATTCCGAAAATAATCAGTTGTTTGCGCATTGCCTTTCTCCTTGTCGGCCGCCGGGAAATGGCGATTTATCACTTACGCTTGCCCGATAGCCGATGAAAAAGCGCCCGCAGGCGCCCAATTCCATGCTTACTTGAATTTTGACTGAGCTTCAGTCAGACCGGCCTTCAGGTCATCCCACATCCGGTCAGTGGTTACTTTGACCTGCACCCAAGCTTCACCGCTCGCCTTGCCGAGTTCCTTCATCTTGTCGGCGGTGGCATGCTGCTTGGCGCGCAATGCATGAATGTCCTCTGCTCGCGCTATTCTCATATCGGCCGCGAAGCTGTCCATTTTGGCTTCCAGCAGATTGACCTGGGCGCTCCACTCCTTGATTTGCGCGTCCATCTTTTCCTTGTATTGCTTGTGCAGTTCCATGATTTTTCCTTGGGAGCTAGTGGTTAGTTCGACCTTAATTGGCCGGCGTGACAACGAGTTGGTTATTGACATCTCTGACACCGCTGATCGCCATCGCTCGGGTTGCGGCTTTTTCACTGTTGGCTTTCGTATCAACCGTACCAGTCAGCGTGACGACGCCTTTGATTGTGTCGACACTGATTTTCAGTGACTTCAGGCCAGTTTCGCCCATGAGCTCGGTTTTTACTCGCGTGGTGATTTCCGTGTCATCGAATACTTGAGCGCTTTTTTCACCTTGTTCAGTCATCTTGTTTTCAAATTTGTCGAAGGTCTCGCCAACCTTTTTCCCTGTGTCGCTGGCCGCCTGGTCGATTTTTGCACCGGCTTGCTCGGCTGTACCAGGCTTGTCGCATGCGCTCAAGCCGAATGCCAGAAGTAGTGAAATGGCGATAAAGGTGGTTTTGTTTTGGGTCATGTAGTGATTTCTCCTGTGTGGTTTGTCTAGATCTTGCCGAGCAGGAGCAGGACGAGCAGGATCATCAGGAGCAGTCCGATGCCGCCGCTCGGTCCGTAGCCCCAGCCCCGACTGTGCGGCCAAGTTGGAATGGCACCGACCAATAGCAGGATAAGAACGATCAACAGAATGGTTCCCAGGGTCATTTCTCTCTCCCAATAATTTCAGGGCACAGACAATCTATGCCGTGGAGATCATGTTAGCGACACCAGGCGCAAGGTCTGTTCGCTAGCACACAGAGCTGGCCCCGTTTGTTTGGACAGGATTGCCACGGAGATAAGTGTAGCCCTGCGCTGGTAGCGTTATCCACGGTGGCGTCTGCCGAAGGTCCGTTTAGACCGTAGGCTGACGACGCGGTGGGTAACGCGGGGGTCATGCAGCCAAGCCTTTTGTCGGCAGGCCAGCGAAGTAAATCATATCCGGCGTCTTGCCACCAAATGACTGATGCGGCCGCCGGGTGTTGTAGAACTGGATGTAGTTACCCAGACCTGCTTTTGCCGCCGAAACGCAGTCGTAGGCTTTGAGATACACCTCCTCGTATTTGATACTTCGCCACAGCCGCTCGACAAAGACGTTATCGCGCCAGCAGCCTTTGCCATCCATGCTGATCTGGATACTGTTAGCTTTGAGCAGGCCGGTGAATTCGGCGCTGGTGAACTGACTGCCCTGATCCGTGTTGAAGATCTCCGGTCGGCCATAGCGAGTGATCGCCTCCTCAACCGCCTCAACACAGAAATCCGTGGTCAGCGTGTTGGAGAGCCGCCAGGCCAGCACCCGACGGCTATACCAGTCGATGACGGCACACAGATAAATGAAGCCCCGGCGCATCGGAATGTAGGTGATGTCGGTGGCCCAGACCTGGTTGGCCCGATCGATCACACGATTCCTGAGCAGATACGGGTAAATCGGATGCTTGGCATGTCGCTGACTGGTGTTGGGCTTGCGGTAAATTGCCTCGACGCCCATTTTATTCATCAGCGTCTGCACCCGTTTTCGACCGATGGCATGCCCGTCATGGCGCAGCAGATCCCGTAGCATCCGGCTGCCGGCAAAGGGGAACTCCAGGTGCAGCTCATCGATCCAGCGCATCAGCGCCAGATCTTCTGGCGAGACCGGTTCGGGCGTGTAATACGCCGTCGAGCGAGCAATGCCGAGAACCCGGCATTGCCGGACAACCGGAAGATCATGGCTGCGGTCGATCATCGTCTTGCGCTCAGCATGCCCGCTTTGGTGAGCGCTTTTTCTAAAAAATCATTTTCCAGTGCCAGATCTGCGATCTTTAGCCGCATCGCTGTGGTGTCGGGTGAGTCGGCCTTGGCCCCGCTGTCACCGAAGACTTGCGATGAGCGCTCCAGCAACTGCGTTTTCCAGTCGGTGATCTGGTTGGGATGGACATCAAACTGCTGGGCCAACTCGGCCAGCGTCTTGTCCCCTCGCAAGGCGGCAATCGCCACCTTCGCCTTGAACTCCGGCGAGTGATTCCGCCGTTTCCTTCTCGTCATGCTCTTGCTCCTCAGTCAAGCCGCTACGCGGCCGTGGGTGAAGCAAGGCTATCACTTATCTTACTGTCCAAATTTCTGGGGCCAGCTCTCACAGACCGGAGATCGGGCGATGGGCAACATTGAATCAGTGCATGCAGCGTGCATCCCCTCCAGATAGGGTTGCCCCCCGTACTCCGTTTTTCCACCTTTTGAACCATTCAGGAGAAATCATGACGACCGAAATCAGCAATATTCCAGGAATCACTGAAAGTCCGCAGGAAGCGCTTACTCGTGATTTCAAGAAAATCCTGGGCAAGGCAGACCACCTGCTAAGGGATGCCGGACACTCAGTTGCCGAAGAGTTTTCCGCAACACGCCACGCTATGTCAGAGAAGGCCAGCGGCGCTGCGAACGCCACGCAGGAATACGTGCTCGCCAACCCTTGGAAATTGGTCGCGGTGGCTGCCGCTGTCGGCATCTTCTTTGGCGCCTTGATCAGCCGCCGCTGATTCATGGATAGATATTCCAAAAAATCAGGAGCCACAAATGTCCAGTGTCGGTTATCACGAACCGGTAAGCGAATTACCCGCCGAAACCCGCGACATGCATCGCGCGCTGGTTTCATTGATGGAGGAGCTGGAAGCCATCGACTGGTACAACCAGCGTAGCGTCACCTGTCAGGACAGCGAGCTGAAGCGCATTCTCGAGCATAACCGCGATGAGGAAAAAGAGCATGCCGCCATGCTTCTGGCGTGGATACAGCGCAAGGACGAGCATTTTTCGGGACAGCTAAGTGAATACCTATTTACCGGCAAATCGCTTGCTCACGACTGAGTCGCCTTTGATTCTGAATTCTCGCTGGAAGGAAGGTAATGACCAATGCTGCGCAGCATGTACTCCTGATTGAAGACGATGCCAATGACGCCAGCTTGATCGAAACAGTACTGGTGCACACGGGCGAGCAGCCGTATCCTGTCAAACGGGCGGCATGCCTGTCCGATGCACTGGTGCTTCTGGCCAAGGAACACTTCGAAATCATCCTGCTTGACCTCAGTCTGCCCGACGGATGCGGCATCGAGGTTTTTGCGCAGGTTTCGCGGGCAGCGCCGAGTGCCTTGATCCTCATTCTGAGTTCGCCGGCAGATGAGGAAACCGCGCGGCTGGCCGTGCAAAAAGGCGCCGACGATTATTTCGTCAAGGATCAGGTCGATGTCCACTGGTTGCCACGCACTATCAACTATCTGGTCGAGCGCAAGATAACCCGACAAGCGTTGACGCTCAGTGAAGCGCGTTTTCGCGCCATGAGCGATGCGTCTCCGCTAGGTATCTTCGTTTCGGATATTGACGGTGAATGCGTCTATACCAACGAGGCGTATCACAAGATATCCGGACTAAATCTGGAGCAGACGCTGGGCACCAACTGGAGCATGGCCATTCATCCTGATGACCGCCAGCGCGTCCTGCACGAATGGCGGTCCGCTGCACTGGGCGAAGCAAAGTTCAAGTCGGAAGCGCGTTTTTTGCGGGCTGATGGCAGCATCGTCTGGGCGCGGCTGAAGATGCTTTGTTTGAGGAAAAGGAGCGCGCCCAGGTAACGCTTAATTCGATTGGTGATGCTGTCCTGACGACCAATCTACCGGGCAATGTGACTTACCTGAATCTCGTCGCTGAAACGATGACTGGCTGGTCACTTGAAAAAGCCTTTGGCCGGCCACTCGCGGATGTTTTCAAAATCATCGATGGTGCCACGCACAAGGATGCGCCGAATCCTGCCCAACTAGCCATACGCGAGAACCGTACAGTCGGTCTGGCGGCTGACAGTGTCCTGGTTCGTCGTGACGGCATTGAGTCGCCTATCGAGGATTCGGCGGCGCCCATCCATAACCGGGATGGCCAGGTGGCCGGTGCTGTCATCGTTTTTCACGATGTCAGCGAGTCGCGCGCCATGGCGCTGAAGATGGCGCATCTGGCCCAGCATGATTTTCTGACCGGCTTGCCTAACCGGATGCTGCTGACCGAGCGGCTTTCACGAGCTATCGGGCAAGCCCGCCGGCACAGCAAACGGGTCGCCCTGATGTTTCTCGATCTCGATTATTTCAAGCACATCAATGATTCACTTGGGCACACGGTTGGCGACCTGTTGCTGCAAGTGGTGGCCGAGCGCCTGAAACTCTGCGTCCGTGATACCGACACGGTTTGCCGACAGGGTGGTGATGAGTTCGTCATCTTGCTTACTGAAATCGAGCAGACGCAGGATGCTGCGCCGATCGCCGAAAAACTCCTGGCAGCCTTCGCCGAACCTTGCGTGCTTGGTGGGCATGAGCTTCACATCACCCTCAGTATCGGTATCGCCATCTATCCCGACGATGGACAGGATGCCGATGAAGTGATGAAAAACGCTGATACAGCGATGTATCACGCCAAGGCCAGCGGCCGGAACAACTACCAGTTTTTTGCGACAGAGATGAATACCCGCGCTGTCCAGCGGCTGTTTATAAAGGGCAACCTGCGTCGCGCCTTGAAACAGAACGAGTTCCTGCTTTACTACCAACCCAAGATTGATCTCTCCACCGGGCTGATGATCGGTAGCGAAGCCCTGATACGCTGGAAAGATCCGGAGCATGGGCTGATCTATCCCAATCAGTTCGTGCCGATCGCCGAAGAGTCGGGCTTGATCGTGCCGATTGGTAGTTGGGTGCTGCGCGAAGCCTGCCGCCAGGTTTGTGCCTGGCAGGATTCCGGATTATTGGTGGTGCCGGTTGCCGTCAATATTTCGGCGGTCGAGTTTCGCCACAAGAACTTTATCGAGGGCGTGGCGCTGATCCTCTCGGAAACCGGCATGCTGCCCAGTTATCTTGAACTGGAATTGACCGAAAGCATCCTGATGCAGGATGCGAAATCCTCAGAATTCGTTCTCGAATCGCTGAAAGCGATGGGCATGCAACTGGCCATCGACGACTTTGGGACCGGCTATTCAAGCCTGAGTTATCTGAAGCGTTTTCCGATCAATACGCTGAAGATCGACCAGTCGTTTGTCCGCGATATCGCTGACGACGCCGATGATGCCAGTATCGTCAGCGCGATGATTGGTATGGGGAAAAGCCTCAAGCAGCGCGTCATTGCCGAAGGGGTCGAAACCGAAGCGCAGCTTTCCTTCCTGCGCGCCCTGCAATGTGATGAAGGGCAGGGCTTTCTGTTCGGACATCCCTTGCCTGCCGAAGAGTTTGAGCGCCTGTTGCTGAAAGTACAGGAATTGCCAGGGTAGAGCGTGCGATGCCTGCCATCGTGCTTCCCCAAAACTTTCAAAATTAGCTGTTTTTTCCGGTTGACCGTGGCGCTACTGACGGACCCCTTGTTGTAGCAACGCGCTTCACGGCCAGATTGGCTATGTGTTCCACCACACCGACGCCTTAATCCCAGCCAAGTAGTCTCTGCAATTGAAACGTCAGCGCTCTATCAAAGGAGCGGTGCCGGAGTCAGCAAAACCTGTCTTTCACTTATCAGGAGTTCAATATGAATAAATTCACTCGCTATCTATCCGCCATGTTCATGGCACTGACCCTGCTCACCGCCGTCGGTTGCGCATCAACGTCCAAGTCCGAAGGTACGGGCGAATACGTTGATGACGTGATGATCACGAGCAAGGTCAAAGCCGCCATTCTTGGCGAATCCAGTCTGAAATCAGCTGAAATCAACGTTGAAACATTCAAGGGCGTGGTCCAGCTGAGTGGCTTCGTCAGTTCGCAGGCCGCAGCCAACAAGGCCGTCGAATTGACCCGTGCAGTCAAGGGCGTGAGCTCAGTCAAGAATGACATGCGCGTCAAGTAATTGACGATCATCCTGCCGGCAATTGTTGGGATTGGATCAGGCGGCAGGATCGATGTACTCAATCTCACGATGCGCAAACATCGTGAGATTTTTTGCTTATGGGAAGGCGATTCAATTTGAAATCCGGCCAATCGTTTGTTGAGTACCTTCGCAAACTGGGAAGCAGCTTTAACGATAGCGACCAGACATCCACACCGCCAGGTGAAGAAGCCCCGATGCGGGCGGCCTTGTACAGCGCCGATCAAATGGCGCAGCACGGCAAGGCACTCGCCGCAGAGCACCGGCTCGCCACCGGCAGTATCACGGACCGTCTGCTTGGTCGTCTGGCCGACAACGAAAATACGCTGGTCGATGTTTGTCGCCAACTGACTTCCGTCGCCATTGAAAAACGCAGGGTTACCCCGGCCGGCGAATGGCTGCTCGATAATTTTTACCTGATCGAGGAGCAGATTCGCACGGCCAAGCGGCATTTGCCCAAAGGCTACAGCCGCGAGTTGCCACGCTTGGGCAGTGGGCCGTCGACCGGGCATCCGCGGGTTTACGATATCGCGCTGGAAACCGTCGCGCATGGTGACGGGCGGGTTGATCCAGAAACACTGGGCCGCTTCGTCGCCGCCTATCAAACTGTCACGGAACTCCGTTTGGGCGAGTTGTGGGCGATACCTATCATGCTGCGCCTGGCTGTGATTGAGAACCTGCGCCGGGTTGGCGTACACATCGCCACTGGCTGGGATGAGCGCAACCTGGCCGAATTGTGGGCGGACCGGATGATCGAGGCCGCCGAGCATGATCCGAAGAACCTGATCCTGACTATCGCCGACATGGCACGCTCAAAGCCGCCGATGGTCAGCGCCTTTGTCGCCGAACTGGCGCGTCGGCTGCAGGGGCGAGGCCCGTCGCTGGCTTTGCCGCTGACCTGGATCGAACAACATCTGGCTGAATCCGGCCAGAGCATCGCCCGGATGGTGCAGACCGAGAACCAGTTGCAGGCAGCCGACCAGGTGTCGATCAGCAACAGCATTGGTAGCCTGCGTGTCATCGGGGCGATGGATTGGCAGAGCTTTGTCGAAACCCATAGTATCGTCGAGCAGATGCTGCTTGATGATCCTGGCGGCATTTATGGGGCGATGGATTTCGCGACGCGCGACCGCTATCGCCATGCGACCGAAGCGATTGCCCGCAAGAGCCATCTATCCGAAGGCGCACTGGCTACCCGGGTAGTTGAGCTGGCACGTGGCGCTGCCCTGGCCGGCGTAGATGAGCCGGCCGGACACGTTGGTTATTACCTGATTGGCCGCGGTTTGCCACAGCTGGAAGACGCAATCGGGGTTTTTCACTCCTTCCCGGAGAGCATGTGCCGGGCGGCGGCTAGACTGCCACTGACGATCTACCTTGGCGGTATTGCGGTCATCGCCGGCCTGCTTTCAAGCAGCCTGCTCATTCGGTCCATGGCGGTCGGTTTACCGCTGTGGGCGATAATTTTGCTTGGTCTGGTCGCTATGGTGGCGACCAGCCAACTGGCCGTTTCGTTGATGAACTGGCTGGCCAGCCTGCTGGTGGCGCCGCATCCGCTGCCAAAAATGGATTTCTCCGAGGGCATCCCGCCTGCCTGGAGAGCGCTGGTGGTGGTGCCAACCATGTTGACCAGTGCGGCCGGCATCGACAGCTTGATCGAGGCGCTGGAGGTCAGGTTCCTGGCCAATCGCGATCCCAGTCTGCACTTTGCATTGCTCACCGATTTTCTCGATGCCGGACAGGAGTCCTTACCGGGAGATGCAGCCCTGATGCAGTTGGCGGCTGAAAAGATCGACGCACTGAATTTGAAATATGGGCAAAAAATCGGGTCGACCGTAGCAAGCATCTTTTTCCTGTTCCATCGGCCGCGCCGCTGGAATGCGCAGGAACGCGTGTGGATGGGCTACGAGCGTAAGCGCGGCAAGCTGGCCGATCTGAATTCGCTGCTGATGAGTGGCATGCGCGACGGCTTTTCGCTGATCGTTGGCGATACTGCTGCGCTGGCCGGGACGCGCTATGTCATCACTCTGGATACCGATACCCAGTTGCCGCGCGATACGGCGCGGCAGTTTGTTGGAACGATGGCGCATCCGCTCAACCACCCCCGTTTTGACGACAAGCTGCAGCGTGTTGTCAGCGGCTACGGCATTCTACAGCCGCGCGTTTCGGTCAGCCTGCCGGGCACCAATCGCTCGCTGCTCGCCCGCCTGTATGGCGGCGAACCGGGTATCGATCCGTACACCCGCGCCGTCTCCGATGTTTATCAGGATGTCTTTGGCGAGGGCTCGTTTACCGGCAAGGGCATTTACGATATCGCGGCTTTTGAACGTGCGCTGGGGCGCTGTTTCCCGGAAAACCGCATTCTCAGCCACGACCTGCTCGAAGGTTGCTACGCCCGGGCCGGCCTGCTCAGCGATGTGCAGCTATACGAAGATTGCCCGGCCAGTTACCGGGCTGACGTCATTCGTCGTCAGCGCTGGCTGCGTGGCGATTGGCAACTGGCCAGCTGGTTGTTCCGGCGGGTGCCAGGCGAGGGCATGTGCCGGCATAAGAATCCGCTATCGACGCTATCGCAGTGGAAACTGATCGACAACCTGCGGCGCAGTCTCGTACCGGCTGCGCTGAGCGTACTTTTGGTGCTTGGTTGGACGGTGCTGGCGCCTGTCGCCTGGTGGACGCTGTCGATACTCGGCATCCTGATCGTGCCACCGATTTTTGCCGCCTTGCTCGATGCCATCCGCCAGCCCGATGAAATCCTGCTGCGCCAGCATCTGGCCGCCGTGGCCAGCTCGGCCTGGCGCCATTTCCGACAGCTTGGTTTCGAACTGGCCTGTCTGCCTTACGAAGCATTTTTCAGCCTCGGCGCCATCATTCGCACGACCTGGCGGCTGTTGGTATCACATCGTCGCCTGCTCGAATGGAACCCATCGAGCGAGGTCGAACGCCAGTTGGCCGGACGCCCCCGTAGCGAACTGGCCGATTCTCTGCGAAGTATGTGGCTTGGCCCATTGCTGGCCATCGCGCTTGGCGCCTGGCTGTTTGTCGCCAATCCGGAAATATTGGACATCGCCGGTCCAGTCCTGATGCTCTGGTTTGCCTCGCCCTTCCTGGCCTGGTGGCTCAGTCGCCCGCTGGCTGCGCACAAGGCGCGCCTGAGCGCCGAACAAGGCTTGTTCCTGCGCCGGATTGCCCGACGCACCTGGGCTTTCTTTGACCATTTCGTCGGCCCGAACGACAACTGGATGGCACCGGACAATTATCAGGAGTACCGGGTCGCTGCCATCGCCCACCGCACCTCGCCGACCAATATGGGGCTCACCCTGCTGGCCAACCTGAGTGCCTGGGATTTCGGCTACATCCCGACCGGCAAACTGCTTGAGCGTACTGCCAACACGCTGCGCACCATGCTCGGTCTGGAGCGTTGCCGCGGCCATTTCTACAACTGGTACGACACGCAGACCCTGCAAGCCTTGCCCTTGCTCTATATATCGACGGTCGACAGCGGAAATCTGGCCGGGCACCTGTTAACCCTGCGTGGCGGCCTGCTCGAACTGGCCGACGCACCCATATTGCAGCCGCGATTGCTGGCTGGCCTGAACGATACGCTCGGCCTGCTCGCCGAAACGGCCGACGATGCGGTTGCCGATTCGCTGTCCACCCTGCGTCAGGCGCTGGATACCGCGCTGCTCAATCCGCCGCAGACCGTGGTGGCGATGGCTGGCCTGCTGCAGCAGCTGGGCGAGGGCGCCGACAAATTGCTGGCCGAGGTAGACGCCAGCCGCTTGCCGGTTGATGACGTCCTGCCTGACAGCGAGTCGGCTGAATGGGCTCAGGCGCTCGTCGGCCAACTGGCCGAATCGCGCGCCGAACTGGAACAGCTGGCGCCCTGGTTGAGCCTGCCACCACCCCCCGCCGGGCTGGAAGTCTTTGCCCGGATCGCCAACGAAGCCGACCTGCCGACGCTACGTAGTCTGGCCAGGCTGGCGACCGAACGCTGCCCCGATATCGAGACTCACCTCGCCACGGACCTGAATGCCGACCAACGCGCCTGGCTGGTGGAACTTTCGCACCAGATCGTTCTGGCCGGCAATGTCGCCACCCAACGAATCGCCCACATTGACGCGCTCGCCGAGCAATCCGGAGAGTTGGCGCAGATGGATTACGGTTTCCTGTTCGACAAGACGCGACATCTGCTAAGCATTGGCTACAACGTCACCGAGCACCGGGTCGATTGCAGTTACTACGATCTGCTCGCCTCGGAAGCCCGGCTGTGCAACTTTGTCGCCATCGCTCAGGGACAATTGCCCCAGGAAAGCTGGTTTTCACTCGGCCGTCTGCTGACTGGCACCGGCGGCGAACCAGCCTTGCTGTCATGGAGCGGCTCGATGTTCGAGTACTTGATGCCGATGCTGGTCATGCCCACCTACGAAAACACCTTGCTCGACCAGACCTGCAAGGCGGCAGTAGCAAGGCAGATCGAATATGGCAAACAGCGCAGGGTGCCGTGGGGGGTTTCCGAGTCGGGTTACAACACCGTCGATCTGCACCTCAACTATCAGTACCGTGCTTTTGGCGTGCCTGGGCTGGGCTTGAAGCGTGGCTTGGCCGAAGATCTGGTTATCGCACCGTATGCCACGGCGCTGGCCTTGATGGTGGCGCCAGAAGCGGCCTGCCTCAATCTGCAGCGCATGGCTGACCAAGGCTTTGTCGGTAAATATGGCTTCTTCGAAGCCATCGATTACACGCCTGTTCGCCAGCGACGTGGCCAATCACATGTCGTTGTGCGTTCCTTCATGGCCCACCATCAGGGCATGAGTCTGCTGGCCCTGTCTTACCTTCTGCTCAATCAGCCGATGCAGCGGCGCTTTGTTGCTGATCGCCTGTTTCAGGCCGTCCTGCTGTTGCTTCAGGAACGTATTCCCAAAGCCACGACGCTATTCGCGCACACGGCTGAGCTGGCCGATGTACGTTTGGGGGCGGAAGCCGAAATATCGCCCATCCGCGTCTTCACCACCCCGGATACGCCGGTACCGGAAGTTCAGTTGCTATCGAATGGCCGCTACCACGTCATGGTGACCAATGCCGGCGGTGGCTACAGCCGCTGGAACGAACTGGCCATCACCCGCTGGCGCGAAGACGGCACCCGCGATAATTGGGGTAATTTCTGCTACATCCGCGACCTGCCCAGCAGCACCGTCTGGTCCACCACTTTCCAGCCGACACTCAAACGTCCGGATCACTACGAGGCGATCTTCTCCGAAGGACGCGCCGAATTCCGTCGGCGCGATTCCTTGAACAGTGGGGAAGGGGTGTTCGAAACCTATACCGATATCGTCGTATCGCCAGAGGACGATATCGAACTGCGCCGGACCAAGATCACCAATCTTTCGCGCCAGCGCCGCGAGATCGAAGTCACCAGCTACGCCGAGGTGGTTATCGCGCCGTCAGCGGCCGATGAGCTGCACCCCGCTTTCAGTAACCTGTTTGTGCAGAGCGAGATTCTGCACGGGCAAAATGCCGTGCTGTGCATGCGTCGACCGCGTTCGCTTGACGAGCAGGCGCCGACGATGCTGCACCTGATGGCCGTTCATGATGCCAAGTCGCTGGCCGTTTCGGCTGAAACGGATCGTTCGCGCTTCATCGGGCGAACTCGCAGCGCGGCCAATCCGCTGGCCATGGAGCAAGCTGGCCAGCTGTCCGGGTCCGAGGGCTCGGTGCTCGATCCCATCGTCGCCATTCGCCATCGCATTGTGCTTGAGCCGGAGCAGTCGGTAACCATCGATATGGTGACGGGCATCGCTGAAACCCGCGCCGTGGCACTTGATCTGGTCGAGAAGTATCAGGATCGGCATCTGGCCGACCGCGTTTTCGAATTGACCTGGACGCATAGCCAGGTCGTTCTCCGCCAGCTCAATGCCAGCGAGGCCGACGCCCAGCTTTACGCGCGCCTGGCCGGTTCGATCATTCATGCCAACGCCTCGCTGCGCGCCGATGCCTCGGTGCTGATCCGCAACCAGCGCGGCCAGTCCGGCCTCTGGGGCTACGCCATTTCCGGCGACCTGCCTATTGTTTTGCTGCAAATCGGTGATGCCGCCAATATCGATCTGGTTCGCCAACTGGTGCAGGCCCATGCCTATTGGCGCCTGAAAGGGCTGGTCGTCGATCTGGTGATCTGGAACGAAGACCACGCCAGCTACCGGCAACGGTTGCAGGATCAGATCATGGGGCTGATCGCCCTGGGCGTTGAAACCAGCATCATCGACCGGCCGGGTGGTATTTTTGTGCGTCTGGCGGAACAGATTTCGAGCGAGGACCGCGTCCTGCTGCAATCCGTGGCGCGTGCCGTGATCGCCGATAGCAGGGGCTCGCTGGCCGAACAACTCGACCTGCGGCCGCCGCCTGAGTCGCACGTGCCGCTTCTCCAGCCGAGCCGGCGCTATCGTCCTGAAGCGCCATCCGCGGCCAGCGTCAGCGGTGCTGATCTGCAGTTCTACAACGGGCTGGGCGGCTTTTCAGCTGATGGTCGGGAATACGTGATTAATCTGGCCCAGGGCCATCCGACGCCGGCGCCTTGGGCCAATGTGATGGCCAACCCACAGTTCGGTACGGTGATTTCGGAAAGCGGCAGCGCCTACACCTGGAGCGAAAATGCCCACGAATTTCGCCTGACGCCCTGGCACAACGATCCGATCAGCGATGCCGGTGGCGAGACCATTTACCTGCGCGACGAGGAAACCGGTCACGTCTGGTCGCCGACGCCCTTGCCGGCGCCAGGCGCCATGCCCTACGAAATTCGTCACGGCTTTGGCGTCAGCATTTTCGAAACGGCGGTCGGCGGGATTCGCTCGGAACTCAAGGTCTACGTCGCCATCGACGCCGCCGTTAAATTCTCGATTCTGAAATTGACCAATATTTCCGGTCGACCGCGGAAGATCTCGGCAACGGGCTATGTTGAATGGGTTTTGGGCGATTTGCGGGCCAAGTCGGCGATGCACGTTACCACCGAAGTCGCTTCCGGCAGTGGTGCGCTATTGGGGCGCAATCCCTACAGCCCGGAGTTCTCGGGTCGGGTTGCCTTTTTCGATGTCGATGAAACTAACCACACATTAACTGGCGACCGCAACGAATTCATCGGGCGCAACGGCACGCCGCAGAATCCGGCTGCATTGAAACGGGCTCGCCTGTCCGGCAAGGTCGGTGCCGGCCTCGACCCCTGTGGCGCCATTCAGGTCAGCTTTGAACTGGCCGATAGTGAGACACGCGATATTGTTTTCCGCCTCGGTGTCGGCCACAGTGCCGATGATGCCGAGCGTTTGGTCCAGCGCTTCCGTGGCCCGCTGGCGGCGCGCCAGGCACTCGAAGCCGTCGAGGAGTTCTGGGCTCAGTCACTCGGCGCCGTGCAGGTCGAGACACCCGACCCGGCGCTCGATGTCATGGTCAATGGCTGGCTGGTCTATCAGACGCTGGCGTGCCGGATCTGGGCGCGCAGTGGCTACTATCAGTCCGGCGGTGCTTTTGGCTTCCGCGACCAGTTGCAGGACATGATGGCGCTGATTCATGCCGAACCGGCGCTGGTCCGCGAACATTTGCTACGCTGCGCCGGGCGCCAATTTGCCGAGGGCGATGCCCAGCACTGGTGGCACCCGCCGTCCGGCCGTGGCGTTCGTACCCGTTGTTCGGATGACTATTTGTGGTTACCGCTGGTTACCTGCCGTTATGTGCAGACAACCGGTGACACAGGTGTGCTGGATGAAAGCACTTCTTTCCTCGATGGTCGCCCGGTTAGCCCGCAAGACGACTCCTACTACGATCTGCCTGTGTTCAGCATTGAATCGGGCAGCTTGTACGAACATTGCGTCCGTGCCATCCGTCACGGATTGCGTTTTGGCAGCCACGGCCTACCGCTGATGGGTTCCGGCGACTGGAACGACGGCATGAACCGGGTTGGTATTGAGGGGCGGGGCGAGAGCATCTGGCTCGGCTTCTTCCTCCATGAAGTGCTGAAACGCTTTAGCGAGGTGGCAACAACTCGGGGAGATTCCGAATTCGCCGAATTCTGCCTTGGCGAGGCGGCCCGGCTGCATCAGAACATTGAAGATCAGGGCTGGGATGGCGCCTGGTATCGTCGCGCGTATTTCGATGATGGTACGCCGCTTGGTTCGAGTAGCAGCGCAGAGTGCCGGATCGACTCAATCTCCCAGAGCTGGTCGGTATTGTCAGGCGTCGCCAGTGCTTCGCGCGGGCAAATGGCCATGCAGGCTGTCGACGAGCATCTCGTTCATCGTCAGATCGGGCTGGTTCAACTACTTGATCCGCCCTTCGACCGCTCGCCTCTTGATCCCGGCTATATCCGCGGCTACGTCCCGGGAGTTCGGGAAAACGGTGGACAATACACGCATGCCGCGATCTGGGCGGCCATGGCCTTTGCCGCGCTCGGCGACAAGGATCGGGCCTGGGAACTGGCTTCGATGATCAATCCGATCAACCACACGCGTTCGGAAAATGCCGTAGCGACCTACAAGGCCGAGCCTTACGTAATGGCTGCTGATGTCTATGCACTGGCACCGCACACCGGCCGTGGCGGCTGGTCGTGGTATTCCGGTTCGGCCGGCTGGATGTACAGGCTGCTCGTCGAATCCCTGATTGGCTTGCGGTTGGAAGGCGGCAGATTACACTTGTCACCCTGCCTACCGGCGAACTGGCCTGGATTCAAGATACGCTACCGCTATCGGACAACGGTTTATCGCATTGCAGTCGCACAAACCAAAGCTGGACCAGGCAGCTTCGTCGTTGATGGCATTGAACAAGCGGACTGTGTGATTCAGTTGGTGGATGACCAAGCCGAGCATCAGGTCATGATCGCAATCAGTCAGGACGTGGCTATTTGATCGGTTGCAACGCTTCCAGCCACTTTACAAGGGTGTCAAAAAGTATTTCGGGTTCCACGGGCTTTGCGATGAAATCGTCCATGCCGGCATCGATACAGCGTTGAATGTCTTCGATAAACGCATTGGCGGTCATGGCCAGAATCGGGGTTTTCATGTGTTTTGCCTGTTGCCGAAGGGCCTTGGTAGCGGTCAGGCCGTCCATGACCGGCATCTGCATGTCCATCAGGATAAGATCGTAGTCATGGGTGGCGGCAATATCGATGGCCTGGGCACCGTTGTTCGCTACATCGACCAGTAAGCCGATGTCTTCCTGCAAGATTGCCAGCATCACTTCCTGGATGACTTGATCATCTTCAACGAGCAGGATGCGCTTGTTACGATGCCTTGTTTTCAAGATGCTTTCGGCATCGGGCTTTGCCGGTTTTGCCTCGAAATAAGCTGGCGCAGAAACTTCAACGCCGCGCTGCAAGGGGATAGTGAAGGAAAAGGTACTTCCACTACCCAGTGTGCTGCTTACCTCCAGTTTGCCGTGCATGAGCTCTACCAGTCGTCTTGAAATACTCAAACCAAGCCCGGTACCACCGTACTGTCGGGTCGTGGAGGCATCTACCTGCTCGAAAGGCATGAAGACCCGAGCCAAGGCATCGGCAGGTATGCCACAACCAGAGTCCTGCACGGTGAAACGGAGAACCATTTCCTTGTTGTTCACAGTATCCAGGACAACCCTGAGTTCGATCAATCCGCACTCGGTAAATTTGACTGCATTGCTTAACAGGTTCAGCAAGATCTGCTTGAGGTGCAAGGGGTCGCCAATCAGCTCGCATTCGCGCAGTTCAGGTGCCATGCTTATCCGGAACACCAGATTTTTGGCCTCGATTTTATCGATAACGAGGCTGCTGACCTCTGCCAGCAGTATGTCGAGCTTGAATGGCATTTGCTCGATCAAGAGCTGTTCCGCATCAATTTTTGAAAGATCGAGGATGTCGTTGATGATTCCCAGGAGATGTTTGGCTGCGACGTCAATTTTTTCAAGTTGAGCATTCTGTTGAATATTCAGCCCGGAGCGCCGCATCAGATGCACCATGCCCAAGATAGCGCTCATTGGCGTCCTGATTTCATGGCTCATGTTGGCAAGAAACGTCGCTTTGGCTCGGTTGGCTGTTTCGGCTGCTCTTGTGGCAGCAGCCAGTTTTTCGCCCCGAATGGCCAGTGAAGCGAGCGCTGCATCCGAAGCATGCTGGCGACTTAGATCGGTAACGACCAGTCGGCATTCCTGACGATCCTCATCGGCAACACCCTCCATGAAAACATGGATGGGAGCTGACTCCACCCTGCCGGGCAGGGTCAGGTTGCAGGACTCCAGTCGGCCCAGCGAGAAAATGTGGTTGATGAATTCCTTGTAGGCGTGCAGCGAATCATGCGCGATGAATCGTGATAGATGACAGCGATTCAGTGCCAGAAATGGCGTGCCCAGGAGCTTTCTGGCCATAACGTTGGATTTGGTAATACAACCATTGCGATCAAGGGTTAAATAAGCGATAGGTGCCAGATCATAAAGTTCAGTCAGTTGCTCAAGATTCCGGGATATTTCCGACTGAGCCTCGATCAGCTCACGATTTTGCATTTCGAGCTCAACCTGATGGACTTGAAGTTCGTGCAGCAGTCGCATCTGGTCTCCCTGAAGTATGGCCGCCTGCTTGTCTCCTGGCTTGGCATCAAGCTGTTCTTCGGCTCTGAGCCGCAGTTCGGCGATGGCGATGGGTTCGGTGGCTGTCATTAATCTTCCCGGATCGCCAAGGTTGTCGTATTGCCAGACCTTACTGCCCGGAGTTCCGCTTCGAGGCGTTTCGCTTCGCTGATATCGATGAAGGTAATTACCACGCCATCGATTACATTTTCCAGCGTCCGGTAAGGCATGATGCGGACGATGTACCAGTGCCCATCGTTACTGGTGATCTGTTTTTCGGAGAAAACCAGCGTTCGCAATACCTCCTGCGCATCGTCCTGCAATTCGGGGTAGTCGAGTTTGTGGACGATATCGGCCAGCGGTCGCCCGATATCGCTCGAAATGAACTTGAAAATGTGGGTCGCCTGGCTGGTAAAGCGCCGTACATGCAGTCTGTTGTCGATAAAAACAGTGGCAATGTCGGTGCTGTTCAGCAGGTTCTTCATGTCATTGCTGGTCGCCGACCATTCATCGACTTTTGACTGGAGTTCGGCGTTGACCGTCTGCATTTCCTCGCGAATGCTCTGAACTGATTCCCGCTCTTTGAGCAGTGCCTGTTCCAGTTCGACGACCCTGGCGTCGGGCTGGTGTTTGCCTATGCGGCGCTTGGGCACTGTTTTTGCGGCAGCAACATCAGAGAAAACAATCATCGCCATGCCGTGAAGAGGGCCGGGTTCGTCAATGGGGTGAACGGTCAGGTTGACACGCGGTGCTTCAGCGTTGCCTTCGATCATCAGATTTTGTACGACGATAGTTTCGAAAGTACGTAGCGCTTTCGGCAGGGCGAGAATCAGTTCCTGACGTAAACCATCCCGGGCCATGGCGTGAATATTCCAGTTGGCCTTGCCGGCCGCTGGTTCGAGGTATTTTCCGGTTCGACCACTGATAAAAAGCACGTCTCCTTCGGCGTTGGTCAGCACGGCGGCCGGCGAGAATTTCTGCAGTAGCAGTTGGTCGGCAAGGGTCTGCAAATTGGCGGGTGGCATGTGTGGTGATGGCATCAGCGTAAGGTTGGGAGAATTGTCAGTATGGCGGATTGGAAAGTCGACATCGATTGCTCTCAGCTTCGCGTCTTCCCGGCGATAGATTCGCGCCTTGGCTTCCAGCGGGGAAAAAAACTCGCCAAAATTTCCGATGCTTTCTGCCGAGCCCAGGAAAAGGGTGCCACCGGGTTTCAGGCTGTAGTGAAAGAGCGGAAATAGTTTTTTTTGCAGGTCGGCGCCCAGATAAATCAGCAAATTCCGACAGGTCAGGATATCCAGCCGGGTAAAGGGCGGATCCATCGTCACATTGTGCGGCGCGAAGACGATCATCTGCCGGATCTCTTGGCAGATACGAAAGCGGCCATTGTCTTCAACGAAAAACCGCGCCAGACGCTCCGGGGATACGACGCTGGCGATGCTCGGCGGGTAGAAACCCTGTCGTGCCTTGGCGATCGCATCTGCATCGAGGTCGGTTGCGAAAATCTGCAAGTCGACCCGATTGGCTGGTTTGGCGACATCGAGGGCCTCGCGGAAGATCATGGCCAGCGTATAAGCCTCTTCACCACTCGAGCATCCGGCGACCCAGGCGCGCAGCAGATTGTCTTGTGCGCTTGTGCGAATCAAATCCGGCAACACTTCTTCCTGCAGATAAGCCCAGGCGGCGGGATCGCGAAAGAAACTGGTGACACCGATCAGCAATTCCTTGAAGAGCAGGTCGACTTCCTGCGGGTTGGTTTGCAGGAAACTGACGTAGTCGGCTATTCCGGTTAGCCGATGGATGCCCATGCGGCGTTCAACTCGCCGGTAAATCGTGCTTTTCTTGTAGAGCGAAAAATCGTGCCCGGTCTTGCTTCGCAACAGGATGCAGATTTTTTCGAAGGCGGAACTTTTCGCCTCACTTTCCGGTTCCGAAAAAATATCGGGTTCCATATGGTGAGGCGGGTGTTGCCGGCGACTGAGAATCAGTCTGGCCAAGTCGCCCGGCGGGGCAACAATGTCCGCCAGGCGGGCATCAATTGCGCTATGCGGCATGGCGTCAAACTTGGCTGTAGAGGGCTCCTGGACAAGTGTCAGGCCGCCGCGTTCGCGGATCGTTCGCAGACCTCGCGTGCCATCCGAACCCATGCCGGAAAGAATGATGCCGATGGCCTGCTCGTGCCGGTCATCGGCGAGACTGCAGAGAAAGGAATCGATCGGCAAACGCAAGCCCCGTGGCGCGGCTGGATCGAGAAGATAAAGGGTGTCGTGGAGGATCGAGAGATCCTTGTTGGGAGGGATGACATATACACGGTCCGGCTTGATCTTCATCCGGTTTCCCGCCTGCGTGACCACCATGGGGGTGGCGCGCTGCAGGAGTTCCGGGAGCATGCCGTGGCGGCTGGGGTCGAGGTGCTGGATAACCACAAAAGCCATGCCACTATTGGCTGGGACGCCGACCAGAAATTGCTCAAGTGCTTCCAGCCCTCCGGCTGATGCACCTATGCCGATGATTGGAAAAAGCTGTTCATCAGGAACAGCAGAAGGAGTGGTGGGGGAACGCCCGGCGTTCCCTAAGGACGACATTTTGTGATCATACTCCCCAGACAACAGGCTCGCCGGCTTTCAGCGCGCGTTCGAGCATTTCGATGAACGGCGCGGCACGCTGGGGAAGGCTGACTGGCTGCTCGTCGTCAGATTCGATGTCGCTTACGTTGATATTTTGCTCAGGCAGAATGGCCTTTGCTGCCACGACTGCTTTTTGCAGAATCGATATCGCCTCCGGTAGTTGCTCAACAGTAATGATTCCACGTGTGTCTTCCGGGTTCTTACCGAGCAGGGCCAGAATTTCCTTGCCGCTTGCTTCAAGCATGATCAGGTCGGCATTGTTGGCTGATTTGAACGTAATTAGCATGATGATTATTCCTCTGTGTTGATGCTGTCGGTGACGCGACGCGATGGGTGCGGGAGATTTTCGCTGCCGACACGGGTTTCGATGACAACCATGCGACATTCCCGGCCGTCGTCATCTGGAACGGCCTCGATACGGATGATGGTTGCCGGACGATGGGCATTGGCTGCCAATATGAAAACGCAGCGGAGCTTCTTTCGCGTGTGGAGAACCTTCTGGATGACGCGATTGAATGCTTCCTGGCTGTCAGGCTCCAAAAAGGTGACAAAACGATGTCGGCCTTTCTGAGAACCCTTGGTGCCGAGCAGAACGGCACCAGCCAGATTCATGTCGATAATGACGCCAAGCGGGTCAAGGGTGAAATAGCCGACCGGCGCGAAGTCGTAGATATCAGCATAGCGCTCGCGCAAATTATCCGACTCTTCATAGGCATGGAGAAGCTCTTCATTGATCATTTCAAGTTCAATCTGATGAACCTGTAGTTCGTGTACGAGCTGTGCGTTCTCCCAGGCTGTTTTCGGCGCTGGATGCGAGGATTGTTGCAAGCGGGCCTCGGCACGATTGCGTATGTTCGCAGGGTTGGGGCGAGGGCGGAAAGTGTCTTCAGCATTGGACTGAAGTAAAAATATCCGGTCGTACTCGCTTTTGACGGCGGCATAGCACTCGCATGTCCGAGCCTCCAGGCCAGGGCGGTCAAGCACGGTGATATGACCACGTGAATACTCTATCAGTCCCTCCGCCTGTAACTTCCCTGCCGCCTCTGTTACTGCCTCCCGCCGTACCCCAAGCATATTGGCGATCAGCTCTTGAGTCATGTTCAGTTGATTGCCTGGCAATAGGTCGAGGCTGACCAGAAGCCAGCGGCATAACTGTTGATCAATGGGATGGAACCGATTGCAAACGATGCTTTGCGCCATCTGCGTCATCAGCGCCTGGGTATAGCGCAAAGCAAGATGATTTAACTCTCCGCCTTGGCCGAGTTCCCAGCGGGCTACCTCCCCCTTTAGCCGATAGGCTGCGCCAGCACTCTGCACAACTACCCGGTGCGTCGTTGTGTTGCCGCCCAGTACCAATGGAATCCCGACCAGGCCATCGTTACCTGTGATGGCCAGTTCTGCGGTGCCGCCCTTTTTTGTTGTAAATATCAGGGAGACGATGCAGGTCATCGGAAAATAAATGTATCCCAGCGTATCCCCTGATTCATATAAAACCTGACCTAAGTCCAGATGAACAAGTTCAAGGTCGTCTTGCAGGCGAGAAAAATCATTCTTGGCCAGCGAGCCTAGAATTCGGTTCTGCTTAGGGCTGTATATCAATTCGGATTGCATCGCACCTTCATGGTTTTATATGCCTATGAATCATTAACCGTATGGCATAAGTCTGGCTCCAAGCGCTGGAACAACAACGCTGAGCGGAATGTTTCCGTTGCCCGCGTTTCGGACATGTGATGGCTATCCTCTCTAGACACGCTCTTGCCACGAATGTCCCTGTAGTCACTACTCAGCTAAGTAAAACTGAAAACAGATTAAAGGCATGTTGTTTTATCCGACGGGGACTTATCAACATTCCCTCTAACTTAGGGATGGCTACTTGAAGCGCCAGCCATTTATAAAATCCCGAACTAACTTATTTCCATAATATAGAGCGAAGCGAAAACGATATGTGCGCTCGCATACATACTGGCAATCGATTTTCGACTAGATTAAAAACCCGCCATCGACTATCAGGAGAAAGATCATGGGCAAGGAAAGACATGGAACAAAGGAAGGCAAAAAGCAGGCGGTCTTGAGCCACAAGGAAAAGAAGGTGGCAAAACAAGTCAAGAAACAGGAAAAAACGGCTCCTCATCCGCTGATTACTCGCTGAGTTTGTGCTTAGTACCATATTCGAGGTAGCACCACACTACAGAGGTGGCTCCGCGATTCTGGACACCGGGTTAAGCCGCTGTGGGAAGCAGAGGCTGGAATGCCTGTTGCGGAGCTTTGCCGCAAGCACGCCTTCTTGGAAGCGAGCTACTACCTCTGGCGCAGCAAGTTTGGCGGGATGAGCGTCTCGGATGCCAAGCGCCTGAAGGAACTGGAGTTGGAGAATTCTCGCCTCAAGCCCTTGCTCGCTATTTCGATTTCTACAATCGCCGCCGTCCGCATTCGTCCCTTGACGGGCAAACCCCGGATACGGCTTACTTCAACCAGCCACTGCTTGCCACAGCGGCTTAACCCGCAGAGATATCACTTAAGAAAACCGAATTTCTGTCCAACTGCGCGGGGCCGCCTCTTTGTTGAAAAAAAACCGGGTTGCCCCGGTCTTCTAACTTTCATCTAAACCTGCTATTTGACCGAACTAAATTTGCTGACGCTTTGTCAGGCGGCGGGCAAGACCGATGAGTCCCATAACGGTCAAGGCTAATGTACCGGGTTCAGGAACATTGTTGCCTCCAGTGCAACCCGGCAAATTTGGATTGTTTACGCAAACATCATTTCCACCAGTAAATCCTGCGAGGAGGAATTGGCGGATGTTTTCAAATTGATCACCATTGTAATTGGTCACTAATGAGGGCTGACTGTTAATGTCGCCGTAGATCACCAGGCGCCCAACCGGATCAACTAGAGCGTCAGGACCCCATGCGGCAGCAGTACAGGTTGTGCCGCCTGAAATAATGAAGCAGGCATTGCTAGTAATCCCACCCGTCGGCTCAACACGTCCCGGACCGTTGTGCTGCGCATCCTGTCCGCGAATGTCATTGGGTGAGGTGAGGATAGTGGTTGGGCTTGTCGAGAATGCATGGCCGAATATATCAGTTCCAAGGTTACCAATAAGAAGTCCATTGTCACCAGTCAAGGTCCGCCCCACAACTTGCAAGCTGTCATTGTGCAAGTCGCAACAAGGACGTTCTGCCGTCAGAAATAGACCGCCGTTACCCTGAACATACCCAATCATTCTGGACTGAACATCGGATGACAGAGGATTGAAAATATCGCCCTCCCAAACAATGTCAGAGGAGAATATCGAGTTAAGTTGACTACTACTCAATGTACTCCAATCTCCATATTGCGTAACGGTGTCTCCGTATGAATTAAATGCCGATGAAATGGTGGAAAGTTCCGAGCGGCTTCCAACAATTGAAACAGTAGCGGCGCTCGCCAGCCCAGGGGCTAATATGGCTGTAAGCGCGAGTCCAAATAGGTGTTGCTTTAATGTCTTCATGGGGATTGCTCCTATTGTTAACTATGGTGGGTATCCATCATCGATCATGAATGAGGGTTCTGTTGGTACAAAGCAATAAGTGGGCCAAATTTATTTGTTTATAAAAAACATGCACTTAATATGGTTTTTTATTAATTCAAGTAAGTTCAGTTTCTTGGCTGTAAGAAATTTCGACACAGATTACGATGACTAACGTAAAAAGTGTATCGAGTTGAAAGTGCTACCCATATATCCGCTGGGGGAGCCAGAAATTCCATCAAAATGCCCAACTAAATCGGTTGGGCTTTTTGTTTTTCTAGGTCACAGTATCTGAATCGCAGCTTTAACTGACGCCGCTAGTTATTCGTGCTTACATGCCCCTCAAAAACAACGTCAATATTCGTAGTCTCCTCGTCGGCTTGCTTTACGCTTTGTTTACGCAAGACAGCTTGGCGGCACAAGATGATGATTTGAAAAAAGTGGAGACGGGAACAGCACTGGCTGGCAGGTTGGCTGCTGTCGGGCAGGTATTTTCAGGTTCTGGTTCCACGCTTTCGATGGCAAGCGGCTTTTTGGTCAGTCCGTGCCATGTGCTTACGGCTGGGCACGTGTTGGCGAAGGTAGGGGAGCACGTTCAAATTGGATCTGATGTTCGATTTGTCTTGTCCAACGCGTATGCACGTTTAAGCGCGCCGGTGACTGGGATGGTTGTCGCTGCCAGTCAGAATTTCACGATGCAAGCCAATCCGGAAGGGTTCGATCAGCAACGTATCCCCAACGATTGGGCCTTAATAGAACTTGTCCATACAATTTCTGACGTTGAGCCGATCAAGCTGCTCTACCAAGGGGCCTCAAACTCGGCGGAGATTGTCTTCACGGTTGCCGGATACCCCATTGGACAACGCCGACAGGGGATTTATGCCCAGGAACGTTGTGCCAAATGGTCTAGTCTGCATGGTGGCATTGATCTCAAGAATATTTTGATTGCAGATTGTGCTGTGCGCGCCGGGATGTCTGGCGGGCCAATGCTGCTTGATGATGGTAACCAACTGATCGCTGCAGGGATCATGGTCGAACGTTTTACCATTGGGCAGAAGATCATGACGATCGGGGTGCCGGTGTCCGCGTTTGCCGATCAAATTAGTGAGGTCATGCGGGATAGCGATGTATGTGCCGTTGGCTCCCCATTCGTTTGGCCTGCTACGTTACGCACTGATTGAGACGCATAAAGCGGCCAAATATATTTTGTTTTCTGGATTTTTGGCGGTGGAGCGCTTGGTCAAAGCGTCAATGCCATTTACGGCTGATCTGAAAAGCTACTATTCACGCCAGCATCGCTGATCAGGTAGGTTTTGGCGAATTTTTCAGACAGGAAAATTTGCCAGTCCGCCAGAGCCTCCTTCAGCAAGGTAGTGCTCCCTTCATCGCTGTCAGGATGTGCGAAGCGAATTCCACGAGGAAGGAGCGCGATCCGTGGATTGCTGTACGGGTGATCTTTCGCCGGCTATTTTGTGTCCTTTTGAGGGCGAAGTTTCCCGAAAGCGCTCAAATAATGCTGATCGCATTGTTGGCAGGCGTACAGCTTTGAACCCGGTATCGCCCGCATCCAGCTTTTTCTCGGAATCCGGGACATAGCCTCGTTACAGTTGGGGCAAAGCGTTTTGGTATAGAAATACATCGCTAATTTTCTGCCTAAGCTTATTTTCCCTGATAAAGACTCAGCGGTTAGACCAGCTTAGCGAAATTCGTGAATGGCCACTGTTGTTGCTTGGCGACAGCTTTGTATCAAATTGCAAATGCAGCACCCATGTTGGGGCTGGGATGAAATGGGGATGAGTATTGCCCTGATAGTCCGGCGATATCTCAGACAAGATTTCAATTTTGGGCGATATTTCCGGTTGACCGTGGGAGTGCCACAAACGCGCAACCGGGAAACATGCGCGGTGGGATTTATGGGGTCGTCAGCGTTAATTCTGGCCAGATTCGCCAGTGCCCGCAGGCCGAGCGGGCGCGGCGTTCTGAATTGTCCCAGCCGCCGCCCAGGCAGAGGCCTTCTGATGTTTCGGATTCGATAATGACGGTTCCCGGCTCGCTGCCGGGTTGGCGCCAACCACTCCAGTGCTCACAACTGGCGCACCGTTTGCGGTCGACGGTTTGGCTTAGCAAGTTTTGGTGGCCTTGCAGGAGGCGATGGTTGGCGTCGCCGGGACGACTGCGCCGCCGGCGCCGATCCAGCCCTTGATGCCGCTCTTGACGTTGTAAACCGTGGTGTAACCGCCCTGTTGCGAGAGGAACTGGCTGACGGCCTTGGTCCGGTTGCCGCTGCGGCAGATGACGATGACCGGTTCGTTCGGCTTGGCGATAGGTTTGACCTTTTCCAGCCAACCGACAGGATCGGCGCGGCCTTTTTCGTCGAAGAAGGTGAGCAGCCTGCTGCCACTGACGATGCCGGTTTCTTCCCATTCCGATTGCAGGCGGATGTCGATGACTGGGACGCCACTTTTATTCAGTTTTTCGAGCTGGGCGTTGTCGATGTCGATGACTTCGGCGTGGGCAAAGCCGGTGACGGCGAACAGGCAGGCTAGAAGCAGTTGGCGCATGGCAATCTCGTTCATAAGAAAAGGCTGATTATATCGGGCAACTTACTGTTTCTGCTGGCGCTTCATCATTTCACGTACCTGCGGATCGTTCATCATTTCCTGCATGTTGAATTTCTGCTTTCCGGGCATGATCACGTCGCCCGGTTTCTGGCCAGCCTTGCAGGGGCCGAGCCAGCGGGCTTCCTGAACCATCTTCATTTCTTTCATGCCATGCTGTGGCGGATCGTAGCGGATCACCATGTCGTTACGGTAGGCAGAGTCGAAATCGCCGGTGATGACTGAATCGCTGGTGCTAGTCACGCCTTCATGCTTGCAGACCGCATGGATGGTCACCTTGCCGACGCCGCGACTGATATCCATGACCGGGCAATTGACCTTTTCCTTGGTGCGTTCCTGCATCACGTTATCGCTGGCCTGATCGACGCACATCTGCATCGGCCCTTGCGGGGGAATGCCTGCCATCTGGGTTTTCATTTCCCACAGGCCGGATTTACGGCGAGGGGCGTCTGCGGCATCGGCCTGAGCGGCGAAGATGCTGGCGAGCAACAGGGGAAGGATACGCAGTGGGCTCATGACGGAATCTCCGGAAGATTGGCTAGTGATAATCGTAGTCTGCTTTGGAGAATGCGTCATGGGATAATCCGCGCTTTTACGGGAACCGGCATGGCGCTCAAATCCACCATCTTCAAGGCCGAACTACAACTCGCCGACCTTGATCGATCGCATTTTGGCGACTACACGCTGACCATTGCCCGTCACCCCTCGGAAACCGACGAGCGAATGATGGTTCGCCTACTGGCTTTTGCGCTGAATGCGTCGGAAACCTTGACCTTCGGGCGCGGCCTGTCGGCAACGGAGGATGAAGCCGACCTGCAGGAGCTCGATCCGACCGGCAGTATCGAGCGCTGGGTTGATGTCGGTCTGCCGGATGAAAAAGCCATTCGCCGCGCCTGTAACCGCTCGCGGCACGTGATGGTGCTGAGTTACGGTGGCCGGACCGCTGAAATGTGGTGGCAACAGACGCAGGGCAAGGTCTCGGGGCAAAAGAATCTGCGCGTGCTTTCGGTGAGCGTGGAGGAGGGCAAGGCGCTAGCTTCGCTGGCGGCACGCGGCATGCGCCTGCAATGCACGATTCAGGATGGTCTGATTTGGTTGGGTGGCGAAGACGGCCATGTTGAACTGGCGCCAAGAATTCTGTTTTCTAGCGATTCGGCATAGTAGAATCGCGAGATGTTTCACTGTTTTCGATTGAATTCTTTACCAAGGGGTGACTATGGCTGCAAATGATGAAGACGAATCCACAGCGGTAATCGTGGGGGTATTGGCCGGTATCGTGCTGGCCGTCGTAGCAGTAGTTTATGGCGCCAGCGCCGGCAAGAACGTCAAGCCAGCCGCCACGCATGTGGTTGAGCAGGCCGAGATCGCGCCGGTGGGCGACGCCTTGGCCAAGATCTACTTTGCGGTTGGTGCAGCAACGCTGGATGAGGCTGACAAGGGTGTCGTCGCCAAGACAATGGAAGCGCTGGCCACCAACTCGAACGCTATCGTGCTGCTTTCCGGGTTTCACGATCAATCGGGTGATCCTGCCCATAATGCCGAATTGGCCAAGCAGCGTGCCCTGTCGGTGCGCGATGCGCTGGTAGCCGGTGGTGTGGCGATGGAGCGCGTCAAGATGCGCAAGCCGGAATCAACGGTGGGTACGGGTAGTGCAGAAGAAGGACGCCGCGTCGAGATTCGCGTTCAGTAATTCTTGAGTGGTTTAGAAAAAGGCGAACCGCGGTCAAGCCGGTAACCAATAGTGTTTAAATTCTCGCTAACCTAGAAAAATCAACATTTTAGCCACCGAAGGGAACCCAAGCGGTTCCCTTCGCTTTTTGGCGACACTGCCGTCCGCTCTCGTCCCGCCATCGCATCATATCTTTCGATGCCAATCGACTGTTTTAGGGTTCGCGCTTAAACTACCGCATCGATAGAGGGAGATGCAACATGGCGTTGGGGCAGGACATCGAAGACATTAGGGTTGGAATCAAGGCAGGCCGCTTTTCCAACGAGGCTTCCGTATCGCAGGGCATCGTGATGCGGATTCTCCACTCTCTCGGCTGGCCGACCTACGATACCCGCGTCGTGTGTCCCGAGTATTCGCTGGCAGGCCGCCGCGTCGATTTCGCCCTGTGCCATCCAGCGGGCAAGCCCATCGCCTTCATCGAGGTCAAGCAGATAGGCCAGAGCGACGGGGCAGAGCGACAGCTATTCGAATATGCATTTCATGCTGGCGTGCCGATGGCGATACTGACTGACGGGCAGGAGTGGAATTTCTTCCTTCCTGCCGAGCAGGGCGACTATGGCGAGCGGCGGGTGTATAAGCTGGACATCGTCGAGCGGGCCGTAGAGGAATGCACCGCCCGCCTCGAACGTTATTTGCGCCATGACGCCATCGCTTCTGGAGCGGCAATCGGCGCCGCCCGCGAAGATTATCGGAATGTCTCCAAGGAGCGCCAAATCCGTTCAACCCCTGCCTGTCGCTTGGGAGCGGCTGGTCGAGGAGGAGGATGAGATGCTTTTGGAGATCATCGCCGACAAGGGGAGAACCTTTGCGGCTTCAAGCCCGATCCCGATAGCGTCGCGCTGTTCCTCAAAGCCAAGACCAAGGGCGCCGTCGCTCTCGATACCATCCCGCCGCGTCTCGCTCCCGCTCGCCAAGCGGTATCGCCTATCGCTGTCCAACCAGCCTCGCTCCTGTCCATATTCCTGCGGCGTCTCCGCAGCTGCGGCAAGGCGCGCCGCCTTCCCCGCATCCATCGGCTTCACTCTGGATGGACGTCATCATTCGGGCGCAACGCCTGCGATGTGATGATCAAGGTGTTCGAGGCCTTGGCAGAGAAGGATAGCTCCTTCCCTGAACGCTTCGCCGCCCTGCCCAAGCACGGTCGAACCCGCCGTTACCTATCCCGCACCGCCGAAGAGCTCTATCCAGGGCGTCCCGATTTGGGCCGAGAGCATCTGACGAAGCTGAACGCTGGCTGGTGGGTTAGCACGAACCATAGCCGCGCGACCATTGGACGCATCATCGAGATGGCCTGCAATGTGGTCGGGCTTCAGTTCGGCTCTGACCTATCCGCCAATCTTGGAGATTGACACTTGATTACAAGGGAAATGCAACCCGCGCAACTGAGGTAGATTTGCCATGAGATTTCCAGATAGCTTGTGCCAGCTAAGCACTATAAACATTGATCTCGTCAAGATATATGTAAATCATCGAGAATCAACATTTAAGCGTATGTCGTCGTTTTTATCGGTTTTCAAGCAAGCCGATTTATTGGTTTTCTGTGGCGGTTTCTTTGATGCCAATCCAGAAGACGGTTTCTGCTCGTAATCAACAATCGTGTTTTGGCTTACATTTATTTCGCATTCGCCAATTTTTTGCGGTCTTGAATCAGCTGTCCCGCTTCCATGTTTTAAACCTGTCTCTGTCGGCTTGATCATTGAATAAAAATCGCGATCTTTTATCAAGATAGCGCCAATAAGAATTCCAATGATCAACACCCCAACGAACATTATGGCACCGTAGTTGTTCAGACTGCCATAGGTGCCGTCCCGATTATCACTTCCACTGTTTTCTCTCAAAGGCGTTGACCATTCGTTTGCGGAAATAAGTATCTGACAATTGCAATAATAGCGACGCCTGCCTGCGCAACCGTTCCTGCTATAAGTGCGATAATCACTTTTTCCGTAATTACCCTTGCTTCCGCGCTCTCATATTCCTTGAAAATTAGAATCACATCAAAAAGCGACAACAATGTTATAAGGAAAATAACCCATAGGTTTAGGCGAGAGAAAATCAGCTTCACCTCTCTTAGCAATCTCAAGCCTGAGACCGCTATCTGCTCTCATCCCATCAGCCGCAGCATTCAGCATATTGGCTTTTGCTTCGGAAACAATCGATTTTCTAGTTGGAAATGGGGATATCGACTGCTCGAGGCTATCGAGACCCCCACCATTTTCCGGAATGCCATCATCCTTATTAGGCATTTATTTTCTCAAATGCTCTTATTGGTATATGCTTGTTTTCATGTTGGCGATCATTAACGATAATTGTGCCGTCGGTTTGCCTGTATCGCTCAAGGTATTCGAATAAAAATATGGATTTCTCAAGTGCGTCTCGCACATCCACAGCGTAACCCTTGTTAACCAGATCACGAAGTATGTCTGTGTCGATCTCAAATATTTCTTTCATCTTCATCTCCTTTTTGCTCTTATTATCTCAAACAGATGATTTATATATAGCGCCACCGGTCTGGTGATCGATATATGTATATCGCGGCGTCAACACATACAAAGGCCGCTCGTCTAATAATCTTAAATTTTAATTTTGAACATTTCCAGGTTGTGCGACAAACGGAATGCTCGTGCATCAATAATCTAACCTATTGAAATTAATAATTTTATTTCAGCTTGATTTAATGCATTTTAGGCACCATTATTTGTTCACTTATAAGGTGCCAATCGATGAATAATAAAAATTCAGATGACAAATCGAAAGATATTGAGGATCTGAAAGCTCTGCTGAATCACCCAAAGGCTGACGCGGCGACCAAAAAATTGATCGAACGGGAGATCGTAAATATCCATGCGTGCTCGAAGGGCGAGGCGGAAGCTTTGGCCAAGGAGATTGCCAGCCACCACAAGCCAGCGAAGTTCGACTGGGCAGCGAAGTTCGGGCTGCAAGCGGAGGCGGTTAAGACGGCGGCACCCCCAAAAGCCCGACGGCGGAATCCAAGGCGGCGCAGCCTACGCCGAAGAAAGAGCCCTTGCCCGCTCCATCAACAGAGCCTGAACCTAAGAGGGACAGCAAGCAAAAGCAGAAACTTGCCTCCTGCTCTTGCGGGGAAACGGTCGCTCAGAATGTCGCCCGATTCTGCTGGTTCAACAAGGCAAGATTTGGCGGGGACATCTACTGCATCCCTTGCCAAGAGAAGGTCGGCAAGGGATGAATCAGCCCGCCCTGAAATTCAGAATATCCTCATAGGTCATCACCCTGTCCGCCAGTTGCAGCCGCATGGCGGGCGTCGTCTTCTTCTCGCTCTTTTTCAGGTCGGGCGGCGTCCAGACGAAATTGTGGCAAGCCCGAAGGATGGTCAGCAGCTTCTGAATATGTTCAGGACGGTAGGCCGAGTAGGCGTAATAACTGCGGCCGACGCTGGCCGAGATGACGGGGCGTTCCAGCATTGTGCAGTGGCGACGGATGCGGTTGAAGAAGCTGTCGGTCTGATGCAGGGAGACGCGGCGGTGAAGCTTGGCCAGATGTTCGAGCTCGTAGTCGCCTAGGTCAGTCAGCATGCAGCTCGCCTTGTCAGGTTCGCTCATCGTGGGCAGGGGATGGGCAACCCAACGGTCCTTCCATTTTCCGATTTCCCGCGCCGCCCTGATCTGATCCATGAGCATCAGGGTTTTAACCTCATCATCGTCCATTTCAGGGTGGCGCTCCGCGTATTCCTTGAACAGCTTCTTGCTGGCGGCGATGAGCCTCCGCTTAGCGTCGACGGTCAGCTCTTTTCAATGCGAACATAGAAGGCGTCGACCTCGCGGTCTTGATGCGCCTCTCGAATGCAGCGAGGCAAGCCGCCCTCATTCCAGAGTCCTGGTCGAGATAGAAGCGAACCTTCTCAGCCTTCGCGAACAGCCGCTCTAAACGCATGAAAGCCCCATAGAGCGTGTATTCGGAATGGACGAGCACCCCTGACTTCGGCAGGTCCTTGTCGTTGTCGATGAACTCCGAGGATTCGACATTGGCTTTTTTCTCGGCGTATTGGTATTGGCAGCTGATGTCGTCCGTCAGCGTCCAGCCGCTTTTCTTCCTGACCGATTCAGCTGCCGCCCGAGCGAAATCCTGCCGCAGCCAGAGCCGAGCGAACTTGCGGTGCGGGGCCGGCAGCGCTCCGTCTCCTGTCCGCTTGGCGACCGTCTCAACCCAATCGGGATCGATCTCGTGGTCGAAGTTCGTGTGCATGCCGAAGCAGTAGCCGGTGAAGTTGTCGGTGGCGGCCACGGCATGCAGAATGACATTCGCCTTGGTTTCCCGCTTCTTCCAGTTGCAGGCGTATTCCTGCCTGTCGACGCCGACCGCGAGGCGGCGGATGCTCATCTCGGGAAGCCTTCCCTCGTAATGAGCGAGGAATGCGAGAGCCTGCCGATAGATGAAGTCGATTCGGTCGTATAGAACCTTGCCCGAAATCATCTCAACCTCGCGGATTCGACGCAGCGGCATCTTGTTGACCAGCTGCTTGAAAATGGCGAGGGTCGGATCCTTGTCGAGCTTGCGCCGCGCTGTCGGGTCGAAATCGTCGGGCTTGACGGAGAAGGTCTTGCCGCAGCCTTCCGCGCGGCAGCGGTAGCGTTTTGAGCCGCTCTTGGTCGTTCCGAAGGCGTAGTAGGCGCCCTCCGTGGAGATGCCTCGGCGATGGTTCTCGCAATCGACCTCAGGACACGACGGCTCGGGAAAGGTCTCCTTGGTCAGGCGCCACGCTTCCTCGAAGATGCCTTGATTGCTCTTCAAGGGGAATTGCTCATTGCAGGTGTTGCAGCGGGCGTCAGGGAGCCCTTTGCCGCTGGCGACGACGGTATAGCGGTTATTCGCCCCGCGGCCGCGCTTGGATTCCATCTCGACGGGGATGCCGAAATTGGGGCAGGACGGGTTCTTGCAGAAATTGACGTTGACGTCGGCGTATGCGACAGGGACACGGGGAGTATTTTTTCGCTTCGGCTGCTTCGGAGCAGCCTCTGCTATGCAGGACGGATCATATGGCTCGTCGAACGGATGGTCATGTTCTTGTTGTTCTTCAACGGCTTGCGGTTTGTGTTCCATGCTTAATCCCGAGAGTGAGCCCACAACGGAATTGTAGGGCGCTCACTCTCAGTTTTCAACAAATACAGTTACCGGCTTGAACCGCGGTTCGCCTTTTTTATTGCTTGATCAACGCCTGATCAGGTGCCAGACAAATTCTGCGCCGGCCGAAACGAGGTCGATGACGTCGATCAAGCCTGCATTTTCCGGTTCCTGCTTCATTCGCTTCAGACGTGATTTCTCTCTCTCTCGCATGACGATGGCGTCGCCCAGCGCCTCAACATCGCGCGTCGTGCGGCGTTCTTCGGCATGGTGAAAACGGGACAGCGCCTGTTCGATGGCTTGCGGGTCAAGAATGGTGATCGGCGCGCGGCAATGGCCACAGGCGTGATCCTTACGGATGTCGACTGGCGCACCACAACCCATGCAGCGAATGATGCCGACCTTGGCCGATAGTTCGTTGATTTCTGCCGGATGAAGCTGCCGCACGAAGCCCTTTTCGATCATGAATTGGGCAAAGGTGGTGAAGCGGCCGTGTTTTTGCAGGCAACGGTGATAGTTGAACTGGCCGCCGTGCTTGGCGACATCCAGGCCGTGCAGCAGGCGTTCGTTGCAGCGCGGGCACTGGAGCGGCTCGCGAAGCGGAATGCGCTGGTCGTCGCGGTGTTCGTGCAGCAGCTTGAATAACTCGACGATGCCGCCCGGTGTGATCTGGACGCTTTCGAATTCGTCAAACCAGATGCCCTGGCAGGAAAAACACAAATCAAGAACGACTTCACCATGGTGCAGGCGCTCAAAACGTTGCTTGACCATGGTTTGCCGGCAGGAGGGGCAGGGGATCGGTTTCATCGTGCAAGCACCGCTTTCAGATGGGGCGGATGGTGCCGAGATTGAGTTTGACGCCTTTCTTCATCTTGCCGACGACGTGCATTTCGCAGGCCTTGCAGTCGAACTTGAGGATCAGCTTTTCGCTGCCATTGATCAGCGTCATCGGATCCGGCTTGAGGTGCTTCACTTCCTTTGGGCACAGGTTGAAGCTGTAGCGCAGGCAGTGGCGGGTGATCATCAGCGAGACCATGCCCTTTTCGTTGCCGGCCTCGTAGGCTTCCTCGATCAGCTTGACACCGTGTTTCTCATAGAACTGGCGGGCTTTGGCGTTGAAGACGTTGCCGAGGTAGGTCAGTTCTTCCTGCGGGTAGGGCACGGGGTTGGCGGCCGGGGCGGCACGCGGAGGGCGCGGGTGACTGGCAATACGGGCGGCTTCGAGCTGTTCGGTGGCCTCGCGGCGCAGGGCGTTGATGGCGCTGACGGGCTGGAACCACGGTTGCGACAGCTTTAGCTCGACGGGTTCGGCGACGAACATCGTGTTGCCGAATTTGCCCAGGTTTTCCTTGAGCTTGGCCATGGCTTGCTCGGGATTTTGGGCCAGTTGCCATTCCGATTTTGGCCCATTTTTCCGGTTGACCATAGCAACTACGCCATCTTCGTCAGTCAGCGTCAATGTGAAGCCATCTTCGGTTTCAGTCAGCACTGGTTTGACCGAAATGCGCCGATCTGCCGATTCTTTCTCCAGCGAGCGCTCGAATTCCTGATCACGGTTGCGGAAGAGGGTGGCGCCTTCAGTCAGTTCGTCCGGCATATCAGCCGGGAAGAGCGTTTTGCCATCGGCGCGATTGATGCGCATGCCGATCAAAATGCCTTCGCTGTTGTAGAAACAGACGCCGTCGCCATTGTGGAAGGGTTTTTCGGCATTGACCGTGAAAGAGCCGTCGCCAATCTCGACCACTTCGCCGATCAGCTCGCCAACAAAAGCCGGTGAATCGAAGGCGCCGATGTCATCCTGGCGGCCACCGGCAAAATAGTCGGTGTAGCCACGGTTGAAGGTCTTGTCGGGCTGCGGCGTGAAGGTGATGGTGCTGCGGCCGCTGGAGGCGCGGGTAAATTCGGGATTGTTCGCGATGATTTCGTCGAGCAGGGCGCGGTAATGCGCGGTGATGTTCTTGACGTAGCTGAGGTCTTTCAGCCGCCCTTCAATCTTGAAGGAGCAAACGCCGGCACGGGCCAGCTCAAGCATGTTGTCGGTCTGGTTGTTATCCTTCATCGACAGCAGATGCTGGTTCTCGGTGATCGTCTTTCCCTTGTCGTCGACCAGCGTGTAGGGCAGGCGGCAAGCTTGCGAACATTCGCCGCGATTGGCACTGCGCCCGGTGTGGGTTTCGCTGATGTAGCACTGGCCGCTGAACGCAACGCACAGTGCTCCGTGAACAAAATACTCCAATGAAACATTGGTTTGTGAGGCAATGTTAATAATTTCGTTTAAGCTACATTCGCGCGCCAGAACGACCTGTGAGAACCCGGCATCTTCAAGAAACTTCACCTTGTCGGCATTGCGATTGTCGGTCTGCGTGCTGGCATGGAGCTGGATGGGCGGCAGGTCCATTTCCAGCAAACCCATGTCCCTGAATGATCAGTGCGTCAGCGCCGGCTTCGTAGAGTTCCCAGGCCAATAGACGGCTACCGTCCAGTTCGTCGTCGTGCAGGATGGTATTGAGCGCGACAAAGACCTTGGCGCGATAGCGGTGGGCAAAATCGCACAGGCGTTTGATATCGGCGACATCGTTGCCGGCGCCGTAGCGTGCACCAAAAGCCGGGCCGCCGATATAGACAGCATCGGCGCCGTGCTTGATGGCTTCAATGCCGAAATCGGCGTTCTGGCCGGCGCGAGGAGTTCGAGGGGTGTTGAATGCGGGTCATGGCACCTTAGTACGTGAAACGCGGGGCAAGTTCTTCGAGATTGAACTCGTGCAGGATGGCTTCGGCCCGTTCGCGGGCATTTTTCCGGGGATTGCCGCTGCCTTTTTCGCGTTTTGAGGCGATGATCAGTTCGTTCTTCATCGAATGTTCCCAGCCAACCAGTTCTGTGACGGTGACGTCGTAGCCGTGCGACTCCAGCAACAGGCAGCGCAGCACGTTGGTCAGGTGGCTGCCCAACTCTCGGGTGTGGATCGGGTGTCGCCAAAGTTCAGACAGCGGTTTTTGCGACAGGGATTCGTTCTTCCGTGCACGCATGGTGGCAGCGACTTCGGCCTGACAGCAAGGGACGAGGACGATATGGCGGGCGTTCTTGGTCAGGGCGAAACGAATGGCATCGTCGGTTGCGGTATTGCAGGCGTGTAGCGCTGTCACGACATCCACGCTGGCTGGCAACTCAGGCGCTGTTAGTGAATCCTCTACCGTGCAGGCAAGGAAGCGCATGCGCTCAAAGCAAGCCTGGCGGCCAGTTCGCGGGATTTCTCAACCAGCTCCTGGCGCGTTTCTATGCCAATGATCTCGCCGCTGGCGCGATTCTTGATACAGAGATCGTAGAGGATGAATCCGAGATAGGACTTGCCGGCCCCATGGTCGACCAGTGTCTCGGCGCCATCCAGCAGCGGTTCGATGAATTGATAGAGGTGATAGACCTGTTTTAGCTTGCGCCGAGTGTCCTGATTCAGCTTTCCGTCACGGGTGAGGATGTGGGTTCCTTGAGCAGTTCGATGGACTGCCCGGGGCGGATTTCAGGAATGTCGGCGGTGGTATTTGGCTTCTTCATGGGGCGACATTATCGCATTCAAACTTCTCTCACTTTCGTGTCAACCGAATCAAAGTCGAGTCGTTATTAGGCTCATGGTGACCAAACACCGCATATAAACGGAGAGACATAAATGGGCAGTCTGAGCAACGAATCCTTCGATCAATTCCTGGATTCACTGAAGAAAGCCGGTATTACGATTTCCAACGAAGCGGAGCTGCGCGAGCGCTTGGCTGAAGCACAACGGTGGCGTTTTGCCTTCCAGACGCTGGCCGCCAATGGCAAGCTGATCGGCATCAACTTCGAAGATCATTCCGAAGGCCGCAACGAAGCCGAAATCGATCGTGCTTTTAATGAATTTCAGTTTTCCGAGAAGTCAAAGGCAGTTTTCTCTGCTAATCTGAAGCACTAAGAATTTCAGTTTCAGCCTTCCGCATTGGCGGGGGAGGAAGAAGAACGGGCGCCAAGCGGCGCCCGTTTTGCATTCTCTTTCCGGCGTTAGCGTGATTCCTACACCCAAGGGTGCTTCCTTCGGGGCGCGTCTCACCGGAAAAAATGGCCAAAATCGAAATTTTGGCCATCTGTTTTTAGCGGGTAATCGGCTTGTAGCGAATTCGCTTCGGCTTGGCGCCTTCTTCACCCAGGCGCTTTTTCTTGTCTTCTTCGTATTCCTGGAAATTGCCTTCAAAGAAGTTCCACTGCGAATCGCCTTCGGCTGCCAGGATGTGCGTACAGATGCGGTCGAGGAACCAGCGGTCGTGCGAGATGACCATCGCGCAGCCGGGGAATTCGAGCAGGGCGTCTTCCAGCGCACGCAGGGTTTCCCACGTCAAGGTCGTTGGACGGTTCGTCGAGCAGCAGGACGTTACCGCCGGTCATCAGCGTCTTGGCCAGATGCAGACGACCGCGTTCACCACCGGACAGATTGCCAACCTGCTACCCTGATCCGCACCCTTGAAGTTGAAGCGGGCCGATGTAGGCGCGTGACGGCATTTCAAACTTGCCGATCTGCAGGATATCGCTGCCCTGCGCCAGCTCTTCGAAGACGGTCTTGCTGCCATCAAGGCAATCGCGCGACCGATCGACGTAGGCCATCTTGACAGTTGGGCAAATGTCGACCGTGCGGAATCCGGCTGTTGCTGCCCGGTGATCATCTTGAACAGCGTCGATTTACCGGCGCCGTTCGGGCCGATGATGCCGACAATGGCGCCAGCCGGAATGGTGAAAGCTGACGTTATCCATCAGCAACTTGTCGCCAAACGACTTGGTGACGCCGTTGAACTCAATAACCTTGCACACCAGACGCTCGCCGACCGGAATGAAGATTTCCTGCGTCTCGTTGCGCTTTTGGTATTCTGGCTCGACAACTCCTCGAAGCGTGACAGACGGGATTTGCTCTTGGCCTGACGAGCCTTGGGATTGGAGCGAACCCATTCCAGTTCCTGCTTCATCGCCTTCATGTGGGCGTCGATCTGCTTGTTTTTCGGTCTCCAGGGCGGGCTTCCTTCTGCTCAAGCCAGCTGGAATAGTTGCCCCCCGTACGGAATGCCGTGACCACGGTCGAGTTCGAGAATCCACTCGGCGGCGTTGTCGAGGAAGTAGCGATCATGGGTGACGGCGACGACAGTGCCCGGGAAGCGGACGAGGAACTGTTCAGCCATTCGACTGATTCGGCGTCAGGTGGTTAGTTGGTTCGTCGAGCAGCAGCATGTCGGGCTTGGCGAGCAGTAGCTTGCACAGCGCGACGCGGCGCTTTTCTCCGCCGGAGAGCACACCGATTACGGCATCCCAAGGCGGCAGGGCAGCGCATCGGCAGCCAGTTCCATCTGTGCCTCGGTATCCGAGCCGGCAGTGGAAATGATTGCCTCAAGGCGGGCCTGTTCCTCGCCCAGCTTGTCGAAATCGGCCTCCGGGTCGGCAGGCGGCATAAACCTCATCCAGCTTGGCTTGGCCTGCATTACTTCGCCCAAAGCCGACTCGACTTCCCCTCGCGTACCGTTTTGGCGGCATCCGAGCTGTGGCTCCTGTGGCAGATAACCGATGGAAACGCCTGCAAGATGCTGGACCTCGCGGTCGTATTCTTGTCCACCCGGCCATGATCTTGAGTACGGTCGATTTGCCGGAACCATTCAGACCGAGCAGGCCGATTTTGGCACCGGGGGAAGAAGGAGAAATATCCTTGATGATCTGCCGCTTGGGCGAGTCGATCTTGCTGACGCGCAGCATGGACATAACGTATTGAGCCATTGAACCTACCTGTAGTCGAAATATTAATGATGCGCGAGTCCACGGCCTTCAAAGCAAATGGCCAGCCTCCCGGTGCTCGGGAGCTGGCCATTGCCGAAACAAGAAAGAAACCTAGAGTCGCCTATTGCCCATGGATCGATCAGTAGAACCGCCGGCGCGTTGACCGGGGGCAGGTGCGGAGGTCGCCGACCCGAGAAAATCCGAATTCCCGACGGTAGTACCCTGCATGCCGCGGTTAACTTCAATGACAACATCTGTCACGCCAAAAACTGCCTTGGCATATTTGTAG
>JADJLT010000005.1 GCA_016709965.1 Betaproteobacteria bacterium
GCCCGCGCATGCCGACCTTGCCATCCTCGCCGTAGATCGAGCCCTGAATCTTGACTTCCAGCGTTGCACCGTCAGTGCGCACACAAGACAGACTCTCGGTACGCAGGTAGGCCCGCTCGGAACTGATGTCGCCATAGCCGGCGGCCACCACGAAGCACTCCCGGTATTCGGCTCGGAAGCGGTTGGGCAGGAAGGAGTTGTCTGAAAGACGGATCAGGACCGGGTGCGGATTAGATTGCGATTGACCGCCGGTCGGTGCATCCAGGCCACCCAATAGCGTGCCACGGGTAAAGCTGACGGGCAGGAAGGTGGATACGGTTCGGGTGGTTTGTGATCCAGCCCCGGCGGCGCGCTCTGCTTTCTCTCCCGTGCTGGCGAGCAGGGAGCGCTCGGCCACGCTAATCCGGGTAATCGCTGGCGTTGGCACCATTGGTGGGCTCGGCGCCAGCAGATCGCCGGGCGTGCCACTCGGCATTTCTCCGGTGGGCAAGCCCCTGGACGGTGGCGGCGCTGGGGGCAGGCTCGCCGCCGGTGGTATGGTCGGGAGTTGAGTCGACGGCAGGGGCGTCGCTGCAGCCTGCTGGGTCGAAGTCAGTCGCTGTTCCAGTTCGGCAAAGCGTTGCATCGTTTTCGCTTCGAAGGTTTGGCGATCCTTGTTGAGTCGTCCCTGTTCTTCGCGTTCGTTCTCGTACTGCGCAAGCTTGCGGCCGGCTGTGCCGACCCACTGATCGACCGGATTGACCTGGGCGCCAGGCGACATCACGCCAATATTGGTGACCGAACTGGCCGGCCCGGCGGCGGGTTGCGCAGTGCTCGCAGGAGGACTACTCGCCGTGAATGCGAAAATCGACCAGAGCAGCCCGACGCCGCCGGCCAGCAGGGCGCCGAGCATGGCGTACTGGCGTTGTCGCGGGGACAGGTGCTGCAGCAATTGCTGTGGTAATCCGCGCAGCGTTTGCATCCACTGACGGGGCGTAATCATGGCGTTTCTCCGCGGCGGATCACATAGACGCTGGTGCTCTCGCCGGGGCGAAGGTTGTGGTGCTCGACGGCGATACCGACGACGCTGCCCTGTTCGCGGTCGAATTCCTGTTCGGCCAACACCATTGGGGCATCGCTGATGTTCTGCAGCAGGTATTTCTCGCCGACCAGACTTCGCCCCTCGTACTGGCGCACCCGCGAAAACCGCGCCTCGTTCCACAACGGGAGTGTGCCGTGGGTCTCTTCGACCCGGATATCCGGCGGCACCCGATCCGAAACCATGGCTACCAACAGGGCCTTCATCGCCCGTACCTGGTTGGGCGACGGGCCGGCTGGAGCCGATTGCACGTGTTTCAAGGCCTTTGGCGTCTTGTCGCGGATGACGATGGTGTCGGCCGGGGTATCCGAACGGCGTAGCAGCAAGGTATAGGTGGCGTTGGCCGATGCGACGAAGAGATTGATCGGTTTGGCGGAGTCGCCGACTGGACGGACATAGATTTCGCCCTTGTCGCGATCGCAGGTTAGGGCGATCTCGCCAGCCGGATTGATCGGCGATGAACCGGTACCGGCGGGTGTCATACCCGGACCGGTGGGAAGCGCCGCCGCCAAGCCGCATTGGCTCGAATGGATATTGCCAAAGACATCAGTGATCGATGCGCCTTCGATGCGGATGCGGGTCGGTTCGCGGATCGACAGGATGGCTTCGACCGAAGCGCCGTCGCTGGCCTCGACCAGTTGCAGTGCCTGGGCGGGCACGGCTGTCATGGTGGCGAGACAGGCGATGACCTGAACAGCGCACATCGTCCATCCGCGCCGAGGCATTGGAACTGGTCGGGATAGGGCCTGGCGGAAATCAGTTGCCGACATTGGCTACCTCCTTGAAACTTTTCAGATGCATGCGTGCACCGGCGTAGCTGAATTCGACCCGATAGGCCTTGAGGTCGTTTGCTGTCTCGAAGCCATTGACCAGGGTGCGCAGGCGGCCGCGGATGACGACGCTCTGGCCTTCTTCGCTGGGGACCAGTTGCTGGGGCGCGAAGACGGTGGCGGCGTTGATCCGTTTCAGGCGTTCGGCTTCCACTTCCTGTCGGGTCTTCAACGGGCCGTACTGTTCCGGTTCGACATAGCCGAGCAGAATTTCCTTCTTCCAGTCGATCGAGGCCGGCGTCACGTCGAGGACCAGCCAGGCGATGAAACTGCCCATCTGCTCGAGATATTCGCTGCTCGCCTTGTCGCGGGTGACCCAGAAGGTCTTGTCGATCGAGGGCGGCACGACGACGGTGCGTACCGTGCCGAGCAGGTTGAGGATAACTATCAGGGCGAGGATCTGGCCGGCGGCCAGGACACCGACGGCCAGACCGAGCCCGCGGTTGCGGCGGCGCATTTCCTTGACGTCGCCGTTGAGTCGTTCAAAGTCCATGGTTTTTCTCCTTGGCTCAGCCGACCATGCGGCGGATGTGCGATGGCGGCGTGGCTCGCATCGTGGTCAGCGGACTGGCTGGCAGGTGCCAGTACAGCCAGTGGATGGCGAAGGCCGGATGCTTATCTGCCTTGATGCGCGAGATCCAGCGCGAGACGAAGATGCCTGCCGCCATGCAGACGGCGAACGAGGTCTTGCTGCCGGACATATAGCCAACGAAAAACATGAACAGGATCGGCGCGGCGACATCGACATCCCAGAAGCCGATCTTCCATTGATCATCGAGACGCCGCGGGATGTAGGTGTCGGCTTGCATATCGGGCTCCTGGGGTCGATGCCAGCGTTTCAGATCACCGCGCCCATGATCGCGCCGGCGATCACCAGGCCCACGGCGGCAAAGATGGCCAGCCCGATGTAGAACAAGACCGGGCCGAAATTGCGCAGAGCCGATAGCGAGATGAGGGCGACGACGAAGCCGACGAAGCCGACCAGGGCCTTGATCCCCGGGCCAAGTGCGGCGATCTGGGTCAGGGCTGAAGTGAGCGGCCCGGTGATGCCGGTGAATGCCACCAGATCCAGGGCGTAACCGGGAAAGGCAGCGCCGAGACCGACGACGATCGTCGCCAGTAGCACGGTAAGGTTCATCGGCTTACGGGCGGCAAGGTGAGGGAAAGAAACAGGGGCTGTAGCGTTCATGAGAACCTCCGAACAAAAGTGGAATGACGAATAGGGGGTAGGAAGGCGGGTGGGCACATAAACATGCCGGTGGGTGAGAGCGCATGCGCTCGGCGGGTAATGGATTTGAATGTCAGCCGGCGGAAGCCGCGATGTCACGGCCGTTCCTTGTCGCGCAGATCAAAGACCAACTCGACCCGCCGGTTCTGCGTGCGGCCGGCCAGAGTGTCGTTCGCGGCAATGAAGCAGCACGCACCGCGGGCCTTGACGCTGAGTGTGGGTGTCAGCCTCGGGTGGGTGCTGAGCAGGTGGTCGCGAACCGCCAGCGCGCGGGCGAGGGCCAGCGATTCATTGAAGGCCAGCGGCCCGGTGTTGTCCGTACGGCCGACGATCATGATCTGGCGTGCCGAAAGCAGGGTGCTCATTGCCCCATTCAGGCTGGAACGGGCAGCGGGGCTTAGCTTTGCGCTGCCGAGGTCGAACTGGACAATGATCGTCCGCGAAGTGTCGATCTTGGGTGTTGGGAGCGGGGTGATAGCTTCAGAGGGGATGGACTGGGCTGACGAGGAGGGTGCTGCGCCGTTGATCGTCCGAACTGAGGAATCCGTTGCGAGGGTCTTCGGTGTACGGGTCGGGCAGGCTGGCGGTACGCAGTGTCCGAAAGCGGCTTGGCGGCCAAAATCGAGTTGCGCTAGTTGCCTGGGGGCAGCGTCACCCGTGTTCTTTGGGTGATCCTGTGGCGCCGAGTTATGGAACAGGCTGCACGATGCAGCCAAGAAGGTGCAACAGCCAAAGAGGACGAGCCTGCGGTAGTTCAGAAGGGCGGCTTTCATGGCGCCACCCTTACCGACATCAGGGCGAATGTTTCGCTTTGGGGCGTCTGTTTGCCCCTCTCTGTTACCCCGGTGAGTTGTCTACTATGTTGCGCGGGCAACTGGCGATATACCCGCCAGGCGTATTGGGCTCGAGCCTTTGTGCAGGCTTCGCCATTGAGCTGTGAGCAGGCAGCATTGTAGGCACCGACCGTATCCCATGTCGCACCCTGCCGGGAGAACAGGTCAGACAACAACCAGGCGCCGACCTGAATGTTGGTGCAGGGCTCGAAGAGATCCTTTTCCCGGATGCCGTGGCGTGACAGGGCTAAAAGATGGCCGCTGTTGATCTGCATGAGACCGATGTCGTAGGACCCGGTGCGCTGGAGGTGCGAGCGGTTGACGGCCTTCGGATTCAGATTCGATTCGACCCGGGCGATGGCATAGAGTAGGTCGGCCGAGATGCCGTAGCGCTGGGCGGCTTCCTCCCAGCAGGCCCACGCCCAGGTGGGCGCGGTCGCCAGGACGGCCAGGGCAGCCAGACCAGCAAAGTACAGCGGCAGACGCATGAGTCACCTCTCCAACGAAACCGGAACGACCCGCCGGGTAGGCGGGCAGCGAGGGTCTGGGCCGTCGGCGCTGCGCGGACGGTCAGGGTCGGGTTCGGGTCGGTCTGGCGTTAGCCAGGCAGGGTGACGGTGAGCGAGCGGGTCAGAAGCGGGTGCATGCCAGTCAGGGGGCGTCGTAAGCCTCAGCCGGGCGGCGCATCTCCCCCGGGAAGGGAACGTTCGGCCATGTTGCGGCGGGCCTGCCGCAGGATGCCTGCGCCCGAGCCATCCTCTGCCCGGCACAGGGCGACGCAGGCCGTGGTCAATTGGTCGAGTTGGAACTTGGGGTTGGGGTGCCGGTTAGCGGGAGAACGTTGCAGGTCCAACAGCAACTGGTACTGGTGCCGCCACATCGATTCGCGGCGGCGCGGTGTTTCGGGCGAGCGAAGAACAAGTTCGGTCCCGAGATACCGGAAAATGCGACAGGGGGCGTCCTGATGCGTGAAGACCAGCGAGACGCTGGCGCTGATAAGATCGGGAAAGCGGAAGGTTGGCGAAACGTTGTCTTCGCTACGCAGCAGGCGGTAAAGCCAGTCGTGCTCCTCGAGCCACAGGCGAGTCTCGATGACATGGTGAGCTTTACCCTCCTCCGATGGAGGTGAGAGGTGATGCTGACGAGTCGCTGATGTGGCGGTTAACATGCGGCTTTCCCCAGTTCTGTGGCGGCGTATTGCCCTTGCGAGCACATGACTGGAGGATAGGCAGCCGAGGTTGTGGTGTCTCGTGGGAATGGCGGACTTGAGAGGGGGATTTCGATATTAGCGGAAATATGCCGCTAGAAACATTCCCCATTGCATGACACATAGGATCGGATTGATTGGCAACTGTGCATTACCCAGAGGACCTTTGACAAGGCGGGTCTGGCGACGGCACCTCTGCCTTATGCAAAGCTTTTTTTCCGTACGACTCCTTGGGTGAGTTCGTTAGATCAGGAAGATGACGTTTGAGGCAGATTTCGACCGAGCGGCGGGTAACCGATTCATTGCTGACCTGCCGCTCAGCCAAGAATCGCGTTGAACAGTCGCGCCGCGATCTCACGAATTCACTCCCGGCCATTGCTGCCTCTAAGACTTTTGGAATGCGGTCGAATGCCCCCTCATCGATGCCGTTCACACTCTTCGATGGCGGCCAGAGCACGCCGCTGAGAAATCTTAAATAAAATTTCACACGTGTTGATTTTTTCCGCCTACAATGCAGGTCTTAAAAATCAACATTCTAAATTTATGTTTCAGCAAACACCCATTGTCATCAATGAAGATTTTTCGGTCCATCAGGAGCTACACTCGCTCGGGCTGACGGTGGATATTGTCACGTCCATAGCTCGGAAAGCTGCGGCAGCCAAGGCCGAAGCTCTAGAGATCGACCCTTCGAGCACGCCGGGCACTCTGGCCTATATCAATGGCGTCCGGGCTATCCGCATGGATCTTTTGCCTCTGGGCTGGCGGCTAAGCCGCACCGGCAACGTGGAGGCGACCGTCAACGACAAGCTCGGGATCCAGATCTGCTTTCAGAACGTCGACATCGCCTGCACAGAACAGAACCCTCAGGCTATCTCGGGGAAGGGGGCTGGGTCGCGCAAGCTTATCCAGAACGGCCAGGCCGAGCTCTTCGATCGAGACGCCCCGGAGGCAGTGGACGCTATTGGCTGCGCGCCGACCGTGTGGGCTGTCTGCGTGAGCGCGGATTCCAAGAGGTTGCGGGCCGAGGTCTGCCCTGAAGCCTTCGAGGGCAACCAGTTCGAGGGCTTCAGCAAACGTATCTGGGTCGTTGACGAGGATCTGGAACCCACGCCCGGCAACATCGGTCAGCCCGACGATGGCAGCGGTCCCGTGGAGCATGAGGTGCGAATAGCAAAGAAGTGAAGATGAAGATGAAGAACGAAGCAGCGTATGTTTAACGGGAGCAGGCTTACGCTAGCTCGAAAGCGCAGACAGCTCACAAAGAAGGAACTGGCAGAGAAGGCACACCTGACGGCTCTGACGCTCACGCGCTTAGAGGCAGGCGATACCCCAGAACCGGGCAGTGATACCGTGCGTGCGCTGGCCCACGCCTTGAATTATCCGACGGAATTCTTCTATCTCAGCGACAGCGAAGCGCTGGTGCCGAGGCAGTGAGCTTTCGTAGCTTGTCGTCGCTCACGGCTCGCCAGCGCGACGCGGCTCTGGCAGCAGGCGATCTGGCGTTTGAGTTGCATGGTTGGGTGGCCGAGAGATTCGAGCTTCCCGCAGCGCAGCTGCTTGACCTGCGTGACGAAGATCCCATTGCGGCTGCCGAGGCTCTGCGCAGCCATTGGGGCATGGGAACCAAGCCGATCGAGCACATGATTAAGCTGCTGGAGTCCAAGGGGGTCCGGGTCTTCTCGTTGGCCGAGCAGCACAAGCATGTCGATGCATTTTCCTGCTGGCGAGGTAACACCCCCTACATCTTCTTGAACACCTTCAAATCAGCGGAGCGCAGCCGTTTTGATGCGGCCCACGAACTGGCCCACCTGGTCCTGCACATCCACGGCATGACAAGTGGTGGTCGGGATATCGAACGCGAGGCCGATATGTTCGCCTCGGCGTTCCTGATCAACCGGGGCGACCTGATTGGTCACATGGGCCGGGTCAACTCCCTAGCTCGGCTGGTATCAGCCAAAAAGCGGTGGGGCGTCTCGGTGTCGGCTCTGGCACGCACGGCGTTCGACGCCGGTCTGATCTCGGACTGGCACTACCGCGAGCTGTGCAAGCAGATGAGCCACTTGGGATATCGAACAACCGAACCTCAAGGTCTTGCGCGTGAGAAGTCCACACTCTGGCGCATGGTCTTTGACGAACTCTGGAAGGACGGCATTACCAGGGACCGCATCGCGGCTGAGTTGCACATACCGCTGGATGAGATCGAGTCATTGGTGGGCGAGCTGGTCACTCAGCCACCGCCACCACCCATGCCGGGCGACAAGAGGCCGGTACTGAAAATCGTGTCCTAAGGCGTGCCTCCGCGGGCCAGAGAAGTGGTGGCCGGGGCGAACGCTGAAATCAACATGCAATGGATGGACGCGTGCCGGGGTAAAAGCCTTGTAGTTCAAAGCAATGACTGCTGAGGCTATTGGCCGTCCAGATTGTCGGCTGGGAACTGGCGAAGGAAGTCCCGGCTGTCGGCCGCCGGTGCTTGCAGCCAGGCGTCTTAGTCATTCTCGTTGAGGATGACTACCATCCTCTTCTCGTCCTCAGGCTTGTGGTACTGCCGCATGAACGGGTGGTCATCGGCATTGATAGTCAGCATCGTGTATCTGTTTGTTTAGCGGCTGCCAACGATGCCTGTTGCATACAGTATTGCCTCTTGCCTAAGACTGTATAAAACTACAGTATTGAACAAAAGGAGCCCGCCATGATTCGCGTCGTCTGCCCTAGCTGCCACAGCCCGCTTTCCCGCGCCGAGCTTGAGCAGGCCACTATCAACGGGCACCTGAGCATGGTCTGCCCAGAGTGCTCAATGGTTTTATTGACTGAGCCGGTCGATGAGCATCTCATCCAGCACCCAGAAGAGGCGCCAGCGCATGCTTGAGTCCGCTGCCCTGTTCGGGCCGGGTATCGTCGTTCCAATGCCTCATGCACCACGGCTTGCATTGCCGCTCGACACCGTAAAGATCTCAGCTGGATTCCCGTCGCCAGCCGCCGACTACGAGGATAAACGCCTCGACATCAATGACTACCTGGTTCGTAATCCGGTGTCGACGTTCTTCTTTCCGGTTGAGGGCGACTCGATGCAGGGGGCCGAGATATTCGATGGCGACATCCTGGTCGTGGATAAAAGCATCCGGCCACGGCACGGCCTGGTCGTGGTGGCCTTCGTCAATGGCGAGCGACTGGTGAAGCGCCTCTACCGGCGTGCCGGTCGGGTGGCGCTCATCGCCGAAAATCCGAGCTACCCGGCCCTTGAGATTCACGAGGGCATGGAGCTCGAGGTGTGGGGTGTCGTCGTCGGCAAATTCAAACGGTTCGTCACCTAACGCTGTGAGCCCTGACCGTCCCGTATTTGCCCTAGTTGATTGCAACAACTTTTACGCCAGCTGCGAGAAGCTATTTGACCCCAGGCTCAAGACCCGTCCGGTCGTGGTCCTCTCAAATAACGACTACATGCAAGTTATCTATTAAAAGTCATGTAATGCAAGTTCGGATATTATGGACAACATTGCGGAAAGGAGATGCCATGCTTGTCAGCACCGAGGGTTTAGAGTTTGGTTTTGAGCTGATGTATATGGGGAAGTGACAGAAAACGGAAATAATCGTACGCTAGCGCGTTGTCATAGTGCTCAACGTATTTTTTCTCTACAGGTTGGTTGTTGAGTGTCGTGAGCTGATCGTTGAGCCAAGGCCAGCAGTCTTCTATCCAGCGGGTTTCCAGGCCGAGGCGATGATGCCCATACCCAACAGGGCAATTCCAGCACCCAGCCAGTCAAGTGAGGAAAGTTTGATGCCGTCAACCACCCGCAGCCAGAGCAGTGCTGTCGCCACATAGACGCCACCGTAAGCCGCATAGACCCGGCCGCTCGCCGCCGGATGCAAGGTCAGAAGCCAGACAAAGACTGCAAGACTGAGCGCAGCCGGCAGCAGCAGCCACGGGGAGCCCTCCTTGCGCAGCCACAGGTAAGGCAGGAAACAGCCGATGATTTCGGCCAGTGCTGTGGCAAAAAACAGCAAACCGGTCTTGATCATTGCCCGTCCTCAGTGTTTGTGCGCATGGTGAGCATCGGGAAAGTGCGAATGGGCATGCTCGATCGGCGCGTGCTGGTGACGATGGGTGTGGCGGGTTCCGGACAGGACCGGCCCGGGGTGCTCGTGATCGTGGTGACTGTCATTTTCTCCGTGGACATGCTCATGCGTGTGCTCAAGCGCTTCGTGCCGATGTCCATGCTCATGTTGCTCCGATAGATGCAGCCAGACACCCAAGGCCATCAACAACCCGGCCACCAGCAATTGTGGCGTCACTGGTTCGTTGAGCAACAGGATCGCCAGCAGCGTTCCAAAGAATGGCGCCACGGAAAAGTAGGCGCCAGTGCGAGCAGTCCCCAGATGGCGCAGCGCGATGACAAAGAGCGTGAGGCTGGCGCCATAGCTGGCGAAGCCAAGCAATGCCGCCTGCGCAACGACTCCAGGTGCCGGCCAGAGCGCCCCGGCCAAAAGCGCCAGTACGAGATTGGTGATTCCGGCGACCAAGCCCTTGACCATGGCGATGAACGAGGCATCAGCCAGTGCGACCTTACGGGTCAGGTTGTTGTCGATCGCCCAGGCGAAACAGGCACCGAGAATCGCCAGCGCGGGCCATGCCCCGGAGAACTGCGCATCGGATGGCCAACTCAGGACCAGTGCCCCGGCGACGATGGCGAGCATGCCCAGGGCGATACGACGGTCAAAGTTTTCATGAAAAACAAACCAGGCAAGCAGTGCAGTCAGAACGCCTTCGGCATTCAACAAGAGCGAGGCGCCCGATGCCGGCATGGCTGACAGCCCGATCATCAGCAGTACCGGCCCGATCATCCCGCCGGCAACGGTGGCTGCAGCGAGCCAGCGCCAATCGCCCCGATCAAGATGCACCTTCGGGCTACGGCGAATCTGGCGCATGAGCCAGAGGCCGATGCCAGAGCCGAGATAGAGCAGCGCTGCCAGCAGCCAGGGGCTGACCTGGGCTAGCAAAAGCTTGGATAGCGGGGTGCCTATCCCGAACAGACCGGCTGCCGCGAGGGCAACGGCAATGCCGCGATGCCAGTGCATGGGCTACGCTCCTTGGGTGGCCAAAGGGGCAATCACTGCCTCCAGTTCGGCCGGCTTCGAAAGTGCTTCGCTATGGCAGACGCAGGCTTCATGGTGAGCTGCCGCGACCAATCCATGAAGAATCCCGCAGTCCCCGGCGAGATGGCTGTTGCCGCATCGGCCGCGCAAGGCAGTGAGTTGGCGCTCCAGTGCCTGCATGCTTTGCAAACGGCCTGACACGAGCTAGTTGCGCATCGATCAGTTGGTCGATATCGCGGCAATCGCTTTCCGGATGCGCCACAAATGCCAGCAAGCGCTGGATGTCGGCCAGCGAAATATCCAAAGCCCGACAATGGCGGATGAAGGCCAGCCGTTCCACGTGTAAGGGAGCATAGGCACGATAGCCGTTTGGGTGACGGGCCGGTGCCGGTAGTAGGCCGGCTTTCTCGTAATAACGGATAGTTTCGATATCGACGCCAGTGGCTTGCCCTAACTCACCAATTCTCGCGACTCGATCCTTCTTGCTGCCCGGGCATTTCGGAATACTTTATTTTACGCGCTTGACCCTATAGTTACTACAGGTGCGTAATGAAATAACAACTCGGACATTGGCGGCTCCGACTATTTTCCTTTTGATTGCAATTGCTTGACCCTGTAGCCACCAATGGTTTCTAATAAAGAAAACAAGGAAAACACCATGAGTCTTGACCCCACCCCACCCCCTTCAGAAACCACCACTGCGGATGCGCCAGCAGTTGCTCCGTAGCGGTGCCCGCCGCCGCTGACATCCCAGCAGCCCCGATCTCGCACAAAGCGATGGCGTGCCGGTTTTTCTGATTCCAACTATGGACTGCCCGAACGAGGAGAATGACATCCGTCGAGCGGTGGCCGGTATCGAGGGCATCCGCTCCCTGCGTTTTCAACTGTCGGCACGCACCGTTTCGATAGATGCCTCGACGGATGCCCTTAATGCAGCCTTGGCCGCTATCCGCCAGGCGGGGTTCAGCCCCAAGGCGGTGTCGTCAGATCAGGCAGCGAATGAAAACGTCGGCGTCAGTGAGCTATGGCGAAGCATTCTGGCGCTGGGCCTGGCCGTCGGCGCGGAAGCGCTGGATTTCTTCGCGCCCGACACGTTGCCTTTCAAGGGCTTCGGTATGGCATTGGCCATCGCCGCCATCTGGCTGTCCGGCATTTCCACCTATAGCAAAGGCGTGGCGGCATTGCGGCGCGGGCAGTTGAACATGAACGCGCTGATGGGCGTAGCGGTGACCGGTGCCTTCCTCATTGGACAGTGGCCCGAGGCGGCGATGGTCATGGCCTTGTATGCCATTGCCGAACTGATCGAGGCCCGCTCCGTGGATCGGGCGCGTAACGCCATCAAGGGCCTGCTTGACTTGACGCCGGAGACGGCGGAAGTTCGGCAGGTTGATGGAACATGGCGGGAAATACCCGCCGCAGAGGTAAAGCTGGAAGCCTGCGTTCGGGTCAAACCCGGCGCCAGGATACCGCTCGATGGTCAGGTGACGGCAGGAACCAGTGCGGTCAATCAGGCGCCGGTCACCGGCGAAAGCATTCCGATTGACAAAGCGGCAGGCGACCCGGTGTTCGCCGGCACGATCAACGAAACCGGCATTCTGGAGTTCCGCGTGACGGCTGCTGCCGACAACACCACACTGGCCCGCATCATCCACGCGGTCGAACAGGCGCAGGGGACGCAAGCGCCAACCCAACGCTTCGTGGATCAGTTTGCCGCAATCTACACCCCGGCTGTGTTCTGCATCGCACTTGCCGTGGCCATTTTGACACCCTGGCTCCTCGGCTGGACTTGGACGCAGGCGATCTACAAGGCCCTGGTGCTGCTGGTCATCGCTTGCCCCTGTGCGCTGGTGATCGCCACGCCGGTAACGGTCGTCAGCGGACTGGCCGCAGCGGCCCGCCGCGGTATCCTGATCAAGGGCGGTGTCTATCTTGAAGAGGCACGCAAACTGCGGGTCATTGCCCTCGACAAGACCGGCACCATTACCGAAGGCAAACCCCGTCTGGTCGCCACTGAACTGCTTCCCTCGACGATCCCCGAATCCCAGGTGCTCGCTTGGGCGGCCAGCCTCGCCGGGCACTCGGACCATCCGGTCTCAAAAGCGATTGCGACCGGTCTCAGGCTTCCGGAGAACGGCTTGACCGATTTTCTCGCCCTTGCCGGACGGGGTGTGTAAGCGCGTGCCGACGGCCACCTGCTGCTCCTCGGCAATCATCGCCTGATTGAGGAACGCTCTCTGTGTAGCGCCGAGATCGAGGTTCGCCTTCAGGGTACCGAGACGCAAGGGCCGGACGGTGACTATGCGGCGTCGGAACAGCGCGGTGCTGGCGATTTTGCGGTGGCCGACACCATCAAGGAAAGCTCACGGGAGGCGGTGGCCGATCTGCACCGGCTCGGTGTCGTCTCGGTCATGCTGACCGGCGACAATGTGGCGACGGCCGCGAGCATCGCCAAGGAAGCCGGCATCGACGACGCCCGGGGAAATCTTCTTCCTGAGGACAAACTGGCGGCCATCGAAGATTTGCAGGCTCGCTATGGCCCGACCGCGATGACCGGCGACGGCATCAACGATGCACCTGCCCTGGCCCGTGCCGACATCGGCGTGGCCATGGGTGCTGCCGGGACCGATACGGCCATGGAAGCAGCCGACGTGGTGATCATGAACGATGACCTGCGGCGCATTCCGGAAACCATACGCTTGTCTCGCCAGACCCACGCCGTACTCTGGCAGAACATTGCCCTGGCTCTTGGGATCAAGGTCGTGTTCCTTGGACTGGCAGTATTCGGAAATGCCACGATGTGGATGGCGGTGTTTTGCGGCTCATGGCGCCAGCCTGCTGGTCGTCGCCAACGGTCTGCGGATGTTGCGAACCTCTGCACCGCAAACCAAAGACTAAAGACCCTTGTTGGTCGGCATCGGCAAAAGCAGCGGGGCCGTCAGCAGGCCAGTGACACGCCTAGTTCTGTCTCACCATGGGCGGATTTGCGAAGGCCTCCCGTCATGCATCCGGGCAATCGCGCCAACGATGGCGAGACCCAGTCCATGATTCTGATGGCTGGCTGCGGAGGCGTCGCCGGAAAAGCGGTCGAAGATATGAGGCAGACTCTCAGCGAAATCGGTTCCCCTCGATTCGATCACCGAGCGCTTGATGTGTGCCCAAAGGTTTCCGCGGCGATACGAATCACGATTGAACTTCCGTGATCCGCATACCGAGCCGCATTATTCAGCAGATTGGACAGCACGCGCCGGAGCAGCGCCGCGTCATTGGGCCCGATGCATCGCCTTCGATAGACCATTGAAGGTCCAAGATTCGATCACACCGCTTCGTAGTAGTCGGCCACTTCGGCGCAGAGCTGGGCAAGGCTTTGAACGGGCATCCGCCGAGCTTTAGCACCCCGGTCGGCTTGCGACAGGAATAGCATGTCATTGACGACGCACGATGCCTGTGCATTTCTTCGAGATTCGAACCGATGCAATCGCGCAGGTGTTCGTCCTTGTCGTTGCCACGCAAGGCCAACTCGCTGCTGGCGATGATGTTCGCCAATGGGGTTCTCAATCGTGCGCCACATCGGCATTGAACCCTTCGAGTTGCTGATAGGCTTTTTCCAGTCGATTCAGCAAATCGTTGAACTGATCGACGAGAACTTGCAACTCGGCCGGGATTCGCGCTGTTTCCAAGCGCTTGTCGAGGGAAAGGATTGCGAGACTGCGCGTTTGCTCAGCCAGCTTCCGAATGGGGGCCAGTCCAAAATAAACGATCAGGTAGCCGCCCAGCGTGATTGCCGCACTCCCGATCAACGCAGCCCCCCAGAGGATGGCTGCGAGGCGATCCAGAATCGCTTCATCGGGCGCAGTCTCAAGTGCCAATTCGGCAACGGCAAAATCTGTCCTCTGTGCTTCATCGGGGAGTGCAAACGAATAAAAAGGCTTTTTGATGGCCACGCACTTGGCATCGAGATGAAGCGAGCCTCACCCAGCCTATCGATTAACCCGAGATGCGAGTCCCGATTGATTTTCAGAAGATCGTCAAGGTCGTTCAAGCGACCCCGGTTGCAGGTGTCCGGTGTTTCTTCAAACAGGTGCCGAATTGCCGTGCTGAGCCTTTCAAGACGCAGGTCCTGTTGTGTTTCAAGGTTGGCTTTGACCGAGAAAAAGACTCCGAGGCACAAACACCCCAGAACACCCAAACTCAGCGAAGCGAGCCAGCGTATGAGGCGACTGCTCAGCGTCGGATTGATCATTGTTCTGAGTCTCATTCGCGCAGTTCGAGGACATAGCCCATGCCGCGTACGGTATGCAGCAACTGCGTCTCGAAGGGCGTATCCATTTTGGCGCGAAGTTGCGATCGAAACTTCGACTGACATTGGTGCTGCTATCGAGTTCATATCCCAAACCTGCTCGGCAATCTCGGTTCGTGACAGCACCTCCGCCTTGTTTCCGAGAAAACAGAGAAAGCAGGAGGAACTCCTTGGCACTCAGATCGACGCTGACCGTTCCTGGAGACCTTGCGGCGCACCAGATCCATTTCGAGGTTATGAAGTGTCAGCCTGTTTGATTGCGTCTCCACTTGATGTGGTGCTGATCGCCTAAGCAGACCTTTGAATCCGTGCAATCAGCTCCAGAAAAGGCGAAGGGTTCACCAGGTAATCGTCTGCGCCTGTTTGCAATCCGGTGACCCGATCCTCCACCTTGCCCAAGGCTGTAAGCATCAAGACTGGCGTCTGTTTTTTGGTACGCAAAGCGGCAAGCAGGGTAAGTCCGTCCATTCCCGGCAACATGGAGTCAAGGATAATTGCCGAATAATCGAACGCCAGGCTCATATGAAGCCCGGTTACCCCATCATGCGCAATATCAACCACGAAGCCTGCCGTGCCCAAGCCTTTTTGCAAGTACAGCGCAAGCTTTTGTTCATCCTCGACGACCAGTAATTTCATTTCTTCACGAAGCAAAAGATGTCAAATTTGTAAACTTCCTGTTGGCATTCTGTCAGAGCCCATTTCATATAGTTCATCCATGCTAGGCCGTTGTTCGGCATATATCAAAACCGATGAACCGGTATTTAATGAAGGAGTTCCTATCATGAACGTTAAACAAGTCTTTTCTATCCCTGTTCTTTGTGCCGGATTGGTCCTGTCAGGACAGGCCTTGGCGGAGTCGGTCATGCATAGTGGGCCCGACGGAACGGTAAAATACTACCCGTCGCATGATTCCAGCAACAAAACCACTCAGCAAGTCCAAAAGGAGCTTGAGGACTTTAAACGTAACCCGAATAGCGCCGATGGTCAGTATCGATATGTTGGCGGTGATCAAGGCTGGGTGCTTGTCGCACGAATATGTCCTTCGTGATGGTAAATGGCAACATGTGGATAAACTCAACCACAACACGCCGGCCCCCTCTCTGAAGATGACACCGGAAGAAAAAAAGCAGCGTGAAGCGCTCTACCAAGGCGGCTAATTAGCCTACCAGAAAAAATGTTGCCTAGAAGAGTGGCAGGTAAACGAGCTATCTGCCACAAATCTTGCAACTTCGGTGCAAAGACATCACTGGTATCCCTATTGCTCTCACTCTGCTACCATCATTGACATGCGTCGTTGGCTTGCCGTTTTCCTGTTGGTCTTACTGTCACTCCAGATTACCTGGTCGGTGGCGGCTACCTATTGCCAGCATGAAACAGGAGCTACTGCGCATCATTTTGGTCACCACGAGCACAAACATCAGGCCGACGATAGCGCCAAGGCTGCCAAAGGCCAACTCTCTGGTATCGACAGTGATTGTGCCGTCTGCCATGCCAGTTGTATTGCAGTATTAACCAGTGTTGCCAATGCCCAGCAGGTTGCTGGTGGCGTAGCCGATCACGCGTGGTCTCCCCATTTCTTGACGTCGCCACCTAGCGATCTGCCTGAACGTCCCAACTGGTCGATCTCCGCCTGATCGGCGGGATTGGGTTACTTTTCCCATATCTGTTTGCCGCAGCTTGAGCTGCGCACGATGCCAAGCCGCTTGCGGTGTGGCGCCCCGCCGATTTCCTGATGTGTCTTTCATCAACGGAGAATCGGATGTACCGCCAACAACCAATTATCGCTTTACTGGTCCGAACCCTTTTCGGATTTACGGTGATTGCCAGCACCAACCTCTGGGCGCAGACGCAAAATGTGCCGTCGCTGATCGAAGCCGTACCTGCGCTTGCCAAGGAACCGACCGGAACCTTAACCCTTTCCGCTGCAATCGATCTCGCGCTAGCGGCCAATCCCGAACTATCTGCCGCAACCAATGAATTGCGAGCAGTCGAGGGAGCGGTGATTCAAGCAGGGATACTGCCGAACCCGGAAGTTTCAACCTTGGTTGAAGATACGCAGAATAAGGCGACCCGAACCACAACCGTTCAGATCAGCCAATTAATCGAGTTGGGGGGCCGGCGTGCTGCACGGATTGTTTCCGCCGAGCGGGGACGGGATGTAGCCGCTGCCGACTTGGTGGCCAAACGTCAGGGTATCCGAGCTAGCGTCGTTGGCGCCTTCTTCGATGTCCTGGTGGCTCAAGAACGGGTACTGCAAACAGAGGATTTTCTCGGCCTCGCCCAACGCGCTACCCAAGCTGCATCGCGCCGGGTTACGGCCGGCAAAATTTCTCCCGTTGAGGAAACCAAGGCCCGCGTTGCTGGGGCGTCTGCACGGGTGGAGTTGAATCAAGCCAAAGGGGATTTGGTCGCAGCACGAAATCGTCTGGCAGCGACCTGGGGGAAGTAAGACGCCACGGTTTGAACAGGTCGAAGGGCGTATCGACAATCTGCCAGAAATTCTCTCCGCCGACGAGATCGATCGTCGGTTGAACAACTCCCCGGTTCTTACCCGAGCACGCCACGAGACCGATCGTTTTGCAGCGCTTGCCGATGTCGAGCGGTCTCGGCGGTTTCCAAACGTCACGGTCAGCTTGGGTTCAAAAAAGGTTGAAGAACTTGGGCGCAACCAAACCATCGTGGGCGTCTCGATCCCCTTCCCGATATTCGACCGCAACCAGGGCAATGTACTCGAAGCACTGCGGCGGGCGGATAAGGCTCGCGATGAGTTCAGCGCCACTGAGGTTCGCTTAAGCACGGAAGTCACACAAAACCAGGAACGCTTGAAGTCACTGGTCGTTGAAGCGCAAGCCTTACAAAGCGAAATTCTGCCCGGCGCACGCAGCGCCTATGACGCAGCCAGCAAAGGGTTCGAGCTTGGGAAATTCAGTTTTCTGGAAGTCCTGGATGCTCAACGCACCTTCTTTCAGGCAAGAGCCCAATACCTGAGAAGTTTGTCCGAGGCGCATCGGACTGCTGCCGAACTAGAGCGCGTACTGGGCTCCAGCAATTCAATGTCGTCCCCAATGCCAAGTCGTCCGTAGGAGCAAGCAGTGAAATTCAATATCGACAAGAACGCTTTTAACCTTTCCAAAAAACAAGGTATCGCCATCGCTGTCATTTTGGCGATGGGCATTGCTACCGGCGGCTGGATTCTGGGTTCTTCCTCTTCGGGTCAATCAGCAGAGAAGAGTGAGCATGCCAGCCATGCCGAATCCAAGGGGCATGCTGATGCCGAGCATCATGGCGCTCAGGACGGTGACGGCCATGATCACGCCAAAGGCCACAGCGACGCAGAACATCATGAGGATGGACCGAAGACGGGCTCTCATGGAGGCAAGTTGTTTACCGAAGATGGATTTGGCCTGGAGTTATTGTTGGCTGAAGAAGGTGGTGAGCCTCATTTTCGTGTCTGGCTGTTCCAACAGGACAAGCCCTTGGCCCCTTCAGCAGCTAAGGTTTCTGTGACGTTGACGCGGCCGAACGGAGAAAAGCAGGAAGTGGCCTTCAAGGCGGAACAAGACTTCCTGATCAGTACCAGTCCGATCGCCGAACCCCATGCCTTTGAAGCAGCTATTACCGCTAAGATGGCTAATACACCGTTCCTGTTCATCGATACGAGGGAAGAAGGAAAAATCGAACTGACTGATGAGCAGGTCAAATCGGCCGCCATCAGTATCCAGAAGGCGGCCCCTGCCAAAATCCGAACAGCGGCACAACTGCCGGGTGAGATCCGCTTCAATGAAGATCGGACAGCTCACGTTGTGCCGCGGTTAGCTGGTGTCGTTGAAAGTGTCCCGGCCAACCTTGGGCAATTGGTCAAGCGCGGACAGATACTGGCAGTTATCGCCAGTACCGGACTCTCCGAGCAGCGCAGCGAACTGTTGTCGGCGCAGAAGCGGCTGACGCTTGCCAAATCGACCTACGAGCGGGAAAAAAAGCTCTGGGAAGAAAAATTTCCGCCGAGCAGGACTACCTCCTGGCACAGCAGGTTTTGCGGGAAGCTGAAATTGCCGTCGCCAACAGCCAGCAAAAACTGATTGCGCTGGGGGCAAGCCCGAGCGTTTCGGGAAGCCTCAACCGCTATGAAATCCGGGCACCTTTCGATGGCATGGTCGTGGAAAAGCACATCGCGCTCGGCGAAGCGGTCAAGGAAGATGCCAGCATATTCACGGTTTCCGACCTGTCCACGGTTTGGGCGGAAATCGTTGTTCCCGCCAAGGATCTGAACATCGTTCGCATCGGCGAAAAGGTCGTCGTCAAGGCGACTGCATTCGAATCGAAGGCGGAAGGCGGCATCTCCTATGTTGGCGCCTTGCTCGGCCAGGAGACCCGTACGGCCAAGGCGCGTGTCATCCTGGACAACCCAAAGATGGCCTGGCGGCCTGGCTTGTTCGTTAATGTCGAAGTGGTCTCCGGTGAGGCCGAAGTCCCGGTAAGCGTTGTGGCCGAGGCAATCCAGACGATCGGGGACAAGAGCGTTATTTTTATAAAGGTGGCTGACGGCTTTGTTGCCCAACCCGTCACCTTGGGGCGTTCTGACGGCAAGCTGATCGAAGTGCTCAGCGGTTTGAAGGCTGGAACGCCATACGCTGCAGCCGGTAGCTTTGTCCTGAAATCGGAGCTCGGCAAGGGTAGTGCCGAGCATAGCCACTGAGGTGGGGGAGAACAACATGTTTGAACGCATCATTCGCCTCGCCATCGAGCACCGCTGGCTGGTCATTTTGGCCGTGCTTGGCATGGCCGTACTGGGCATCTACAACTACCAGCGCCTGCCGATCGACGCGGTGCCCGACATCACTAACGTCCAGGTTCAGATTAATACGGCGGCACCTGGTTATTCACCATTGGAGGTTGAGCAACGGGTGACCTATCCGGTCGAGACCGTCATGGCCGGTCTGCCACATCTGGAACAGACACGCTCGCTGTCGCGCTACGGTCTGTCTCAAGTTACGGTGATTTTCAAGGATGGAACGGACATCTATTTTGCCCGCCAACTGGTCAATCAGCGTATTCAGGAAGCCAAGGAAAAGCTTCCGGCTGGAATTTCGCCGGCCACGGGGCCAATTTCGACAGGTTTGGGGGAAATTTACCTGTGGACCGTAGAAACCGAAGACGGAGCCAGAAAGCCAGACGGTAGCGCCTATACACCGACCGATTTGCGCGAGATACAGGATTGGATCATCAAACCGCAGTTGCGCAATGTGCCGGGAGTTACCGAAATCAACTCGATCGGCGGGTTTGCCAAGGAATACCAGGTTGCGCCCAGCCCTGAAAAACTCGCTTCCTATGGGCTGACGTTGCAAGACGTCGTAACCGCTATCGACCGCAACAACAGCAACGTCGGGGCAGGCTATATCGAGAAGCGTGGCGAACAGTATCTGATCCGGGCGCCAGGCCAGGTACGGAGCATCGAGGACATCCGCAATGTCATTCTCGGCAATGTGCAAGGGGTGGCGATCCGCGTTCGCGATGTAGCTGAGGTCGGTATCGGCCGCGAACTGCGTACCGGTGCCGCCACCGACGACGGTCGTGAAATCGTCCTCGGTACGGTGTTCATGCTGATTGGCGAGAACAGTCGAACCGTCTCTGCAGCCGTAGACAAGAAAATGGTGGAAATCAACCGCAGCCTGCCCGAAGGAGTTAAGGCGGTCACCGTCTATGACCGGACTGTTCTGGTGGATAAGGCGATCAATACCGTCAAGAAGAATCTCCTTGAGGGCGCTGTTCTGGTCATCGTCATTCTGTTCCTGTTCCTTGGCAACATCCGGGCAGCGGTAATCACAGCTATGGTGATCCCGCTTTCCATGTTGTTTACCTTTTCAGGAATGGTGACTTACCACGTCAGTGCCAACTTGATGAGCCTCGGAGCCCTCGACTTCGGGATCATCATCGACGGTGCGGTCGTGATCGTGGAAAACTGCGTGCGCCGACTGGCCCATGCCCAAGAGCATCACGGACGGCCGCTGACCCGGACCGAGCGCTTCCACGAGGTCTTTGCCGCATCCAGGGAAGCACGCCGACCGCTGCTTTTCGGCCAACTCATCATCATGATCGTCTACCTGCCAATCTTTGCGCTCACCGGCGTCGAAGGGAAAATGTTTCATCCGATGGCCTTCACCGTGGTCACGGCTCTGGTTGGCGCCATGATCCTCCGTCACCTTCATCCCGGCGGCGGTAGCGCTGTTTATCGGTGCGAAGGTGGGAGAAAAGGAAAACATCCTGATGCGGACCGCCAAGCGCTGGTATAAGCCAGCGCTGGCCAGTGTCATGACCAATAAGCCTGTGGTCCTGGTCTTTACAGCCGTTATGGTCATTCTCTCGGCTTGCTCGTCACCCGCATGGGGAGTGAATTCGTTCCCAGTTTGAATGAAGGCGATTTCGCCATTCAGGCACTGCGTATTCCGGGAACCAGCCTGTCCCAGTCCGTTGCCATGCAGCAACAACTGGAAAAGCGGCTTAAAGCGGATTTCCCGGAAATCGAGCGTGTGTTTGCGCGGACAGGAACAGCTGAAATCGCTTCCGATCCCATGCCCCCCAATATCTCGGACGGCTACATCATGCTGAAGCCGGAAACGCAGTGGCCCGAGCCAAAGAAATCCAGGGATCAACTGCTGGCAGCCATACAGGAGACCGCTGGTAAGCTGCCGGGCAATACCTATGAATTCTCTCAGCCAATCCAGTTGCGCTTCAACGAGTTGATCTCCGGGGTCCGCAGCGACGTCGCGATCAAGATATTTGGCGACGACATGGATGTGATGAACGAAACGGCGGGAAAAATTGCCGCCGTTCTGGGAAAGATACCCGGCGCATCCGAAGTCAAGGTGGAGCAGACGACCGGCTTGCCCATGCTGACCGTCAACATCGACCGGGAAAAGACCGCCCGCTATGGGCTCAACATCGGCGATGTCCAGGATGCAATTTCGACGGCCATTGGTGGTCGAGAGGCTGGAACCATGTTCGAAGGCGATCGACGCTTCGATATTGTCGTTCGTCACCCGATAACCTGCGTTCTGATATCGAATCGATGAAGCGTCTACCGATCGCCTTGCCAAAAAGCACTGCAGTCAGCAACGGCATCGAGGGGCGTACGACCTATATCCCTTTAAGTGAGGTCGCCAGCCTGGAAGTCGCGCCGGGGCCCAATCAAGTCAGCCGGGAGAATGGCAAGCGGCGCGTGGTCGTCAGTGCCAACGTTCGGGGACGGGACATCGGCTCGTTCGTGGGCGAAGCACAGACACGCCTGGCAGAGGTCAAAATTCCGACCGGCTATTGGACATCCTGGGGCGGAACCTTCGAGCAACTGGAATCGGCTTCTCAACGCCTGAAAATTGTCGTACCTGTTGCCTTGCTGCTGGTGTTCACGCTGCTGTTTGTCATGTTCGGCAATGCAAAAGATGGATTGCTAGTGTTTACCGGCATTCCGTTCGCGTTAACGGGCGGTGTCGTTGCGCTTTGGTTGAGAGACATCCCGCTGTCGATTTCAGCCGGTATCGGTTTCATTGCCTTGTCCGGTGTGGCGGTACTCAACGGGCTGGTGATGATTGCGTTCATCCGTAGCTTACGAGAAGAAGGACGCACTCTGGATGATGCCATTCACGAGGGAGCATTGACCCGCTTGCGTCCCGTGCTGATGACGGCCTTGGTCGCTTCCCTCGGCTTTGTTCCCATGGCAATAGCAACGGGCACCGGTGCCGAAGTTCAGCGTCCGCTCGCCACGGTAGTGATCGGCGGCATCCTGTCATCGACTGCACTGACGCTTCTCGTTCTGCCCCTTCTTTATCGCCTTGTCCATGGCAAAGATGCTGAGGAAGAGGATTTCACCGCCGAGTCGGCCCCCGAGCCGACACAAGCATAAGGTTTGCAGGCGTGGCCGGAGGCTTGGCGCTGAAACAGCGAATCAGGCAACCGGTCACATATCTACCGACTCAGTTCGCGGAGGATGTCATGGGATTTTTTGAAAAGCTCTTGCAGGGGATGGCCGGCGGCCATCAAGGTGGTCATCAAGGAGGTCATCATCGCGGCCAGGGGAATTATCCGGGCGGTGATCATGGCTGGGGACAAAATTACCCGTCGAATACCGGGCAGCCCAGTGGCGGGGTAGCCGCCGGTGGCCCTTCTTGCCCGAAGTGCGGCATCGTGCCCAATCCGGGCGCGCGCTTTTGCGCGCAATGCGGCACAACGCTGCTGCCCGGTGCTTGCGCCGCCTGCAATGCAAGCCTGGCGCCGGGGGTGAAGTTTTGCCCGAACTGCGGCAAGGCGCAGCAACCTTGATGGCGGGAGCGTCACCCCATGCTCGACCATCTCCTCCACAGTCACCTTGAGTTTCGGCTGATCGTCGTCGGCCTGAAGCGATGATTACCGTCCTGG